>NZ_CP076129.1:343125-686250 GCF_018736065.1 Flammeovirga kamogawensis
AAAAAAACTATCTTGGGTTTCTTTGCTTCAATAATTCGAGCAACATCAAAAAATAATGTACCTCTAGTATCTTCAAAACCTTTTTGTCTACCAGAAATAGAAAATGCCTGACACGGAAAACCTGCACACAATATATCATGTAAAGGAATAGCCGCTACATCAATCTTTGTAAGATCCCCAGCCGGTTTTATACCAAAATTGGTTTCATAGGTAATCTGACATTTCTCGTCCCATTCTGCTGCAAACTTACATGTAGCACCTAAAGAGGATAAAGCAAGGTGAAAACCGCCTATCCCTGCAAAAAGATCAATAAAAGTATATCCCTGAAGCGAGGTTTGCATTAGTAAAATGTAGTCAGTAAAAAGACAAAGCTTTTACACTTTGTCTTTTTTATAGTTTATTTCTTTAAATCTTTATTGAAAGTCCATGCTACAAATCGACTTTTCTTTTGCCCTTGTCCCATGTCAATAATATGAGACTCTGCAGGTTTTACTCCTCTTAAAAACTTTTGGACAGCACCCATATTTGAAGATTTTGAAACCAAAGTTGTAAACCAAATTACTTGATCACCAAAGTTTTTACTCTCTTCAATTAATTGATGAATAAAAGCCAATTCACCACCTTCACACCATAATTCATTGCTTTGTCCACCAAAGTTTAATTTCGGTTTCTTCTGACGTTTTCCTGTTAAGTTTCTCACTTTACGCTGAGAACTTGCTAAAGCTTCTTTTGCACTTTTATGGAAAGGTGGATTACAAATACAGAATGCAAAACGATCTTCTTTTCGTAAGATTCCCTCTAAAATATGTTTAGAGTTTTCTTGTTTACGAACAGAAATATCTTTCGGATTAATTTTATTTTTCTTAATCAGATTAACAGCATTTTCAATTGCTTTATCGTCTACTTCAGTACCTACAAACCTCCAATCTAACATTCCTTTACCAATTAAAGGGTAAATTAGGTTAGCTCCTGTTCCTAAATCAAGCCCTTTAATCATGCTTGCTTTTAGGTCTGTTGTTGTATCTAAAATATCTTCTATTGCTAAAAGATAATCTGCTCTACCAGGAATTGGAGGGCATAAATATCCTTCTGGAATATCCCAATAATTCACTTTGTAATAGGCTTTAAGTAAAGCTGCATTTAAGCATTTTACTGCCTCAGGATTAGAAAATGAAATCGTAGGTCGCCCTGCTTTTCCATCTATTACAAAGTCTTTTAGTTTAGGGTATGATTTTGTCAATTTATCAAAATCATAACCCTCAATATGAAGATTATTAGGATGCATTCTTTATTTTTTTTGAATTTTAGCGAAGATAGTAAAAAGTAAATTCATTGGTAGTTAATAATCGTTTTAATCACTAAATGATACCATTACTAAATAATTAACTACAAAAAAGGTTATCTCGCAATTAACAAGATAACCTTTCCTTTATATTCAGTTGGTATTTACAGTTACTTCAATTCCAAAAGGATTTAAAGTAGTTGCAAGTATCAATTATAATTATTTAAATTAAGCAGTATAATGTGCAGATACCGGAGGGATAAAATCATTCTTACGAGAAATTTTTCCTTCAAGTGTTATACCTAAATCACCTTTAGTAAGGCCAAATGCTTTTTCTAAAACAGCAAAGTCTGCATCATCAGCACCAACAACTACAGAGTTTTTAGTTACTAAATCTACATATGCAAAGAAGATAGCGTCGTAACCACCTTTCTTATTTTCTATCATTGCTGCATTAATTTCTTCTTGTTTAGCAATAACTTTATCAATTAATAAGCTTTCACAAACACCAAAACCAATTTTGATATCTCCGAAAATAAAATCTTTGTAATCTAAATTTAAGATTTCTGCTGCAGTATATTTAGACAAGTCTGACTTAGCTGCTAACATTTCGTTGGCAAAACCTTCAACGCTATCAATACCAGCAATTTCTGCTAATTGAGCAGCAATTTCTCTATCAATATCCGTTGTATGTGGCACTGTTAAGCCTAAAGTATCAGAAAGAATACCACCTAACATTACCCCTGCCATTTGCTCAGAAATCTCAACATTCATTTCTTTGTAGTAATCTGCAATAATAGTACAGCAAGATGCTACAGTACGCATATCAATATGGATTGGTCCTTTTTGGAAAAAGAAGTTATCCTGAACTGCGTGATGATCTATAATAGAAAGAATGTTTGCCTCTACCACAGATGCAGCAGATTGAGTAGTTTGGTTATGGTCAACAATTACTACGTCTTTTCCTGCAAAATCATCTTCGAATGCAGGTTTTTCAACTTTAAATTGTGCTAACACAAATTCTGTTTCTGGATTTAATTCTCCTTGAATAATTGGAGTACCTCCCCATAAATTTGCTGCTGCAATAGCAGTACAAGTACAATCTGTATCTGGATTTTTATGCCCTACAAATAAAGCATTACTAGGAAAAGATAGTTGAAAACTCATTGTCTTCTTTTAGTATTTTGTTAACTATAATTTTAAAAACATGCAAAATTAACTTCTCAATTTAAATACACCAATATTTTACTCATTTTTTGAACTGAATAAAGAATATTTTAGATAAATAAAATAATTGTTTGCTTTTGGTTGCATTAATCCACTACCCAGTTTTTAAATTTTGTTACTTTCTCTTTAGGAATAACGATTTCAATAGAGGGATCAACCTTTAAACGCAATACCCATTTACTATTGTAGAAAGGTTCTATCCCCTGCACTGCATCTACATTAACAATATATTGTCTGTTTATTCTAAAAAATTGCTTTGGCGATAATTCATCTTCAAGTTTATCCATTGTAATATCTACCTTGGCTTTATCCTTCTGTAATGACAATAAATGTGTTTGCTTATTTTCTGAATAAAAGCAAGCAATATCATTCACAAGTGCTACATCTAAACTATTTGATTTAATTGCCCATAGACGTTTTCTATAAACTTTTTCTTTATTTTTAACTGATTGAACAACCTCATTAATAACCTCACTTTTTAAAGGCACATTAAGTTGTTCTTCAAACCTTTCAATGGCAACTTTTACAGCATCAATAGAAGTTGGTTTTAATAAATAATCTATACTGTTTACTTGAAAAGCCCTTAAAGCGTACTCATCATATGCAGTTACAAATATGATAGGTATTTTGATTGTGACTTTTTCTAAAATTTCAAAACTTATTCCATCTGTAAGTTGGATATCCATAAATATCAAGTCAGGCATAACCTCCTCTTCTTTAAAGAATTCTATTCCTTCTTCTACAGATTGTAAAGGAAAAAGGAATTCCCATTTTGGCTTTATTTCTTTAATAATATTCTTGAGGTAGCGTTGTGCAGGTATTTCGTCTTCAATTATAAGAACTTTCATTTTACTATGCTTCTATTAATGGAATAGTGATTTTAAAAGTAGTTTCATTTTCTTCTACATAGATAGAAGTTTGCTGATCCAGTTGCTTAAAACTCTCTTTTAAATATTGGATACCAATATTATAAGTATCTGCTGATTTATTTTTTGGTTGTTTGTTATTTTCAATACTGAATTGATTTCCATCGGAAAAAATTGTGATCATTAAAGGTTTTCTAAGTGTAGCTTGATTGTGCTTAAAACAATTTTCTAATAAAAGTTGAATGCTTAAAGGTGGTATTTTCTTTTGATTTGAAAGCTCATCGATTGATGTTAAAACTTTTAACCCTTCTCCTAATCTAACTTGATGTAAATGGATATATGCTTGCATGGCCTCCCACTCTGTCTCAAAAGTAACTGATTCTACATCTTTACTTTGTAGTACATATCTATAAGTGTGAGATAAATCTAAAGCAAATTGTTTCGCTAATTTAGGGTCATGATCAATTTCAGAAATAATTACATTTAAACTATTAAATAGAAAGTGAGGATTTAATTGTGCTTGAAGTGCTCTATTTTCAGCTCTTAATTTATCTTGTTTTAAGACTTCAATTTTTAGAGAGTCTGTTCTCCATTTTCTTAAGAAGTTATCCGTAATAGTGAGCGAACTGTAAAGCAACAAAACCAAACTATGGAAAATGCCTATTATTGTATTGTTTTTGTTCATTACGTGAGGTTCATCAATTGCTCCATTAATATTTAAAATAACCATCACTATATAAAAGAAGATAAAGGCCATTAAAAACAATGAAACCAACTCTACTGTTAACCGTAAACTGGAGTGCTTTTCAAAAGGTAAAAACTTGTCAAAAAACAAGGTGAATTTTGTACTTAAATATACAAAACCATTAAACCATAGTAGATAAAGATAGGTGCTCATATAACTGAACATTTTTGTCATATCAAAATCACTATTAATTGACCAATAGGTAAAAACTAATAATATTAATGAAATTGATATGCTTAATACAGGTTGTAGCCATTTGTAATTCCTTTCTAGAAGAATCATTTGATAGTTTTTTAATGCCCCCTAATTGAACAAAGATTGATATAATATGAGTAATAAAAAAGTGAGCATGTTGTTAAACACACCCACTTTACAAATATAGCAACTAGTTAATTGAAAGATGACCCATGGCACGTAGGTAATGTGTCCATTGTACCTGAGTTTTTAATTTACTTTGAATAAATTCAATTACTGCCTGTTCTAAATACAATTGCGAATCGATTACTTCTAAAATATCTATCATTCCTTCATCAAAACGTTCTTCCATAGCCAATGCATTTTCTTTAGCTTTATCTACAGAGGTTTTGGCTAGATCAGTTTCTTTAATACTATTTTGCCAAGCCACTTTTTTTTGTGCAATTTCTAAATTAAGTATTTCTTGAGTGCGTTCTAATTCAAGTTCTCTATTCTGTAACCTTATTTGTTGTGCTCCAATTATCTGATGTTTCTTTCTTCCTTGATAAATAGGGATACTGAGTGTCATTCCTAATTGAATATTTGGTAAGGCTCCTGGAGTAAAATCGTAACCAGGTGATGAATAAGAACCTGTAGCGACACCACTTAGTTGCATTTTATAAGTACTTTTCACCATGTTTAATTCATGTATACTACTTTTAAGTTTGTGCTCTGCTAATGTGTACTCCGGACGTACTTTTTGATCTAGAGTAGGTACAAAAAAGGTTTCTAGAACAATAGAATCACTTAAAGGTAAAGCCTCTTCAAATTCCTTTCCGAGAAGTCTATTTAAAGACATACTATATATTTTCAAATCATTTTCTGCTTGAATAACGGCAAGTTCTGCACGGTTAACTCGTACCTCTGTCATTAAATAATCACTTTTATTTAATGTACCTACTTCTACTTTATGGGCTACCAAATTAGAGATTCTAGTTAAATCATCTCTGTAATTATACATTGCATAAACTAACTCTTTCTGAGCTACAGATTGCCAATACTGTAAATCTGTAGCTAATACAATATCCTGCTTAGTAATTTGTAATTCGTCATAAGACATACGCTCTCTTACTTCTGCTCTTTTTTGTTTCTCCTTTAACATACCTCCTCTATAAATAGGTTGAGTTAAAGTGGTATACAATCCATATTGGTTATTTGCACCCTGCCCTAAAGACATCCCCGATAATTCTCCTAGCCTATTATCATCTGGAAGTGTCATTAATAATGGGTTCTGAATATACCAATAATCTGCAGAGGCTGAAATTTTAGGAAGAAGGTCTGCTGCTGCAGCTTTGTAATTCTTATGTCTAATTTCTACTTTATTCTCTGCTATTTTCACATACTGCTCGTGAGCTAATGCATCTTTTCTATATTCCCCTAAATAGGGATCGTTGGCTTGAGCATAAACATCTCCTAAAAGGAATACCAAAACTATGGCACTCATTATTTGCTTGAATAACGTCATGACTATTACTTGGTTTTAATATTATAGAAAAGTGCATAGAATACTGGCACTGCTAATAATGTGAGAAATGTAGCGAAGCCTAAGCCAAAAATTATAGTTACTGCCATTGCACCAAAAACACTATCGGGAATTAGCGGTATCATACCAAACATAGTGGTAATTGCTGCCATAAGTACAGGTCTTGTTCTAGATACCGTTGCAGAAATAATTGCATTAAAATGAGACAAACCTTCTGCTCTTTGGATGTTAACTTCGTCTAGTAATACAATTACATTTTTTATAACCATACCTAATAAGCCAATCCAACCAATAAACGACATGAAATCAAATGCCCTGTTTAAACCAACTAAACCAAATACAACACCTATAAGTGAGAAAGGAAGTAAAACCATGACTATTAATGGCTGCTTATAATTCCCAAAAAGAGCAATAAGGATAGCTATAATCAATAGAAAAGCAAGTGGAAAGAAAGTAACAATTGCATCGACTGCTTCTTTCTGATTTTTCTTTTCGGCATCCCACATCAAGGTATAACCTTCTGGTAAATCCATAGCTTCTATCTTATCAACTATATCTTTTTGCAACTCACCTGTTGTTACTCCTTGAACAGGGTCACATAGTGCAGAAATAGCCCTATGACGATTGTATGTTTGGAGCAATTGATATTCATAATCTACAGATAAATTATTTACTAACTGTGGCAACGGCACTGTTTTACTTTTAGAGAGTACCGACATATTTTCTACTTTAATGATGTCTGCTGTACTACCTTCATCCGTTTTTAGCATTATAGGCATCAACTCATTTTCATCCCTATAAGTACCAACTATTAAACCATCGCTAACTATTTTAAATGAATTTGCTATATCTGCTCGTGTAACACCTGCTCGTGCTACTTTATTAGATGAATATTCTGCATTCCAAATGGGTGACATATTAAACCAACTACTGTGTACATGCCTTGCTTTTGGACTTGATCTCATAATATCCATTGCTGCATGATTTAATGAATCAAGAACTTGTATATCGTTACCCATAAATCTTACTTCTACCTTACCATCTAAGGGAGACATTACAGAGTACAATTCAGGGCGAACAAATAGCTCAGGAAATAAATCTCTTTTCTGTTCTTCTAATCGATTAAAGACCTTTTCTACATTATCAAAATCATCGCATTTAATAATAAAATGCATTACGTTTGATTGAGGACCATAAGATGATGATGCCAAAAAGTAACGTGGTGGTGTCATGCCAATTGTTACGGTCACTTCTTTTACTTCTTCTTGATTTTTAAGCCAATTGTAAACTTCATCTGCAGCTTGTTCTGTGTAATCAATACGTGTACCTTCTGGAGTGAAAGCATTTATCTTGAATAGATTTTTTTCGAGCTCTGGCATAAATACAATAGACATGTATTTTGCGGTGAAAAACGAGACTGAAAAAATAGTCAAGAAAATACCAAGTGAGATATATTTATAGCGAATACTTAATCCTAATAAACTTCTAAATTTATCGTAGAATTTCCCTTGGTATAAATCTGATGTGTTTTCTTTATTTGGTTCATCTTTTAAGAAAACATCGCATACTAATGCAGATTGCGTTAAGGCAAATACCCAGCTTAATGATAACGAAATTGCTAAAACTGAAAATAGAGATGACAAGTATTCCCCTGTAGCATCAGGTGATATTCTAATAGGTAAAAAGGTAAGAATTGCAATTATTGTAGCACCCAGTAACGGCCAAGATGATGCATTTGCTGCTTCCATAATAGCTTGACGTTTTGGGATACCTTGTTTCATTTTCATTAAAATAGATTCAATAACTACAATAGAGTTATCTACAAGCATACCCATAGCAATAATAAGTGCTGCTAATGAAACACGCTCCATGTTAATGCCAAAGCTCCACATTACTATTATTGTGGCTAATATTGAAAATACCAACCCTGAACCTACTAAGATTCCATTCTTTAAACCGATAAAGAACAATAAAATGACTACAACAGTTACTACAGAAGCTACTAAATTAAAAATGAAACCATCGTTTGCATCTTGAGATTCTTTCCCTTGATCGTAGATATTTTTAATGTGTAATCCTGCTGGCAAGTCTGTTTTAATTTTCGATAATTTTGCTCGTATATCCGCAGATACTTCCACAACATTAGCACCTGCAGACGCCGAAATTGCAAACCCCACAGCAGACTGTCCTTGTATCTTCATTTTAGTAGTATATGGTGTTACATACCCTTCTTCAATTGTTGCAATCTCACTAAGTTTGATCTGATTACCATTTTTAGTGTTTACTAAAAAGCTATTTAATTCTTTTATATCGGTAAAATCTCCGCCAACTTTAACTCTAATTCGCTGTTTATTAGTATTAATAAAGCCTGCATTCACTAAATTGTTTTGTTGATTTAAGGTTATCATTATATCTTCTAATGAAACCCCTAGTTGATTCATAGCAGTATATGACAATTTGATGTCTATACTTTCTTGAGCTTTGCCAAATAAGGATACCTTAGCAACATTATCTACTTTTAATAATTCCTTCTTGATGTCGTCAGCATAATCATTCAGTTCTCTATATGTATAACCTTCTCCATAAATACCATAAAATAAGCCTAAAACGTCTGCAAAATCATCATTTACTATAGAAGGGTTGGCATTTGTAGGTAATGAAGACTGAATATCTCCAACTTTTCTTCTTAGTAAATCCCACATCTGTGGAATATCATCAGCAGGTATTGTTTTTTTAAGAACAACAAGAATACGAGATACCCCAGGTCTACTATCAGAATCTAGGTAATCTAAACCGTCCATAGATTGAATGGCTTCTTCTAGCTTATCTGTTATTTGCTGCTCAACTTCTTCTGCTGATGCACCTGGGTACGAAGTAAGTACAACTGCTTGTTTTATTGTAAATGGAGCATCTTCTAATTTACCAATTTTAGAATTTGCAATTACTCCACCTAGTATAATTAATAGAAGTATAAACCAACTAAATGGTTTATTCTCGATAGTAAATTTCGTTAAGTTCATTTGGTATTAGTTTAAAGAAACAATGGTATTATCTAATTTCACACGTACTTTCTGACCTTCTACTAAATAAGTACCTCCGGTTGCAACTACCCATTCAATATCGTCCTGTATTTCAACTATAAATTTGTCATCATTTTTAAGTCCTTTAATACTAACTGGTACTTTTTTTAATGTTTGTGTTTCTGGATGGATTCCCCAAACGAAGCTATCTCCGTTTGGTTTACCCATCACAGCGTTAGTTGGTAGTAAACTAGTAGTAGATTTAGTTGTAGATAGTGTTAGATAAATATCTGCAGTCATTCCTGCAATTATATCCTCATTTTCCTGATTTAATTCTAATATCATTGGATAAGCGTAATTGATTCCCTCAGTATCATGAAGTATTTCTAAAACTTCTGCAGAAAATCTTTGTGTTGGCTTAGAATCAAACACTACATGTATTCGGTCTATGTTTTTAGCATTTAATACAATTGCTTCAGGCACATTGCATTTTACTTTTACTTTAGAAAAATCTTGAAGGACAAGAATTCTTTGTGTTGCATTAACGTGTTCTCCCTTCTCTGTATGTACAGATTTTATATACCCTGTAAATGGAGCAAATAATTTTGTGTCATTTAATGCATTTTTTGCAGTGGTTAAATTAGTTTGTGCTTCTTCAAAAGCTAATTTTGCTTTATCAAGAACTTGTAATGAGACATTATTACTTTTATGTAATCTGCTTGCTCTTTCATTTTCAGTTTTAGCCAACCTGTAATTTGCTTCAGCTTTTTGTAATGCCAATTTAAAATCTCTAGTATCTATGGCTCCTAGAAATTCTCCTTTTATTACTTTCTGCCCTTCCTCTAAATTAAAATTTACCAAAGGACCACTCACCCTAAAAGACATATTTACTTCTTTATTAGGCGATGTTACCCCTGTCACAATTTTAATGTCACTAGAATTCCCAGCATCTACTTGAACTATTTTTACTAATTGGTCTTTATGTTCTGTCTCTACCTTGTTTTTTGTAGAGCATGAAATAAAAAAGATAGATAGTATGATAAAATTTGAAAGTCTCATTAAGTCGTAAATTATGTAATCAATATAAGTTGTGTTTATAAACTACTTTCACACTTATTTTGATGAAGACTTATACTGAAACCACTTTAATTCTTGATGAAATGGAAAAAAACATTGCTGAAGAAAAGTGAGGAAATTTACAGTATTAACATTGTGTTTAATGTTATTTAAAAATATTTCAAAATTTTCTTATCAATCCTTGCATTATAAAATCAAAAACTTCATATTTGAATTATGAATCGTTAAGCAGTGCCACCCTACGGGGTGGACACTTTTTATTGAATTCCACCATACTTGTGGTGGAATTCTTTTGTTTTATAGCCATCCTACTTTTAATAAAAAAGCACCTTTTTCATTGAATAGTTATTTATACACTTATAATTAACAGATGTTTGTTATGCGTACTTGCTTATATGTTTAAGATTAACCATATTTGATTAATCAGTAATAATTAAAGCACTACCGACATGAAAAAGCTATTAGATTACCTATTGAATTTTATTATAGGTGTTTTTCCGTTTATTGCAATTTCTTATCATTTGTTTTTTGTTCATAAAGCATATAGAATTGATGGTATTTTAGCTGCAATAATAAGTTTCTTCACACCTGTTTTAAGTGATTTGTATTGGTATATTCAAACCATGACATTTAATGGGTTTAGATTATACCACGCTTTAGGAATAGTAGGAATATTTGCAGGTATCTTATGGTACTATAGAGGTAAAAATTCACATTCTAAAGTCGATTTCAACTAAAATGCTAAAAAGGGTTATTCAATATTTAAATTGAATAACCCTTTTTTTAATTGCCTGCTGCAATAAGTTTTGACTTCGACTTTTTTATTTCTTTTAAATTTACTTTTACAGAGCCTACTTTCAAATTGGCTTTTATTTTTAATGGAATTCTATTTTCATCATTTGATATCCAAAACCGAACAGGGTTATCTCCTCTAAAAAAAGAGTTTTCTGGTACAACAGGAGAAAACACAAAAGATTTTATTGTTCCGAACTTCGTTTTACAATTTTCTTCTCCTAAATAAATTATATCAAAATTATAAGTTTTCTTTTCCCAAAAGCCATTAAAATTAATTCTTGCATTCTTTTTTAAATTCGAAAAATTAATTGTTCTTAAAAAATAATAGCCTGAAATCACATCAATTGTTTCTTTCTTTCCTGGGTATTCTTCGTAATGAATTTCTGGCTTATCCTTTTTCTTCCAATTGACATATACTTTCTGACTGTCTTGATCAAAAGTTATATTTTCTTCTAAAGTATATTTCCCTTCAATTACATCTCGTCTAAATTTTAATGGAAGAATTGAAGCTGAATCAAAATAACTTTCCCATGAATCATGTACATTTAAAACAGCACCTACTACACCAATACTTTCCGCATTTACCTTGGCATGAAAACAATTGTGTCCTTCTATGGTATACATAGAATCATCTAAAAATACTTCAGCTATACCAGCATCAACAAAAGAATAACTAGCCACATAAATCAACTTCTCCCCTTTTAAGAAATCAGTATTCTCTAGTACTCTCCATTGGTATTTTTCTGATGAAGTTCCCAAAGTAGATAGCATCAATAACACAACAGCTAATAGAAATGATTTATTAATAGAGCCACTCATCATAAATTACTAGTAAAATAATACTTTCTTTATCGAAGTAATATAATAGTATGTATAGTGTCAAACAAAAAAAATCACTTTATTTAATAATAAAATGATTTTTTTAAAAGATTAAAATTTAGGAGCCCACGTTAAATGATGCCAGAGTTTTTCGAATGGACCTTGTTTATATTTCTTAATCCACCAGTTACAAATAGTAATTTGTACTATGAGTAAAACTAAACCTATTCCTAAACTAATTGTTACGCCGTATTTATCTGCCCAATTTAAACCATATCCATAATATATAAATCCACCTACCATAGATTGAGTAATATAATTTGTAAGGCTCATTCTACCGTATGCTTTTAAGTACTTTGTTAACTTTTGGAAAGCACTGTATCGATATAACAGAATTATGCTACTCACCCATATAAATGTGAAGCTAAGTTTCCACCACATATCAAACGTAACACCCAACGTTCTTTTTAAAGTAATAATTGATTGATTGACTAAATAAGTCTCCTTAAGAAAGAATAAAGGTATGCTTATTACAGCTGCTGAAATTAATATCGTCAACCATTTCTTTGTAGAATTTCCTTCAAATAATTTCACTTTACCAAAGTAAAAACCTAAAGAAAATAATCCTGCTGTTTGTATTACTCTACCATTCTCTAATGCCCACATAAATGACCATGTTTGCCCTAATGATATGTTTTTATAGAATGTTGTTATCATAGATTCACCTCCTAAATATGTTTGTACAGGTAACCACATATCCGATGAAAGATTTTTACCTATTGTATAACCATCCACTACTAAATAGTTGAAGTAACGATACCATTCTAAGGGTTGAAATAATAAGAAACAGGCGATAATTAAGATTACTTTTGCATTAAATTTTCTTTCGAGAAATAAAATCAAACCTGTAATAGCATACATAAGTAATACCTCTCCTGCAAAAAATATTGAATTAAAGGCAGCAAAGATAGATAGTAAAAATAACCTCCATAAATACCTATAGCCAAAATCTTTGCCTAGTTGTTTTTGTTTTTCATACATTAAGTAAAAAGTAAAACCAAATAGTAATGCGAAGATAGAATACGTCTTACCTCCAAAAAGGAAAAACATTGTACTAAACACATTTGCATCTAAATCTATCAGCCAATCTGGAGTTACTGTTTTCATTGGATAATGATAATAATTAAAATGCTCTATGTTATGAAGAAGCATAATTATCATTACTGCAAACCCTCTTAAAACATCTATTACATCAAGTCTCTTCTTTTTTGTTGGAGTAAAATTGTTAAGCGTTTGGTCTAATTGTCTCATTTTTGTCATAATTGATAGTTTATCTAATTTTTATAAAAATAAGAGTATATATCAATTAGTTTTGATGACAAAAAGCAAATTTACAATTATTATAAAAGTTTCATTATTGATTGTTGTAATTCTTCTTGTCCATAAGGTTTTGGGATACAAGCATTCATTCCTACATCAAAATATTGATTAACCAAATCGTCTTCTGTATTAGCTGTTATTGCAAGAATTGGTGTAGTAATTCCTAATTTTACAATTATTATAAAAGTTTCATTATTGATTGTTGTAATTCTTCTTGTCCATAAGGTTTTGGGATACAAGCATTCATTCCTACATCAAAATATTGATTAACCAAATCGTCTTCTGTATTAGCTGTTATTGCAAGAATTGGTGTAGTAATTCCTAATTCTTCTCTCATAATTTTAGTTGCTTGAACTCCATCCATTACAGGCATTTGAATATCCATAAATATCATATCATATTTATTTTCTTTTACTAAATCTACAGCAACTTTTCCATTTTCGGCTTCATCTATACTTATATCCCATTGGTCTAAAATACCTCTGAGTAGTAAAATATTAAATGGGTTATCTTCTACAATAAGTACAGAAATACCGTTAATGTCTTTTTTCTTTTCAACAATAGACGCATTATTATCTGAACTTGTTGATAAGAAGTTTTTTATGGTTTCTTCAAATACTTCAAGATCAAATGGTTTAGAAACAATTGCATTCATACCCACAACTTCATATAACTCTTTCTCTTCTTTAGAAGTATTTGCTGTTAAAGCAATTATTGGAATATTATCATGTAATTTCTCTCTAATAAATTTAGTAGCTTCTACACCGTCCATTATAGGCATTTGAATATCCATTAGAATAAGATCAAAATTGTTCTCGTTCATTTTCTTAATGGCATCTTTACCGTTCTCGGCAGTTTCAATTTCCATATCCCAACCTTCTAAGATATTTACAACCAGTAACTGATTAAATGGATTATCTTCTACTACTAAAATTTTCTTACCCTTCCATCCTTCAGAAGGCCTGTGTAATTCTTTTTTCTTGTTCTTATTATTATTAAAGTTGAAAACATCATTAATCGTCTTCTTTAACTGACCTACTTTAAATGGTTTAGGAATACAACCATTCATACCAACCTCTAAAAATTCTTTTTCTAATTTAGACGTTAAGTGTGCAGAAAAAGCAACTATAGGAGTATCTTTTTTTAATGTATTTCTAATTAATCTTGTGGCTTCTACTCCTCCCATTTTAGGCATGAGTATATCCATCAAAATCATGTCATAATCTTCATTACTCAAAATTTCAAGACCTTCGTAACCATTATTTGCAGTGTCTACTTCTAGCCCCCAATCTCTTAAAATATTTACTACTAAAAGTTGGTTATATTCATTGTCTTCTACTAATAATATCTTTTTCCCGTGCCATGAGGTGGTCTTTACTTCATGCTCAATAACAATTTCTTCTTTAGAAAATAATTTATAAAGTATGTTCTGAAGGTCATCTTGCTTAAAAGGTTTAGTAATACAGGCATCCATTCCAATCGACTCGTAATAATCCAAATCATCTTTCATAGCATTAGCTGTTAAAGCAATAATTGGTGTTGCTATCTGCAGTTTACCTCTAATATATTGGGTTGCTTCAATACCATCCATTTCTGGCATTTGAATATCCATTAGAATAACATCAAAATTTGACTTTTGAATCTTTTCTAAAGCAATTTTACCATTATCTGCAATTTCTACGTCTACTTTCCATTGCCCAAGAATATTCTCAGCTAATAATTGATTAAACTGATTATCTTCTACCAATAATACCTTATACTCACTCCAATCAATATCCTCGTTAATTCTTGTTGGTTCTTGAATTATATCAATATCATCACATTTTTTAAAAGGAATTAAAACACTAAAAGTAGAGCCTTTACCTACTTCACTTTCTAAAGTAATAACACCTCCCATTAGTTCTACTAAACTTTTACTTATGGTTAAACCTAAACCTGTGCCTCCAAATTTTCTTGTGATAGAAGCATCTGCCTGAGAGAATCCTTCAAAAATACTTTTATGTTTTTCTTCTGATATACCTTCGCCCGTATCTTTTACTTTAATGTTAAGGTATTGTACATTGTTTTCTTCATCTGTTCTGTCTAACTCAACTGTTAATTTAACTTCACCTTCAGTAGTAAATTTAATTGCATTACTTACTAAGTTTGTTAGTACCTGATTCAACCTGTAAGGATCACCTAAAATATACTCGTGTACCTCAGGTTTCCATTCGTGCAATAATAATATATTTTTCTCTGTAGCCTTTATTTCTAAGGCTGTCATGAATTGGGCTATTTTATCTTTTAAATTAAACTCAATAAACTCTATTTCAAGTTTTTCTGATTCAATTTTAGACATATCTAAAACATCATTTATTACTACTAATAAGTTTTCTGATGATGTTTTAATTGCATTAATAAATTCAGATTGTTTTGGTAGTAAAGGTGTATTTGTCAGTAAATTAGAAAGCCCTATAATTGCATTCATTGGTGTTCTTAACTCATGACTTGTATTGGCAATAAAGCGCTCTTTGATACGTGCAGATTCCAATGCTTTTTGACGTGCAGTTTCTAGAGTTTGTTCCATTTCTTTTCTTAGTGAAATGTCAACTCCAACAGAACTATAACCAACTATTACATTTTGTTTATCCGTAATACTTATCAGAGTTTGATAGATCCAAACTTCTGCACCTTCTTTATTATTTATACTGTACTCATATATTTCTTTATGAATACTATTATTTTTCTGTTCCTCAAATTTAAGAGTAACTTCTTCTCTCATATCGAGGGTAATGAGATCAAAGAAATCTTTACCAATTATTTCTTCAGAGGAGTACCCTGTAATGGCTAAAGTTGCTGGATTTACATATAAAAGTTTACCTTCAATATCGGTTTGGTAAATCATTTCAGATGCATTTTCTACCAATCCTCTATAGAGCATTTCTTTCTGCTCAATATCATGTTTTTGTAACTCCAAACGGTCCGTCATTTCACGGAGTTCCATCATGTTGATTTCGTTCATTTTAAGAAGTTGAACGGCATCTGGAGTGGGATCATTAAGGGCAAAATCTGTTAATGATAATTTGTGTTTTATAAGCTCGTCTGTTGTTTTCATCCATGGCGAGCCTAGAAATAGGATATGTTCGTCTTCCTCTAGTAAAATCACCTGTCCTCTTAACACTAAATCCCTTTCAGAATTTTGGAATACAAATACCTTTTTAAGTTGATTTTTAATATCTTCATAATTAAAATCAATACTCCAAGGTCTTGCTAGTTTTAAGTAATTTTCTAGCTTATTAAAACAGCTATCAGGAAATAATTTCTCAAAGCTTTTACCATTAGAAATTATAGTTAAATTTTTATCTACAATAAAATAAAAAGGTGATAATAGATTGAAGTCTAATTTTGTATTCCCTATCTCTGCGTACATATTATTACCATTTAACTAAGAATTCATCATATTTTAAACCATCTTTTCTTCCTTGGATCAATTCAGTTTCTACTACCATATCAAACGCCTCTCCGAGACCTAAGATTAAACCATGAACAAAAAATGTAAGCCCTTCTCTTTTAGAGAAATACTTTAGCTTTAATTCTTTTTCTCCTACTTCTTCCACATCAAACTCTGGTGGCTGAATATTAGGGTACAAAAGCATTACTCTACTATGAAAGTTAGGGAGGTTTACAAAAAACTCTCTTAACGTATTTCCTCCTGTATCCATTAAAGATCCATAATGCTTTTTAGCGGTTGTCAATACCCAATATTTACCAAAAGCAATTAATACATCTTCTAACGGTAAGTTTAATACTTCTGATGCGGCAATAGCAAGATCAAAAGTTATCTTATCATCATAAAGTTCGTTACCTGAAAAGACTTCAATTTCTACACCGCTTTTTTCTCTAATTTTTTTCCAATTTTCAGCTCCAAAATTCTCAGTTACTAATCCTTCAATAGCTTTATTAACAATACCGTACATAGCGTGTGTTTTTGAATAATTTTATGATATGAATATTATAGAAATTAATAAATTGCTTAATAAGTTGTGTAGTAAATACTTTAATAAGTTTCCTCATCTAGATATATTACACTAAAATTAGCTTATTTTCCTATCTACAATAACTCCTTATCTTCTAAATACGAAATCAAAATTTCAGACATCTTTTTATGCTCTTCTACATTAGGATGAGCACTATCTGCAAGGAAAGGCAATATCAAAGTATGAATGGATGCATCTCCAATGTTATCTACTGCTGCTTTTATATATTCTGGCCAAGGCGACCCTTCCTCAACAATATTCATAACACCTAAAACACAAACAATTGGAGTTGTAGGGTATTTATTTTTTAAAGAGATAATAAAATCTTGATAAGCCTTTATTATAAAATCAGGGGTTGGTGCTTGTCTTCCAAACTTCTTGATATAGAACTCATTATTAGGTATACCTAAAATCCAGTAGTCATTTTGACAGAGATTTACCACTAATACATCAGGTGTTTTTTGTGTAAAATCCCATTTACTCTTTGGATCATTGGGATTGTGCCTATCGTATAATTCTGGCATTATCAGATCATACCAACTCACCATAACACCTATTCCACTTTTAGCAATACAAGTTAATTCTGCATTAAAATATCTTGCAGTTAATGCAGAGAATGCCACATAATTATTGGTAAAGTCAGAATTATCTTGCCCTGTACTGTCTATGTTTGCATATCCAACAGTTATTGAGTTACCATAAAATTCTATATGTTTTTTCTTCGGCTGAATAGGCAATATTTCTCCATCTGTATTGACAGCAGAAAGAACAGTTGTTCCTCTTGAATAATCTGTTCTTTTATGTAATGTAATTGTATGTTCTGCTATAGTTGAAGATTCAAATAAACGGTAAGTTTGCATTGTAACAGAAGGCGTAATAAAACCCGTTTCTTCACCATCAATTATGATAGAATAATCATTTTCACCTTTATCGTCTATTAAATTAACATCTAAATGTTTACCTTTTATTTTAAATGTTACAGCACTACCAGGCCACATTAGTTCTATTCCTTTCGAAGAAATGATAACTCTTCCTTCACAATATCCTTTTGTCAAATTTTTTGTATTTATTGTTGGTGTACAACTTATCAATGTAAATAAAATTAGAAGTAATTTACTCATCATGCTATTGGTTATTAAATAGGTCTTTTAGTAGGCTTTCCATCTCAGGTAAATCTGTATCTTCAAACATGAGTTCTCCTCTATTAAGGTACTTTAAAGTCTCTTTCAAATCTTCAAAATTTGCATTAGGTATATATTTAGGCAATTTGAAAATTCTTGTATCTTTTTTATCAAACGGACAGGGAACTTTTGATGTAAATAAATATGGAATAAGTATTTTGGAACAACTAAAAACAATTTTCTCTACTTTTTCATCTTTAAAGAAACTTGTTAAACGTTCATTTATATGCTCAAAGAAATTAATAGTATTTGCTAATCGTAACCTTGACCCTGCCTTAGATTTACCCCTTGTTTTAAGATACTTTATCTGAGATTTACCCTGCTTTTTTCTTACTGCATATGTTGAAAACGTTTTATGAGATAGTAACTCTTCATTTTTCACTAAACCCACAACAGCACTTTCTGTTTGAATTAAACATATTACATAAGTCTTTTCTATGGGCAAAAGATTTTTATCCAATTGCCATGGTAATCTTAAAGCAAAATTAAGCTGTTCTGTTTCTATGTTTAAAGTATGTTTTTCTTCATCATAGTTTTTTTTTGAAGCTATAAAATAGTGAAGAAGATCTTCTAATTTTTCTGAAGGGATTAATCTTGATTGCATTTCATTAATTTCAAGAGGCGAAGATTTTCGCTAGACGATCAAAAATATAATTTTATAGTAAAGTAAATATTATATTCTGTAATATTTTAATAAAAGTAATAATTTAGTAAAAATATTATTGCTTTTGTACAACACTATAAATTAACTTATTTAAAGTGTTATTTTCATAAAATCAAATTCAAAACTATTCCTACTTCAATCAATATGAACTTTAAATACAATTTTCTTCTTTGTCTATTTTTAATTGGACTTACAACCTCTTCGCTCTTTGCACAAAATAAAAAAAGAGGTTGGGAATTTTTTAAGGAAAACCTTGAGATTCCTATAAATGGTAGAATGGATTATAGATTTTTAAATTATAATGAAAACTTTGACGGTTTTGCTAAAGATTCTCGGTTCCAATTCTCTACCTTTTTAGTTAAAGTAAATGGAAAACTAACAGATAGAATGAGTTTTAATTACAGACAAGTATTTAATAACAATACTATTGGAACAGCAAATATTAGTGATAATATTCAAGTTGCTTCATTATCATTAAACTCTAAAAATCAAAAATGGACTTTTACAGGAGGTAAATTCTTTTTAAATCTTGGTTCTGTTGAGCAAGAATACGACCCAAGTGATGTTTACAGATATAGTGTAATTAATAACAATTTGGCCTGTTGGAAAACGGGTATTGGATTTCTTTACTCTTCAGAAAGTGGACAAGATATTGGTATGCAAATGGTAAATGGTGCATTAGATTCTATAGGTAATCAGGTTGCCTTACAATACAATTTATATTGGAATGGTACTTTATTAAAAGATAAAATTGATATCTACGCAAATGTAACTACACTCACTCATTATAAAGAGTATGATTCTCAAGCGTTTTCTAGTGCTATAGGTTTACAATGGTTCTTTACTGATCTTGTTTTGGATACAGATGTAATTGTAGCGAGAAACATGCCTAACCTTTACAAAAATGCAGGGTACCTTTCTGCTCCAATTAAAATCCAATATATGGGTAATAAATTTAGACCTTATATTAAACTAATATATGATGCCGTAAAATTTGACAATGAAAACGATAGACCTACTGTTGTAGACCCAGAAGATGGCTCTCTTGTAACAATTAATAATACTGAGATGCTAACCGGAGAAATTGCTTTAGAGTACTACCCATGGGATCACCATAATATAAGGTTTCATTTAGTGGCTTCTTATGCAAATAGTGCAAATTATAATTTCACAGATGAACTAAACCCAGAATATGATCCAAATTCAAGACATCATTACGTTTCTCAATACCAAATTTTACTTGGTTGTAGGTTTGGTTTCAATATGTTAGACCCTTTAAATAAATAATTTTCTATAAAATAGTACATGAGATGTAACCCTAACATTCATAATTTTTCAGTGATTGAGATTGTACTCTACTAAGAAGTTACATTTTAAAGCACTTTATTTTCTTGAAATAAGTAAATAATGTACTTTTTCTGTAATTGGAATGAATTATTTTTATCGACGTTGTGTTTTAATAGTACTTCAGCTTTCTACTGTTAGATAATATTATGATAGGGTAAGATCAAAATTGTATATAAAGTAGAAATAAATAGTTAAAAATGCTTATGAAAAAGTTATTCTTAATTGGGTTAATTACAATAATTTTTAATGTTAATTTTGCTTCAACATCTAACGATAAAGATTGGTTTAATAAGTATGAAATGCTTATCGATAACACGTTAGATAATCATGAAACAGAACAATTAATTGGAAATTGGGTTGGCATTTTTAAAGATAAAGAATCGACCTATTTGTATAACCTTGATAACGAAAAGTTTATTTGTGAGTTTGAAAATGGTATTCGTTCAGGTAAAATTAAATCTGTAGTTAAAACTTCTGGAGTTATTAATGTTAGGTTGATTGTAAATGACAATGCAGAAATAATAACAACAATCAACAGGAAAACAGGAAATGTTATTCATTGCAAAGCAGTTGCTGTAAAATAACATTGCAAAGAGAATTCAATTGTTGTATTTTTCGTGCAATTACAAAGCACATGAAAATAGAACATCTTTTATATATAAGTCTTGCGTTGGCAGCCGGTGCGTTGATGCCTTTGCAAAGTAATCTAAACGCAAAAGTGGGATCAACTTTAGGGTCCCCTTTCCTAGGTACTATTATTAATTTTATGGGAGGCACACTGCTTACTCTTTTTATTATTTTAGTTATAGCACGACCGCAGTTGCCTACAAAAGAGTTGTTACAACAACTTCCTCCATATTACTACCTCGGTGGTATTCTAGGGGTCGTGTTTGTAACAACTTCTTTATTTTTAGTACCTCGTATTGGTGCATTAAATGTGTTTGCATCAATAATTGCAGGTCAAATTGTCGCTTCTCTTTTGTTCGATCAATTTGGGTGGATGGGTGTTCCTATTCGTCCAATCACATTACAAAAATTATTAGGTGTCTTATTATTAGGCTCAGGCTTATTTCTTATCCTAAGAGATAATAATTAAAACTTATAATTTATTCCTGCTTTAATATTTCTACCCATGTTTGGAATTGAATTCCATGCAAAAGGATCTATATAATAAGTATTGAATACATTATTAATTGCAATATCAAATTGAAGATTCCCTTTTCTTAATGGTAAATTATAATCAACATATAAATTTACTAAATGATAAGAGGAAGTTTCTGCTTCACCTAAAATTGTACTAGGAGAACTCATGCCAGAAGAATATTCATATTGCCCACCTATTGTAACTTTTTTAATTAAAACCCTAACATCTTGCTTTAAAGTAAAAGGACGCATATACGGCATTGGAGAATGTAAAGCATCTATGTAGCCATTTTCTACAACTGCAGATAATCTATAACCTAGCCAATTGGTAAATTTAGTAGAACCGTACAATTCAAAGTGAGAAGATTGTGCATTATCAACATTTTGATATTCTTTTACACCTAAAGCTCCTGGAGTCATGGCATCTAGATTTTCATCTACGATCCCAACAATATAATCTTTGATATACGTTTTCCTTGCCCTTGCTCCTACATTCCAAACACCTTTTTTGTAATTTAAATCAAAGGTGAAAGATGTTGCTTTTTCATTTTCTAGGTTTGGATTTCCAATATAATCATACTGATCTCTAGCATTAAATAAATAGAAACCATACAATTCTGACGCTGTTCCGAATCTTTGAGTGTAAGACCCACCAAATGATGCTGACCATTTTTTATCCAATTGATACAGAAATAGAGAAGAGAAATCTCCACCAAGATCACTTTCAGGACCATTAATAGAATACCCTAATATTTCGAATTGCATGCGTGCTAAATCACTTGTTAAATTTGTAGATACAGCTTCTAATCTAAGGCTATTTTTCCATTTTAATCTAGGGTCTAATTGCCATACATCTTCAATAAAAATTGCAGCTGAATTTCTTTGAATATCACCCCAAGTTTGTAAATACATATTTACTCCTCCTGTTGGAGAGTACATGGTCATGTCTGCAAACAAAGTATTTATATAAACATCTCCCTTTAATTTAAATTGATGTTTAGAAGATGTATGTTCTAAAGTTGTCCAAACTCCTCCTGTTTGACTTTTACCAGGCATATCCATATGCATCGCTACATTCTCTCTCTGCGTATCATCCATTATATGAGTAATGGAGTTGTAATACACTTTTGCTGTCAATGTACTAAAGAAAGAATCATTGAATTTCTTTTTAAAACCCAAATTTCCCATATAAGCCGTTGCTGAACTCACATCCATTGGTAGTGCTGGGTAACCTATATCTCTCCCCTCATCAAACATAAATAAACCTGTCCATTGAGTAGATTCATTCTGCTGAAATAATGTGGTAAAAGTATGGTTTTGTTTACGGTATTGTGTGTGAGGTACTAGATTTCCATTTCCATCTGTATAGCTTTGATGCTGACGGTAGGCTCCAGAATATCTAAAACCAATTTTCTTATACGATTTCTCTAAAAAAACATTCGTATCAGTCCCATTAGTATTACTACTATACGCTGTTTGTACACCTAAACTTAATGGATTACCAAGTGTAGGATAACGCATTTCTGCATTAATTGCTCCACCTAGAGATGTGCCATATTGTTGAGCATCGGCAGCATGTAAAACTTGCAGTTTTTGTAAATTAACGGGTTCTAAATATGAAGTTGCAGGATCCATTTTATCGGTACAACCACCAAATACTCTCATACCATCAATTGCAACGGTAATCTGACCATCTGTAAAACCATCAATAACAGGTTCCCATGCAAAATTACCACGCTTTGCAACGTTCAATTTCCTATTTGCTTCTAATAACTGATCCGCAGTTAATTGATAATCTTGATCGGTTATTGTATCACTAGAAATAATAACCTCACCAAGATAAACCGTTTTTAAAGAATCTTGTGCAAAAGAAAATGAACAGCTTATGGTGCAGATAATAACTATCTGCACCATTCTGTTGATAAGAAATTTCATTTAGAATTCAAGATAAAATGAAACACCTTCTTCATCTAAAATTACAGTATTGTTATCTACAACATTTAACTTTAGTTGCCAATCTCCCAACATCGAAAAATTAACAACACCCGTATAAACTCCATCTGTACTTGCAACAGGGTCTACATTATTTGGAGAGCCATGATCCATTGAAGGCATATGAGGAGTAACTCCAAAAGTTAAATCTGTGTAAGGAACATACGTTTCTAAATGACCGTGCCCCATACTTGGGATTCTTTTAAAGGCTAAAATTTCGTAATTATTAGACCCCATTGCTGGGTTATTTCCATTGTCTATAAAATTATAACCCATAATAATTTTATTATCTGAGTCTGCCAATGGCAAATTGATGACTGTTTTATATGCAGGATCTTCTGCTAAAAACGGAACAGGTTCAACAGTTAATGGCATTGTCCAAGTAGCTAAAGCAGTTTCTTCTAAAATGTATTGAACCTCTATATCCCAAGCTCCCATTTCTATTGTTGGCATTACAAATAATATTTGTCCTTTGCCAGAAAATGACTCTGTTGCCTCTTCAAACCCTCTTATTGGCGTTGAGTGTTTGTGTGTCATTTCATTCATCATCATAGTCATTTTTGGAACAATTTGCCAAGTTCCACCAGTTGTAAGTGTTGATGTTCCCTCTATTTCAAAGGCAACATTATTTACTCCTTCAGATAGATTTTCTTTAGATGCCATCAATTTTAACGTTAACCCACTTGTTTCGTCTTTCACTTTTGTGATTTCAAAATCATAAGATGGATTGTTGGGTGTAACTGTTTCATTGTCATCATTGTTACAACCTATAATGATAAAAGAGAATAAAAATAAAGCGATATATGATAGATTTTTCATTGTTCTGTATAAAAAGAGCGTGTTTGTTTGCGTTGTTTGTTATAAAACGAAACAATTGTATAGCTCAAAAAAATAATTGATTAAATAGTAGAGTACAGCCAATTTAAATCATACACAATAGAGAAGGCTAAAAATACCCATCTAAAGTAATTGATGATAAATTTTGAAAGTACTATTTTAAAAATCTAAAGACATAAAAAACCATGTCTAAACAGTTAATTACTGTAGATTTAATAATGAAAATTATACAGAAAATATAGGGGGACGAAGTGCTCTATCAAGTAGTTCTTTAGAGGTCATGGTAACTTCTGGAAAAGTCACCTGTAGTTGTTCCTCAAAATCAGTAAATTGAATGCCAACAAATTCTTGTCGCACTACAGGTAAATCCAACACATATTCTTTCGATAATTGTTCAGATGTTTCCTGTTGTTTCTTTGCTTCTTTCTTAAGCTCTTTACTGATGAAACATTGTCCGTGACAAGACATTTCAGGTTTATCTTTATTTATACAAAAGACTTTTTCAATAAACGCTCTTTGACGTTCTAAGTCTAATTTTAATAAAGACACAGAAAATGTATTGAAGAGGATTACTCCTGCACACAGAATGTTTAAGACGATATGTAACTTCTCTGTTTTCAACAATACATTTAGTTTATTTATTGCAAAAATAGAAGCGTTTATTGTAAAAGCAATATGTTTTAAGTAATAATATTGACCTAAGTCATCTTTTTACCTTTTCAGAAATCAAGTATGAACAATTTAATATGCCCTATTAATTAAATAAATTAACCTCAGTTGCTCTTTGTACAGCTTCTGTTGTGTTGTTCACCTCCATCTTGTCTATTATTTTTTGACGATGTGTATTTACTGTATTTATACTGATGTTCAACCTGTCTGCAATTTGCTTACTTACATATCCCTTACTTATTTCTTCTAACACTTGAATTTCTCTTTTAGAAAGAATAATTGACGGTTTTTCTTCGGGGAAGATTGTGACATCACCCGTTTTAATATTGGTAAGCAATGCATTACATGTTTTGTGCTGATGATTAGAAGGAGATAAATCAAGAATACCCAAAACGAGCCACATTTCGTTCTGATCTGTTAGCTCTACAACAGTATGTTGTTCTGTTACCCAAACATATTTATCTTGACTATTTTTTATTCGATATTCGGTGAGATACTTGTAATTTTTCACTTCTTCTTTATCATCAAATTCATTAAAAATATTAATGAAAAAGAAAGACATTTTTTCAAGTTTAGCGATATCCTCTGGATGTACTTTTTTATCTATATAGTTTTCTGCTTTCCCAAAAGCTTGATCAATATCCCAACCTAATAACGGAGCAAAATTATCTGAAACAAAAACATGTTCCCTTTTTGTAAAATCAAATATTGTGATACAACTACTCTGAATTTTTTCAATTTGTTTAGCTATTTCAGTGTGTTTTTGTAAGATAGTATTCATTTAAGTGCTTTTTTCAGCGTATAGATCAAAAAATCATTATAAATCAGTATTGAACTTTATCCCACAAATATATCTCTTTGTAACAATACAAAAAACATGATTTAAAATACCATTATGAAATCTATTTACGCTTTTCTAATTATCATTCTCTGCTGTACTTCTATACCACTTAAAGCACAAACCATACATCAAAAAATATATGGTAAAGTAGTCGATAAAAATACACGACAAGAAGTAATTGGTGTTGCAGTTTGGGTGAATACCTCAGAGAAAGTAATCTCATGTCTAACAGATGAAAGGGGAAATTTTGAACTTAATGTGCCTATTGGTCGACATGATGTTTTCTTTAAACTGATTGGTTATACTCCTTATATGGCTAAAGAAATTATTATAAACAGTGCTAAAGAATACCAGTTAAATGTTGCCTTAACAGAAGAAACCACTGTACTTAATGAAATAGAAGTCACCTACGTTTCTAGTAAAGATGAAACCAACAATACAATGGCGTTTGTTAGTGGACGAAAGTTTACTGTAGAAGAAACTAGTAGGTATGCAGGTGGTTTTGATGATCCTGCCCGACTGGCTTCTTCATTTGCTGGTGTTGCTGGAGGAACTGGTAATAATGGAATGGTTGTAAGAGGTAACTCTCCAAAAGGTATGCTTTGGAGGGTTGAAGGTGTTGATATTCCAGATCCTAATCACTTATCTAACATCATTGCTTTTGGCGGAGGAAGTGTTACTGCACTAAGTAATCATGTTCTCGATAACTCTGATTTTTATACAGGTGCTTTTGCAGCAGAATATGGTAATGCATTAGCTGGTGTTTTTGATTTGTCATTAAGGAATGGTAGTACAGACGATTATGCTTTTGCCACACAAGTTGGAATTAATGGAATTGATTTAGCTGCAGAAGGTCCGTTTAAAAAAGGTTCTGATGCCTCTTTCCTATTTAATTATAGGTATTCAACTTATGCTTTACTTAGCCCGATCCTACCACCTGAAATGGGCTTTCTAGGGTATCAAGATCTTTCTTTTAAAATAAATATTCCCACCAGTAAAAAAGGTACTTTAAGTATTTGGGGTGTTGGCGGACAAGACACCCAACATAGAGCTGCTGAAAGTGACTCTTCTAATAGAACTTTTGAAGAAGCTGATATTAGTTTTAAAACAAATATACTTTTTGGTGGCACTGGTATTAATTACCAACATACTATTAATGAGAGTGGATATTGGAAAACTTCACTTTCAGCATCAGGTAATAGTATGTTTTGGAAAGAAGGACGATTGAATACTGAAAATATACTTGAAGAAAGAGATGACTTTGAAAATACACAATGGAACCTAGCACTAAATAGTTACATAAATTATCAGTTTGGAAAAAAGCATACCAATAGAACAGGTTTTACAGTTAAGCAATTGCATTATACAATTGATATGAATCAAGCAGATGATTATGGTGAGCCAATGTATAATTTTGCTAGTGGCACAGGAACTAGTTATTTATTACAAGGGTATACGCAATCACAATTTAATCTGGGCAATCATTGGACTTTAAATGCTGGGTTACACCTTCAATATTTTGATATCAATAAAGAAATTTCTTTTGAACCACGTGTTGGTGCACGCTACCAAATTAATCCTTGGCATGGCATAACTTTAGGCTATGGTTTACACAGTCAGATAGAACAGTTGCATTATTATATGCTTCCTGTTACTGATAATGAAGGTACAACCACCTACCCTAATAATGATTTAGGGTTTTCTAAAGCTCATCATTTTGTAATTGGTTACGATTGGAATATTTCCGAATCTTTGCGATTTAAATCCGAAGTTTTCTATCAACACTTATTCAATATACCTGTGGTTGATGGAAGTTATTTCTCTATGCAAAATATTACCAATGAATGGTACATTCCTTTCGGGTTGGAAAATAAAGGAACAGGCAGAAATGTGGGAATTGATTTAACCTTAGAGCAATTTATAAAAAATGGTTTTTACTTTCTTACAACTGCTTCAATTTTTGATTCCAAATATAAAGGCGGCGATGGTATTGAAAGAGATGCTATTTTTAATAAGAACTATGTAGTTAATTTCCTTGCAGGAAAGGAATGGAAAGTGGGTAAAGAGAAAAACAATACTTTTAGTATGAACGGGAAAATAACATTTATGGGAGGCGATAGAAAACATCCTTTAGATGAAGAAGCAAGTAATGCGACTGGTGAAATAGTGTATGATTATCAAAATGCTTATGGAGAACAATACCCCAGTAATCAGATATTAAGTATGAGCTTCCTGTACCAAAGAAATAAACCAACGCATACTTCTTTATGGACTTTCCAAATAATAAATGCATTAGGAAACCCTGAGTATTTTGGATATACCATGACCAAAGAAGGAAAAATAGAAGAAAATACAGATACTTTAGTATTACCTAACATTGCTTATAAAATTATTTTTTAAAAGAAAATAAAATACAAAAAACTGATTATCAATATCTTTCTGTTATTATCATATACAATACTATTTTATTTCTAATTTTTTATTCAAAAAGATGAGTACAAAACAAAACTCCACTCTTTTACTGATTAGAAACTATACTTAATCATATAGAGAATAAAGGGATAAAAGCATTTTATAGAAATAGATTTTTAATAGTTAAATGATTAGATACGGGGTAAAACCCGCTTATTGCTAGTTTTCAGTTTAGAGTTTATTTTACGTAAACATGGTTTAAAGCATCAACTTTCTAAGTAGATGCTTTTTATTTTTCTATTTTTTATTTTTCTATTTTTTATTTGATAATAATTATTCAATAAATTATCTTCGGATGTTTTGAATTTACATAACTTTAAAAGACTAAATTATGACACAATCACAAATTATTGATAGCCTTGTAGCTGGAAATGAGAAATTTGTTGCTGATAAAGCAGAAGGCGGTTTAAGAAATGAGACAAGAAGAAACGAACTTGTAACTGGACAAAACCCTGACACAATTGTGTTAAGCTGTGCAGATAGTAGAGTTGTTCCAGAACTTGCTTTTGATAAAGGTTTAGGTGAATTGTTTGTTGTACGTGTTGCAGGTAATATTGCAAATACAGACAGCATCGCATCAATTGAATATGCTGTAGCTCACCTTGGTTCTCAAGTAATTGTTGTTTTAGGTCATCAAAGTTGTGGTGCAGTAACTGCTGCTGTAAATGGTGGAGATAACGGTTACAACCTAAATCACTTATTATGTCAGATTACTCCAGCTGTTGAGGCTTCTGAAAAAGGTGCTGACGTAAACGATGTAGTGAAAAAGAATGCAGAATTAAATGCAGAAGAGTTAACAAAGAGATCTAACATCATTGCTGACGCTGTTAATAGCGGAAAAGTAAAAGTTGTACCTGCATACTACAACCTTGATTCTGGTAAAGTAGATTTCTTATAGGAAACACCTACATTTCTACTAAAGAATAATACAAAAAATCCATCTTCTATTTTCTTAGAAGATGGATTTTTTTTGTGATCACCTCTAAACTTTAGGTCAGTAAATTTACTTTTAACTTCCAATTATTATGCTTTTATAATTTTCAATTGTTTATTGATTTAAAGTTTCTTCTTTTAGCCAGTCCTTGATAACATCATATAAGGAAATTGAATCAACTTCTATTTCGCTTCTAAAATAATTATAATTTATTATAGATTTTTCTTTTTTAAAATCTATAATTGTAGAGTCGAATCCAAATTCGTAAACATCAATTTTAGAAGATAATACGAGCTCAATATTTTCCTTTATTTTCTTTAAATATTTCACTCCCAAACCTCCCGCTTCTTTTGAAAGAGTCAGACTTAATTCACAAAGCATATAATGTTTACCTGTCATCGTAATATCAAAAGAATATTTCTTTCCTATTTCATATAAATCTGCCATTCTATAAATTTTCTTATTAGGGGTTAATTGTTTCTATATCATCAATATAATTCTATCTTGAATATTCCTACTATTTTTTTGACGTCTGTTGGATCAATACATCATTTCTTATTGCAAATTCTACTCCGTTTAGGGTTCAAGTATACAAAAAAAGAGGAACACCGTATAACGATGCCCCTTCTGAATTTACTTTTTTAATTGAGATACGAATTACCCAAAACCAAGTTTAAAATAAATTTAACTTTAGGGTTTACACTCGCTTGAAATGTAATTAGTAATTAAGAATGTTTTTTGTCTCTTCTTGAATGTTATGGATAACACCAAGTTGAAACGGAATGTTGGCGGGCGCTATAAAATTATAACGCCCTTTAAAAACTCTATTCTATTATTCGATAATTAATTTCTTAGATGTATTTACGTTATCACCAATTAATTGAATGATATACAAACCTTTATCTACTGCTAATTCTGATTTAGAAATTGCTACAGATTTTTGGTCATTTACTTCTGAAGAGAAAACTATTTTTCCACTTAAATCAATAATATTCACTTTACCATTCATGTTCTGACCAAAATTGATCATTAATAGTCCCATTGTATATGGGTTAGGATAAATGCTAATTTCTTGTTCTAATGCAACATAGTTATCTAACTTTCTTGACGAAGACCCAACTTCTTCCCATACAAATACTTCTGCATTATTTACTGATGAAGCATCAGCATTCAAAGCATTAGAAGATGATGAATTTACAGACCAATAGTTACCGTTTATTTTCGACTTAACAATAATACCATTTCCACTTAGTTCAATAGTATATTTTTGTCTTTCAAAAACACCTGACGCACCACATTTAACCGCATTATTAGAAGCAGTTGTTACATATTTATTTGTAGCTACAGACTGTAAACCTAAATAACCGTTGGCATCTACAACTCTAAATTGTTCTTTTGTACTTACAGAAGATTGCGTTCCTTGTAATGCTGTACCAGAACCAGTATTTACTGTTACATAATTACCTGCATTTGTTATTAAAGAAATTACTTGACCAACTTCTGGTAATGCTCCATTTCCTCCACCTGTAGATGTTGAATTAACTGTAATTGTACAAACTGCTTGTTTTGCTCCATCTGCAGTTGTAACACGTACTGATGTTGTACCTTCTGATAATGCCGTAACTAAACCATTATTGTTTACAGAAGCAATAGTATTATTTACTACACTCCAAGTAACGGCTTTGTTTGTTGCATTAGACGGTAAAACAGTAGCTGACAATGATTGTGTATCTCCTTCATTTAAAGTGATTGATGATGAATTGATAGTAACTCCAGTTACTGCAACATCAGAAGGACCTTCATTACCTCCATCTCCACCATCAACTTCTACCAAAGTAAAGTTATCACAATATGCTTGACCTTGAGACCAGAACCAAATGCGGTAAGTCTCTTCTGCTGCACCTGTAGTTAACGTAATTTCACCTTGAGTATAAGATGTAGATGTAAATTCGTAATTCTGAATAAACTCATTTGTAGATGCTTTGTTTACACCCATAAATGCATTTGTTCCTGCAGCACCGACTTTAGCATAACCACCTACTTTATACGTTGTATTTGCTTTTAGTGTAACCACCTGTGCAATACTTGCATTATCAATTGTTCCTGCTTTTGTACCTGATTGTGCATTGTTATTTACTACAGAAGTATTACCATAACTTGCATCCCAATTTGTAAGATCTCCAGTTTCAAAACTTGGGTTTCCAATTACACCAACACCTAAACTTGGAGGTGGAGGAGTTACCTCATCTGATTTTAACCAAACACGTACGTAATCTACATACATTGTTGTAGGCATGCCAGAAAGTTTTGCTGCAGCTTGAGGATCCGTTTCTGGATTAACTGCATTATTTCTATTATCATAGAACTTTACAAAAGGTTTTCTTAGTCCTAAAGATAATGTTACATTCATTGGTCTATGCCAATAAGTATTTGGCTTTCTGCCTCTTTCAACCCCATCTACATACCAAATAATTTCTTGTTCGTTTACTTCACAACCGTAAATATGGTAATCTTCTGTAGGATCCCATGGTGCTCTCCATTTATTTAATTGTTCTTCTGGGTAAGCTTTAGGGCGTCTCCAAACTCCCTCCCCATTTTGTTTCACTACAGCGTGCAAGTTCAAATCCATATCTTGGATATCATCTTGATGTCCTTCATACCAATCAAACTGTTGTAATTCTACAACATCAATTTCACTGTACACTGTTTTTCCTTCTCCTACAGAATAGTCAAAGTTACTGTACAACCAGAAAGATGGACAAACACCTTCTCCGATATCAGCTCCTTTAATTTTTGCTTCAAAGTAACCATATGTAAAAGTGTTGTACGTTTTTAAAATACCTGATTTAAAAAACGTATTTCCATCATTCGCATTGTTAGGATTCTGACGCATAGTTAACTCTGCCACACCGTTGTTTATTACAACATTCTGAGCATTATCCCATTTCCATGCAGTAGTGTTCGGTAAATTACCCGAACGAATCCATTTTGCCCAATCTGGTGATGAACCATTGAATTCATCAGATGCATTCCATTTAATAACCCATTCATCTGTTGCGTTTTCAGTTTTCAGAGGTTTCTGAGCACTTGCTGATCCAATGATCAACAAACTCATAATCCCTGTTACGAGGTGTTTTAGAAAGTTAGTTCTAAAAGATTGTCTTGGTGATTTCATACTTTATTTAATTATAGTTGGTTTATTTAAAAGATCTAGCTGATCGATCTTTAAAGCACATGAGAAACGGCACAGGCTGTTTAAAGTGTTTATTTTAAGTGATTCTTCCCCTTTGATAAAATTTGTATATACATACTATTTTATCATTTCGTCATTTAATAATAAGTTGATTAAATATTCTGTTTGCTTTTACTCATATGCTTACTGCAAATTAGTACTCAAGCGCAGTCAATTATTCCTCTAAATTACCCCACAGTAAGACTAATTTATCAAAAGTATTTACTACACTTATATTTGTCGATATACAATAAACTGGTCTTAATGAAACAAAAAAGAGGTACTACCTTCCAATGAAATAATCATTTTCTAGTAGTACCAATTTTATATACTTAGCACCTGCTGGTTGTTCTAAAAAACTTAGATAGGCATGTGTTAAGCTTGATTTAGTTAAGTTGTTAAGGTCTTGGATTCCATCTAGACACTACAATGTTATCTATATAGATTGTAACGTTTTCAGAACCAGTTTGTGCAACTTTAATTCCCATATGGAAAGGAGCATTACCTGGATCTACCGTTACTACGTCCGTTAATTTTCTCCATTCTCCTTCTACAGTTCCTCCAATAGGATGCGCTTGTTCTGCACCACCAGCACCCCACATTACATGCATTCTCATATTAGAGAAGAATTGATTAGGAACAGTTGGATCTGTTACTCCACCATTATTTTCAACAAAAATATCGAAAGCAATTTGTAACTTATTCGACCCTTCAGCTTCGTATTGGAACTTTTGGAATTCACCTAAAATTGTAGGTTCGATAATAGATGCATTACCCCAAGGGCCTGCTCCATTATATGGATTAACAGAGATTTTTAAACTTGTCATTCCATCAGTTGCTTTTTCAGTAGATTTTGTTAGTGTATTGGTGAAATCACCACCTAACCAACCAGTACGACCTGCAACCCATGTTACTGCACTGTTTTCCATACTGTAATCAAAATCTTCTTCAGCCAATAAATTTACTTCTTTTATTGATAAAGTTTCGTCTGTAAATTGAGAAACTAGTGCAGCATCTTGTGTTGCTAATTTAGTTCCTGTGTAAGATACAGTAACCATATCATCACTGTATATCATGTCATCCACTAACTTAATGATTACTACACTTAAATCATTTGGATTTAACTGTACAGACTCTATTTCAGTTGTTACAGTAGAACCGCCACCTGAAGTGATGTTCACTACAAAATCTTCGGCAGATAAAGTAGCTGCATCTAAACCTCTAGAGAATACTAAATTTGTATTTCTGTCTAAATCGTTTGTAACTGCATCTAGTGTAACTGGCTCATCAGAACGTACACACTTTACAAATTGAGTAACTAAAACAGTATCTGTACTGAATGGAGATGGTCTTGTAAAAGTTGGTGCAATACTGTATACTTTATCCAGCGTAACAAACTTCATATCAAAAGTGTTGTTTGCAACATCTTCTTCTAATAATTGAGCTCCATCAAAGAAACCTGCTATTACAGATGGTCCACCTTCAGCAGTATATTTAAACCTTAATACACTACCAAATGGTATTTCTGTTGGTGTTTCAGTTGATAAAGGAATATCATCACCCACTTCACCAGTAGCAGAAAGTAGATTGGCCATTAGTGATGTAATTTGTACTGATGGTAAAACAGTTACAGTAATTGTAGTATCAATAATATTAGTACCACGGTTTATTGTTTCTGTTCCTACATAAGCTTCACCGTTAAACTCTTGATGTAATTTTACATCCCAAGTTCCTACTTTGTTAAAGAAACCTCTTACTTGAGCTTCTAAAGGATTACCTTCAACAACAATAGAACTATCTTCTGGGAAGATCCATTCTCTTGTTGAGATTCCTTGAGATACATCTGCAAAATCAATATGTTGACCTATATTGATTGTATTCTCATTACTTTCCTGAGATACCTTAATTATACTATGATTAGGTGTAATTAACTCAGGCACATTCATTTCTGTTCCACAAGCACCAAAGACAAAAAGTGCAATGGCAAATATGTAACTATATTTACTTAGTCTCGATTGCATAATCAAAATCGTTTAATTTTATAAAGCTTCGTTTGCTTGAATTTCTGCTGCTGGGATTGGGAAATAATCGTGTTTCTCAGCTACATAAAAATTATAGTTATTTACAAAGTCAGGACGAATTCTTGCCTGAATGTAAAGTGGAGCTCTGCTTGGATCAGGACCTCTTTCTATTCTTACTACCTCATCTTCATGATGCTGAGTAAAAACACTTTTTACAATTCCCCATCTTACTAAATCTCTCCATCTAGAATTTTCAAAAGCTAATTCAGTTGGTCTTTCAACCATTCTAATGTGAGTTCTAATATTATCTACTGTTGCAGAAACTTCTGGACGTGTACCATAAAGATCTTTACTAACATGTAATTGAGGTATCGTTCCGTTAGCATTAATATAATCTTGTAATGTAACTACACCAGCACGAGTTCTAACTTTATCTATATATTCTATAGCTGTTACAATATCGCCTTTACCTTCTAAAACTGCTTCAGCATACATTAAGTATACATCAGATAAACGGAATTGCTTGTAATTAATAGACGATCTCCATTCTGGATCTTCAAGATCTTGGTGGTACCAGTTAGAGTACTTTTTAATGTAACTACTTTCTCCAAATGCCCATCTTCTACCTACTTCTGCTTTTAATTCTGCAGTTGTTTTATTGTAGTATAAACCTTCCGCATCAATACCAGCTAAAGTTGCAGTATATCTAGAAGAATGTGCTGTTGAGTTTGCTACAGAATCTGCTGTCATTAACTCATGCATAAAGTAAGTTGGCATAATCATTTGCCATCCACCTAAAGAGTATGGTCCGTAAGTTCTTGACATACCAGTTGATTCACCACCAGAGTTGTTAGGATCATCATCTGTCATATCTGCATTTGCAGTACCAGGGTTGATAGAACCATCATAAGGAACTTCAAAAATAGACTCCGAGTTAAAAGCTATATCACCTCTAAAGTTATCCATAAAGTTAGGTACCAAAGTATATAGACCAGAATCTATTACTTTTTTAAATTCTGCAGCTGCCATATCCCAATCCTTATTATAAAGATATGTTTTACCTAATAATGTAATTGCGGCTCCACGTGCTACACGACCTAATTGTTGACTTTCTAACACAATAGGAAGGTGCTCTATTGCATACTCTAAATCAGGGAAAATTACTTGTTCCTGAACTTCAGCCATTGTAGATAAAGGTACATTATGGTTGTTCGTCTTAGAATCTAATTTAATGATCGCCTTACCATAAGTATGAATCAAATTGAAGTAATAGAAAGCTCTTAAAAATTTTGCTTGTGCAACAATTTCAATTTTTCTTTCGTCTGATAATGCTTCCATTGTTGGAATATTATCAATTACTTGATTTGCTCTAAAAATACCTGTGTATAATTCTGCCCAAGTACCTAATACAGCATGCTCATTATCTGCAGTTGTAAATTCTGTAAAACTGAAATGACGAGTCCAATCATTAGTACCTGCAATATCACTTTTTGCCATTTCAAAAGTAAGGTTACCCCCACTAATACATGGAAATTGTAGTGCAGCATATACTGTAGTTAAAGCAGCTTCTGCATCTCCTTCTGTTTTCCAAAATGTATCTTCTGTAATCGCATTTGGATTAACCTCTGTTAAAAACTCATCTGGATTACACCCCGACATTAGTAAGCTTCCTGCCACCAATGTTGTTGCTATAATTTTATTAAAAGTATTCATATTATAAATTCTTTCTCTTTATTAGAAACTAATTTGCGCACCCACCAAGAATTGTCTTGTTACAGGGTAATTTCCACGGTCAACACCTCTTAGAGATAGTCCGTCTCCACCAACTTCAGGATCGTAACCAGTGTAGTTTGTGAAAGTGAAAGGGTTAACAGATGATACATAAAGTCTAGCTTTTGTAATACCTGCTTTCTCGCCAATTAGTTTACCAAAGTTATAACCTAATGTCATAGTTCTGATACGGAAATAAGTACCATCTTCTACCCATAGATCTGAGTAAGATCTTACATTTTCTGATTGTCTATCTAAAGAAATTGGAGTATTTGATGCTGAGTTTTGTGGACTCCACATACCTACTAATTCAGAATGTCTACCTTCTGCGTAAGCATATAATCTTGATCCGTTAATAATTTCAGCACCATGAGAATAGTAACCTTGGATATAGAAATCAAATCCTTTGTACTCGAAGTTACCAGAAATACCAGCTTCAAAATCTGGAAGACCAGAACCTGCATATTGTCTATCATTATCATCAATTACACCATCTTCGTTGTAGTCAACAAATCTAACATCTCCTAAACGAGCATTCGGATTTAATGCTTCTTGATAAGCTGCTAACTCCTCTTCTGTTTTTATAATTCCGTCTGTTTTCACTAAGAAGAAAGATGCTGCCTCATGTCCTACAGCCATAAATGTTGTATTATCCATCCAGTTGTGCGTTAATGATGGTCTACCACCTGCATAACCTCTGTCAATACCATTTAAGTTTGTAATCTCGTTTTGGTTTTTAGTAAACGTTGCACCAATACTATAACTAAAGTCAGACTTTGTTTTATGATTATAGTTTAATGAAAGTTCAATACCTCTGTTCACCATGTTACCAGCATTCACAGTATAAGTTCTATACTGTACTAATTCTGCTTGTCTACGTGTAACGTTCGCACCAGCAGATAAAGGTAATTGTTGACCAAGAATCATATCTTGCTTGTCGTTCTCATAGATATCAGCAGTAAACTGAATCTTGTTTTCAAAGAACGCTAAATCAATACCAATGTTTTTGGCAATACTTGTTTCCCAAGATAAATCTGGGTTAGCAAATCTTCTTTGTGTTAAACCTGGCGTTAATGTTCCAGAAGCACCGTATAAATAGTTCACACCACTTTCAATAACTGGGATAGAAACGTAAGGGTTGTTTCCTACTCTATTGTTACCTAACTGTGCATAACTTGCTCTCACTTTAAAGCCATTCATAAAACCTACGTTCCAGAATTCTTCCTCATCAATATTCCATCCTAAAGATACACCTGGGAATACCTCATATCTGTTATTAGCAGAGAACTGAGAAGTACCATCACGTCTTAATGAAACTGAGAATAAATACTTACTCTTATAGTTGTATTGTAATCTACCCATCATACCAACTAATGCGTTCACATTTCTTCCACCAGTTGGGTTACTAGTTTCTGCTGCTGCTCCTAATACTTGAATATCGTTGTTACCGTTTATTGCATGTGCAACTCCAATTCCAGAGAACTCATTTGTAAACTGCTCCATAGAATAAGTTGCAGTAACATTTAAGTTGTGATCGCCAAAAGACTTGCTGTAGTTTAGTACATTTTCTAAAGTAAATCTGTTGTTCCAAACATAACCTTCGTCTAAACGTGCTTGTGGTCTAGATGAACCTGGACTATAGTTTCCTGCTGCATCAAATACAATATATTTAGGTTGAAATTGCTTACGCTTAGAGTTGTAGATGTTACTACCTGCTCTTAATTGATAAGTAAATCCTTTAAAGAATTCATAAGAAGCATTAAACGCTAAATTTAATCTATTGATGTTCTCTTCATCAGTATTCGATAAAATACCTGATAAATAACTGTACGTAATTTCGTTTTGATCTGGCACCTGAATAATATCTCCATTTGTTGGAAGATCTTGAATTGGTGTACTCCAAGGTTTCTGACGAATTGCGTTTTCATAAATTGCCCAAGGCTCTCTCTGACGAGTTTCGTTTTGGAAACCAACAGATGCAAACATTTTAAATTTATCTTTATTTATACTACCCGTTAAACGTGTAGCCATACGCTCATAACCAGAGTTAATAATTACACCTTCTTGATTAAAATAGTTCACGTTTGCATTTACCTGTAAACCACCTTTTCCTGAAGATACGTTCAATTCATAATTCTGAATTGGTGCATTATCGTTTTGAATAGCACCAACAAAATCTGTATTATTTTCTAATGCTCTTGGGTTAACTGCTAAAACAGAAGAAGGAATACCTCTTGCTTCAGATCTTACTTCATCATAGTAAAACTGTTGGTGTGTATCCATTAATTCAGTTCCTGAAGTAATGTTTTGTACACCACCCCATGCTGTAAAATCAACTTTTACTCTTCCTGGGTCACCTGTTTTTGTTGTAATAAGAATTACACCGTTAGATGCTCTTACACCGTAAACAGCAGCAGAAGCACCATCTTTAAGAATATCAATAGTTTTAATCTGGCTTGGTGCAATATTAGGGTTACCTTGATAAGGAATACCATCTACTACATATAATGGTTCTCTTGAACCTGCTAAAGAACCAACACCTCTAATTTGAATGTTAGCTGGCTCACCAGGAGCACCACTTGCAGCCTGAACATTTACACCTGCTACCTGACCTTGTAAAGCATTTGCTAAATCTGCAGAAGGTGTTTTACTAATCGTTTCTGATGTTACATTATTTACAGCACCAGTTACTTCTTTTCTTTTCTGTTCACCATAACCAATTACAACAATCTCATCAAGTAGTTCTAAGTCGGGTTTTAAATCAACATCAATTGTAGATTGCTTATTAACAACCTTTTCTACTAAAATATAACCAACATAGTTATAAACTAGTGTTACACCAGCAGGAACGCTGATAGAATAAATACCATTGATATCTGAAACAGTACCATTAGTAGTTCCTTTAACAAAAACGTTTACACCTGGAAGAGGTTCTCCCTCCCCTGTGATAGTACCTTTTATGACTGTCTCTTGGGCAAAAGCTAACCCCGAGTATATCATTAGTATTGATACTAAAACTAGTTTCTTAAGCTTTGTACGCTGCAAAAAATTTAGTCTTTTCATAAATTGAATTTTAAAAAACAAGGAATAACTACTGTAGAGAGCTTAGAATAGTTTGTTTTAAGTGTAGTTATTCTTTGTGAGATTAAACAATCATAGTTTCTACCGTAACCATGTATTACAATATTATGCATATAGACACTCGATTTATGTGTAATAATTACCCTTTAGTTGCACTCAATTATCTTAAGTAGTTTGGTAGGTTAATTTTGAATTAGTCTGAGGTATTTTTCACTTACAATCAAACGTTTATTCTTTATTTTATCGATACAAAAAAATAGGTATTGACTTGACGAAATTGAAGTGTACTTTTGTAAAAAATAAACTACTATCAATTTTATATTACATGATTAAAATTTTAAAATTCATCTTCATTGCATTTTGTTTAATTTCTTGTCAAAACAATCAGAAAAATGAAGTAACTAAAGGTGATAAATACGTGGTATCAAATAACCTCATTCATTTTTTTATTAATTATGCTTGGAACGATTCTATTGGAACATTTTATTCTGAAATTGACAACGAAGGAAAGGTAGTTTCTGATAAAATTTATACTGTTGCAAGTAGTAGATTGATCTATGGATTAGCCTATGTATCTAAAAGTAATAAGGACTATTTAAGAAAAGCAATACGTACCTTTCAGTTTCAAAAAAACCATTTGATTGGCAGTAATGAGCATGGCAATTATTCACTTTCTTATGCTAATGAACCTACTCCTACTTCTTTTGATGTTTGGCAACAAGCTTACGGTCTTTGTGGTATAACTGAATTATATCGAAACTCAAAAAATGATGAAGTAATATCTACAATTAACAGTTTACATAAAGGCTTTATCAATAAATTTAGAGACCCAATAAATAAGGGTTTTTGGGGAGAATTTAAAGAAGGAAAAGGGGTTTCGGGATCAAAATCTTTACAATCTTTATTGTACCCTATGACTGCCTATATGATTAACCTTTGGAATGCAGATAATTTGCATAAAACAAACTATGAACATCAATTGGCTGAAAATATTGATTTATTATATCAACATGGTTGGAATGAGAAAACATCTTGGGTAAATGTAAAATTTAATGATGATTGGACAGTTCAAAAAACTGAAAATGGAGATTGTAATTTCACGGTAACGCCTGGTCATAATTTCCAATTGGCCGCATTACTTTTACGAGCAGCTTCCTTAAATTTTTTAAGTGATGAAAATAAAGCAAAATATCAATCTTTAGGTAAACATATTATTGATGTCACTTTGCAAAAAAACATTTTCCATGTTGGTGAAATTGGTAATGGGTTTTACTCAGAAGTTAACCCAAATACAAACAAAATTATTGATACTAGAAAAACGTGGTGGCAACATGCTGAAGCTATTATTGCATTATCATTATACGAAGAAAAATACGAGAAGGAACAAAAGGACTTAGAGAAATTTTTCTATAAAACTTTTACAGATCGTATTGTTGGTGGGGAATATTTTTATGTAACTGAGAACAACAAACCAATTACTACAGAACTTAAAGGTAGTATTGGAAAATCTACCTATCATACTATTGAAATGTTACGCTTCATAACAAAAAAACAATAGTATTCTATTTATCTATTTCTATCCTGACAAAAATAAAAAAGGAGGCACTTAACGTACCTCCTTTTTTGTATCACTACTATAAATATCTACCAATATTAAAATTCTTTTTGCTGATTTCCTGTACTAGGACCAATACTAAATGCAAAAGTATAATTTCCAGATTTAAGTCTGTATTGCGGTAATGTATAAGACAAAGTCCCTCCTAAACCTGTTTGCATTAAATCTATATTTAACGTGTAAAAGTTTTCTTCTTTAAGATCATAAGGATGGTCTGCATTGTCTATGTTTTCTGCAGTGTATGGCCATACAGAAAAATTGAATTTTGGGCTTCCATTTATTTGAATTCCCTTGTGTTTTTTATTCTCTATTTTTAACCAAGACACATCCGTTCTGTTCCCATTTTCTTGTGGGTAAACATAATTATAGAACAGTTGTTTTGTCTCAAATTTATATTCATCCATTTCAACAGCTCTTTTTCTATCACTGTATGATTCAAAGGGACCATTTCCGTAATACAATGTATTTATTAGTTTTTTGCTAATTCCCATTGTTGCCCCAAAACGGATCATATCACTTAATTCTGTTGATGCAAATAATTCCATTTCTACATCAATAACTTTATTTTTATTTATACGGTACTGTGTTATTAATTTTATAGAATTAGGAAATAATTTTGTCACTTTTACCATACACATTTCTGTAGAATTTTTCACTAATTCTACTTTAATTTCTGTTGCTTTATCTTCTAATCCTTTCCATACCTTTCTAGAACCTACCATCATTTTATTACTCTGACCTCTTTTATCATTATCAATTGAAGGTCTACTAAAATTAGCTTTTAATGGAGATAAAATATGCTCCTCTCCATCTAATTTGTATGATGTTAATCTTCCTGTTTTTTTAGATATAGATGCTGATAAACCTTCTCCAGAAATATTAAATGCATCGGTTGCTACATTTAGAACAAGTTTTACATTTTCTAAACTAGCTTCATGATCTACCTCCTCACTACGAGCTTTTAAAAGTAGTTGTGTTTTTGCCACCTCATAACCAGCTTCTGCCCAAAAATTTGCACTTTTTTGATGAAGACTAATACGTAAATAATAGTCTGCTGATGGTATAAAGTTAACTTCACCATAAGGGATTTTTAATACTTTAGAAGTTCCTGCTGGAATATCAAATTCTTCTAAACTACCTTCTTTCATCACTTTACCATTTGCAGAAAGTGTCCACTTAAGCGAATACTGATTTAAGTTATTTTCGATTAATCTATTTAAAACTGAAACGGTCCCTTCTTCTGAATTTACTAAATTAATCTCTGCCGGTTGATTCACAAACTTTGCTTCAAATGCATGAGGGTGTGGTTTTAAATCTGCAGTGAATAAGCCATTGATACAAAAATTAGAATCGTTTGGTTTATCACCAAAATCACCACCGTAAGCAAAAAACTTTTTACCATCAGGTCCAACTTTTTCAATACCTTGATCTCTAAAATCCCAAATAAATCCTCCTATGAGATTTGGACGTGCTCTTATTTCATCCCAAAATTCACCTAAACCACCTACAGAATTACCCATAGCATGCATATACTCACACATTATTACAGGTCGGGTAATGTGTTTGCTTGTTCCTAAATTAACTAACTGATCCAAATTTGGGTACATTCTACTTACCACATCTACCCAAGCTTTATCATTTGGATTGGCCATTGCATCCCAATTCTGTGACGAGTAACCAACATTATCACCTTCAATGTAAGCAGGATCTAATGGATCTCCTTGTGCCCCTTCGTAATGTACAAATCTTGTTGGATCAAAATCTTTAACCCACGCAGCAGCTGCTGCAAACGCTGGGCCTGTTCCAGATTCATTTCCTAATGACCATGAAATAACACTCGGCTCATTTTTATCTCTTTCTACCATTCTATATACTCTACTCATAATTGGAGCAGACCAAGAAGGTTGGAACGGAATATAACTGCCTAAATGATGACATTCAATATTCGCTTCGTCCATTATATACAATCCGTATTTATTGCATAATTCTAAGAAATAAGGATCATTTGGATAATGGGAAGTTCTTACCGCATTAAAATTAAAACGCTTTATCATTTTAACCTCCTCCTCAATATCTTCTCTCGTAATTCCTTTACCTCTTAAATGATGGTGATCATGTCTGTTAACTCCCATCAATAATGTTTCTTTCCCGTTAATTAGTAATGCATTTTCTTTACTAAAAGTTACTGTTCTGAAACCAATTTTTTGAGACCTAGATTCTATTACTTTATTATTTGCATCTACCACTGATAAAACTAAAGTATATAAATTAGGTGTTTCTGAGGTCCATTTTTTAGGACTTTTGATGTTAGCTTCAAGCAATGCAAATTTAGGAACATCTCTTGGCGGATACCTATGGTTGTATACTTTCAGAAGATTCACCTTCATTTCTTGCTCTAAAACAGGTTTGTCATTTTCATCAAACAACATGCCTGTTAAAGACATATTCTGTAACTCTTTTGGGTTATTTTTTACCCATAATTTAGGACTTATTTCTAACTTTGCATCTTTGTATTGAGCATCCAATTTTGTCTTCACATAAAAATCTTGCAAAGCAATTTTTGGTTGAGCCAATAGCATTACCTCTCTATGGATTCCTGATAATCTCCACATATCTTGATCTTCTAAATAACTTCCATCAGAATATCTAAAGACTTGTAATGCTACTTTATTTTTTCCTTTTACAACATATTCTGTAATATCGAATTCTGCTGCTAATCGAGACCCCTGACTATAACCAACTTTCTTACCATTTACCCAAATGTAAAATGCAGAAGATACACCTCCAAAATGGATAATGATAGACTCATCTTTCCATTCTGAAGGCAATGTAAATTCTTTAATGTAGCTCCCAACGGGGTTGTCCCTTTGTATTGTTGGAGGTAAAGGAGGTTGTGGTCCTTTCCAATCATATTTTAAATTGGGATCTAAAATATTTGGTGTAAAAGGATACGTAATATTCGTATAAATCGGCTGACCGTACCCTTTCATTTCCCAACTTGAAGGTACCTCAATATCATCCCATTTTTTACTATTAAAATCTTGTTTAAAAAAATCTTCAGATTTTAATGCTGCTTTCTCTACATAACTAAACTTCCACTTTCCATTAAGCGACAACATTTTCGCTTTAGTTCTGTCTCCATTTAAAGCATCTTCTTTAGAAGTAAAAGAATAACTTGGCACTCTTGCTGCTAGCTTATTTACTTCAAAAATATGCTCGTTCTCCCAATCATTCTGTTGAGCATATAATGTCAGAGACATTAAAAAAGTGGCTATTGTTATATAAATTCTAAGCATTTGTAATTTGTGTTAGTATAGTTTATTAATTTATTTCTTTAAAAATCGGCACACATACTCTTCACCATTTTGAACTACCTTGATAAAATAAAGACCCTTAGAAAGTGAACTTACATTTAAAGCAGTACTCATTTCAGTTGTTGTTTGTATTTTGATTTTCCCAATCACATCATAGATGTATAATTCATATTGTCCGTTAATACCTTTTACAGAAAGTTCGTTTTCTACAGGATTAGGGCTAATAAAAATATTTTCTCTAAATCTATCTAATGCAGTAACCTCATCAACAATTTCAATACCTTTAATTTCATCTACAAGAGACGCTGTTTCTCCACCGTTTTTTGTAGTTTCAAAAGTAGCCTGTAAAGCATAATAGTTACCTGTTGGTAAACCTGCGGTTGTAGTTAAACCAGAGATATCAAATACAGCTTCTGCATTACCTTCTGTTTTTCCAATTATAGTATTATCAGAAACTATTAATTCGTTAATAACATTCCCATCTGTATCTTTTTCTAACAAACGAACCGTTAATTTTTCTTTTGCAACAAACCCACTCCCTGCATCTATTTGACATTCAAAAGTGAGTAAATCATTTTTACCAAACTTCTTATTTGTATAATTTTCAGTAATTGCATTTACTTGAGGTTGAGCTTCCCAAACACGTACATAATCACACAACATTTCTGTTGGGAAACCTTCTTGAGTTGTTTCTTCTTCTACAGGAAAACGAACACCGTTTACGTATTTTACAAATGGTGACCTTAACCCCATAGATACAGTTACATACATTGGTAAATGCCAATATAAATTTTCTTTTCGCCCTCTTTCTACGCCATCAACATACCAAAAAATAGAATCCACTCTGTTTAAGACGCCATATGTATGATACTCATCTCTCGGATCAAAATCTGCATACCATTTATTTTGAGCAATTTCTTTAGAAGAGTGTGGTCTTACTTGAATTAACTGTCCCTCTTCTCTTGCTATAGCATGTAGGTTCATATCTATTGCTTCTGGTCCTTCCCAATCTTTTGTTTCAGAACTCCATTCTCTTTGCGTTAATTCTACAACGTCAATTTCAGCATATTTTGCCTGACCGTCTTCTGTTGGATCAGGTGAGTTTATACTGTACATCCAGAATGCAGGACTTGCCCCAGGAAAACGATCACATCCTTTTATTTTTGCTTCAAAGTAACCATAAGTCATTGGTTGGGCATTTCTAATAATACCCGATTTATAGTACAATTCTTCGTTCTGCCCATAAGTTGTATTACGTCTGTGCGTTTCCTGAATCATTTTAATTTTTAAAGTTCCATTATCAACATAAGCTAATTCTGGCTCCCAAGACCAAACACCCCAATCGTCTGGATCGTTTGTCCATTTTTGAAGGTCTAGGTCATCAAATTCATCAGAGTAACCCTCTTTAAGGTCCCAAACTTTATCTTTATGTACTGCTGGAAGCACTTGTGCAATAGCTGTATATGAAAAGCTAATAAAAAGTAGTGTCGAAAGAAGTATTTTGTAAATGTTCATAGTTAATATCTTAATTACTGATTATAGTACTCTTTGTATGTTTGTCAGTAAAGTTTGTTAAAAAGTAAAAAATGTTGTTGCCTTAATTGTTGTATTATATTGCCATACGGTACTCTTTTGGCGTTTTTCCTATAATTTGTTTAAACTGTTTATTAAAATTGGTGATCGAGTTAAACCCAACTTCATAGCATACATCAGATATCTGATAATTTTCTTGTATTAATAATCGACTTGCATTTTTTATACGCACTTCGTTTAAATATTGTCTGAACGATTTCTTGGTTGATTTCTTAAAAAATCTACAAAAAGAATTCGTTGTTAAACACGCTATATCTGCTATTTCCTGAAGATCAATATCTTTATCATAATGATCGGATACATAAGACAACACTCTGTCAATTCTCTCTGAATTACAGTTTTTGTTTTGCCTCATATCAGAGGTAGATAAAATTTCTTTTCCTTCCATTTCAGATAACTTATTTAAAAGTCCCAAAAGTTTAATTACCTGTTCTGCAAGAGATAAATTGACTAAGTTTTCAATTTCATCTTTTAACATCAAGCTTTGTGCTTTTGGAAAACAAACTCCAAATCTTGATAATTCTAAAAGGTGATTTATATTGTTAAATACTGGTCTATCAAAAGTTCCTTTACCAATAAAATCTCCTTCAAACTTTATCACAATAATTTCAACATCATCTGAGCCTGATACTATCTCATCTTTCCATAGATGTGGTAAATTAGGACCTACTAATACTAAATCTCCTGTATCAAATGGAGATACATTATCTCCTACAAATCGTACTCCCTGACTCTTTACTATATAGATCAGTTCATATTGATGGTGGTAATGCCAAGTTTCATCCTGACACCCCTTAGTTCTTTTAGTAATTTCAATCTTTCTATTTACTTGACTGTCGGAATTTTTAAAAACTAATTTCATCATCTTAGTGTTAGTGTTGGAGTGTTCTAAAGCTATTAGAACAACAGTAATTCATTTCAAGTAGGTAAGTAATTCTTTGTTGCTTTAAAGATGTATACTGCTCTTTATACTAATAGAAGCACTTACTTTTAAAAAATCACTCTCTCGCTTTAGTTATAAATTAATAGTTTGTGCTTTTGAGAGTTTTCTTACTGTAAATTTCACACTTATTAAGAATTAGAGGGCCTTTTTACGTCTCAAAAAGGTATTTATCCGTGTCAATATCCGTCTCAACAACTCAAAAAACTTTGATTTTTTAGTGAGTTACATTGATGATACGGAAAAGTACATTGTTTTTGAGTAGAATTGGTGACTCTAAGTAATTTAAATGTATACATGAGAACAGACCTAAAACATAAAGGGTATTTATATTAGAATAGTACAATTTTAAATCTAATAACTTGTAAAATACTTTGTAAGTATAAGAATCGTATCAATTCTTTTATTTGTAAACTATCATCCCCTTTATTTCGATTTTCTAAAGTGATTTCTTAAAATAAAAGTGGGTAGTTTTGGTTTTCCGTTTTAAAGTAGACTAAATTACTTTTTGATCTTACACTCTATCTAGCACACATCATCAACTTCAACATTAAATTCAGTCATGAAACCTCATAAATACATTCTTCCTATAATTGTCATTTCTCAGTTTTTTTGTACTTCACTTTGGTTTGCAGGCAATGGGGTAATGTATGATTTGATGGTAAACTTTAACCTCAAAGAAAGTGCACTAGGCTACCTTACTTCTAGTGTTCAGTTTGGATTTATAGGAGGCACTTTAATATTTGCATTTTTATCTATTGCAGACCGTTTCTCTCCTTCTAAAGTATTTTTTGTTTGTGCTTTATTTGGTGCTCTATTTAATGTCTGTACTATTTTAGATATTAATACCTATACTAGTATTCTTGGTTTTAGATTTCTTACCGGATTTTTTTTAGCAGGCATCTATCCTGTGGGAATGAAAATAGCTGCTGATTATTATGAAAAAGGACTAGGGAAATCTCTCAGTTTTTTAGTTGGAGCATTAGTGATCGGTACTGCTTTTCCGCATTTACTAAAAGATATAAAAGGTGCTCTTCCTTGGGAGTTTGTCTTAATTACCACTTCTTCCTTAGCCGTTATAGGTGGTCTACTCATGTTACTCTTAGTACCTAATGGACCTTATAGAAAAGCTAGTACTACTATAGATTTAAAAGCTATTCCTAGTGTTTTTAAAAAGCAAAATTTCAGGTCTGCTGCATTTGGATATTTTGGGCACATGTGGGAGCTTTATTCTTTTTGGGCTTTTGTTCCCTATTTACTTCAGACTTATAAAAATTTGCATGCAGAAACAACTTATTCCATACCACTTTTATCGTTTATAATTATTGGTAGCGGTAGTATTGGCTGTATAATAGGTGGTTATTTAGCGAATAGAATTAGTGTAAAAAAAGTAGCAATATTTGCTTTATTATCCTCTGGTATTTGTTGTGTAATTTCTCCTTTCCTCTTTTCTGTTCAATCAGAAATTATATTTTTTACATTTCTTATTTTCTGGGGTATGGTTGTTATTGCAGATTCGCCTCTTTTTTCTACCATGGTAGCTCAAAATGCTCCATCAGCATTAAAAGGAACAGCCCTTACAATTGTTAATTGCATTGGTTTTTTACTCACTATTTTTAGTATTCAACTAATTGATAAATTAAGGTTGTTAACGGATAACCCAAGTATATTAGTAGCACTTGCAATTGGTCCATTTTTAGGGTTAGTAGGGTTAATGAGTAAGGGTACTTCTAATAATCTAGAAACGGTAAGTTAAAGTTAAAGTTAAAGTTAAAATCAAATGAATGAGTACACACCCTAATAGTTTAGTACCACAACTAGAGTATGTACCAAGTCACTTTTATATTAAACACTATCTTTTTTTAAATTAGGAACATTCACCAATATTAGACCAATAATTATTATCACAAAGCCTACAAAATGGCCAGTAGAAAAATTATCTCCTTGGATAATTACTCCTAATGTTATTCCAATTGCAGGTACTAAATAATTTGTTAGACTTGTAAATGTAGAACCAGAACTTCTTACTAACGAAAGGTACATATAGTAGACAATACCTGATGCAAAACTACCTAAAAGCATTAATTTTAACCATAAGTCTGAATCTATTGCAGAGAAATGGTTATCTGATACTGTTAAAGGTAAAATTATGATAGATGAACTCAATAATATCGCTCTTGTAAAACGTAATGACGAAATATCTGTAGGGATTCTTGACATTAATAGTAAGGCTAAAGAGAAGCTAAAGGCACCAATAAGAATAAATACAATAGATAAAACATTTACATTTTCTGTTGTAATCAGGTCTTGATATACCAAAACAATCAACCCCACAAAGCCAACAAATAACCCTATGAGTTCAATTGCTTTTATTTTTCTTTTATTAATAATTCTCTCTAATAAGATTGTCATTAATGGAATACTTGCCATAAGTACAGAGGTTACCGCACTAGAAACCTCTTGTTGCCCATAGCCATTAAGAATAAATGGAACAACACTTTCGCAAAATGTAAGTGCTATTAGTAGATATATTAGTTTTTTTGTCCATTTGATTTTTGGTTCTTTCACCATAGGTAACTTTAAAAGTAAAGTTAAAGTTATGCAACCAAATAAGACTCTATAAAAAGCCAATTCAAAAGGTGTAATTACTTGAAGGGCATCATCATTTAATATAAATTGACTACCCCAAATTATAGCTATTAGAAACAACAATAAGAACTTCATATTATTTATCTTTTATTTATGGTTATATAATGGTATGCAAAAGTAAAGAACGAAATCTTACCATCACTAGACATATGTTTAGTCGACTAGTATTTCTATAAATTATTGTACTATAAATACGATTTTTATTATTTGTAAAAGTTGATGAATGTTCTTTACGTTAATTTGATGTATTTTATTAGTACACTAAAGATTAATTTATTTTATGCCAAAGCATCAAGAATACATTCCTTTTCTTAAAAAAATACTTGATAAATATTCAAGTGTGTCTACAGAAAGTATTCAGAAATTATTAAATGTATCAGAAGTAGTTTCTTTTGATAAAGAGATTGAAATACTACGTGTTGGGGAGGTGTCTAAATACAATTATTTTCTTATTAAGGGAGCTGTTATTTCTTGTTATTTAAACAAAGAAGGCAAATTGTATCATAAAAATATCTTCTTAGAAAATTCTAATGTTGGTTCTAAAGTATCTGCGCTAACTCAAAGCCCTTCTAATTTTTCTTTGGAGACTATTGAACCTTCAACGCTTTTAAAAATACACTACAAAGAGTATAAAGAAATAATTGATCAAAATCTTGACCTAAAGAATTTCTACTTATCATATTTAGAAACACATTGGGTTATTGACAAAGAAAAGCGTGAAATTGATATCGTTTTAAAAGATGCCTCTGATAGATATTTAGAATATATAGATCAAAATCCAGGTATAGAAAAAAGAATCCCTTTAAGATACATCGCTTCTTTCTTAGGAATTACACCAACTCAATTAAGCAGAATAAGAAAAAAGGTTCATAAATAATTTCAGAATCAACATATGTAAAGTACAATGCCATTTTCACGTAGTACCTTTACACCATAATAAAATAGTTAACAAATTCACAATCATATCTTTAAAACGATTTACACACCCTATAACAATACTATTTTATTGGAAATAAATTATAATAAAAACCATTTAATAAATCCATTAGATTATGAAAATCACTCACAACAATCCACAAAAATTATATGATCCAACACCTAATGGCTACTGCCATTCAATAAAAATCCCTGCCAATGCAGAATATATTTATTTTTCTGGGCAAAGTGGCGGAGAAGGATTAAACCATTATTTATCTAAAGATTTTAGAACTCAAGTAAAAGTTGTACTCCAAAACCTTAAAATTATATTAGATGAATATGATTTACAACCGGAAAGTATTATAAAAATTACAGTTTTAATCGTAGATCATGATGAGCAAAAATTAAAAATATGGAGTGAAGAAATGACTTCCCTCTGGGCTAAGGTTTTCTATCCTACAAGTACGCTTATACCCGTTCCAAGATTAGCATTAGATGGTATGCAGATTGAAGTAGATGCAATAGCTGTAAAGTAATAGATAGTAGGTTGTTTTTAAATGAAATGACCTACTCTACTTTTTTTGCTACCGCATATTTACTTGGAGTAATTCCATAAATCTCTTTAAACGATTTGCTAAAATGTGTTCTACTTTTAAAACCAACCATAACCACTACATCGGCAACAGAATATTGACCTTCACAAAGTAATTCTGCTGCTTTTTTTAATTTATATGATCTAATTAAATCCTGAGGTGTTGTATCTGAGATAGCTTTTACTTTTCTAAAAAACTGACTTCTACTCATGTAAAGTTCTTTAGCAAATTCTTCTAAGTCTATATTTTCATTGGTTAGGTTCTCCTCTAGCAGTTTATAAAATTTATTCACAAAAATTTTATCTTCCTCTGTTTTTTGTTTCTTCTTTAAGGGCATTGGTGCTTCTACCTGGAATTTAGTTTGGAGCGTTTTTCTATTATTTAAAATATTTTTGAAAGTGGCAATTAAATGTTTTACCTCAAAAGGTTTAGTAATGTACATGTCTGCTCCTACCTCTAGTCCTTCAATTTTTTCTTCTGTTGATGACCTAGAAGTAAGCAAAACAACAGGAATATGATTTGTTTTGGGATTGCTTTTTATTTGTTTACATAATTCAATACCATTCATTTCGGGCATTATAATATCACTCAATATTAAATCTGGCCATTCACTTTCTAAAGCATCCATACACTCTTTTCCATTAGAAAAAGTAACTACAGCAAAATACTGGTTTAATATTTTTGTAATAAAGTTTCTAAGGTCGGTATTGTCTTCTACATAATAAATAGTAACATCACTATGTTCGTTTTCTTGAATAATTTCTGATAAATCAATTACTTGATCTTCTACTCTTTGTCTCTCATCATGTGATTCTAATGATAGAATTTCATCTATACGTTTCTCACTTAACACATCTTCTTTACGGATCTCTAGAGGTAAAAACACTTCAAACTTAGTCCCTTCACCCAATATACTACTCACCTTAATTTCACCTTGGTGCATTTCTACAAGCATCTTGGTTAATTCCAACCCAATACCTGTACCTACAGAATATTTTTCGCCTTTGCTTGATTGATAGAAACGTTTAAATAGATGTGCTAAATCCTCTTCTGGAATTCCTATTCCTGTATCAGAAACACTTAAATATAATCCTCCTTTCCTCACATTATAAGTGATAGAAATTGTATCTCCTTTTCTAGTAAATTTAAAAGCATTGTTTAAAAGATTATTGACTACTACTTCTAATTTATGCTCATCTGCCAAAACAAAAAGTTTATTTGCTTCTCCTTCTAAAATCAACTTTTTATTAGAATCTTCTGCTAGTTTATCAAAATCTTGTTTTACATCAGTAACAAGGTCCGTAAAATCGAAAGTAGTATATTTTAATTTTAGAATATTTTCATCAGCCTTTCTAACATCATGCACCTGTTCTACTAACTGAAACATTTTCTTTGACTGTCTTTGTATTAAATCAATGTGTTGAAATGCATCTTGATTTGTCTCAAACATTCCTTTTAGAACAGATATAGGACCACTAATTAGCGTAAGAGGTGTTCTAAACTCATGCGAAATATTCATAAATAATTTTAACCTTGCAGCATCTAATTCTTCTAAACGGTTTTTATCAAATTGCTCTATTTGTAAATTATATTCTAAAGTTTTCATGCGTAATAATGTCAACATCACCATAGCAATTACTAAAAATATAAGAATGAAATAAAGCCCTTTTGCACCATTAGAATTCCACCAAGCATACTTTACATGAATTTTTATTCTTTTTGTTGGCGACCATTCATTTTTTGAGTTCGATACCTGTGCTTCGAATGTATATTCTCCGGGTGGTAATAAACTAAAGTTTACGATTTTATTATTTGATGTTACTTCTAACCAAGAGTTGTCTTTGGGTAATAAACGATAGCGAATGTGGTGGGCTTCAGTATTGGAATAATGCAAAGAGATAAGTTCTATTGAAATACTTCTCTGATTATACTCAAGAGTAATTTCGTCAGAATCATTTAGTGGTTTATATAAAATAGCTTCTTTATTGTCTTTGCTTTTTACTCTTACTATTTGGTTATGCACCTTTAGATCTCCAAACAGAAGAGGCGGAATATTACTCTCATTAGGAACCAAGTCTGGGTTGAAATAGCAAATTCCATTATTACCCCCAAAAACCATCATCCCATTTAGTAATTTAGTAGAACTCACTTCAAAAGAAGCAGGTACCAAGCCATCTTCGGTGGTATAATTTCTAAAGTTTTCTGTCTCTGGATCAAACTGGTTAATACCTTGGTTGGTTGCAATCCATAACCGCCCTTTATTGTCGTATTGAAACGTCATCACGTCGTTATCATCCAGACCGTCGTTTTCTGTAAATGTTTTAAATTTAATTAAACCATTTTCTTCAATAACTTTTGTAATCCCTCCTTCTAAAGTTCCTAACCATAAATCGCCATTGGGAACACGTTGCATACAATTTATTGCATAAACTGGTAATGATGTTGTGTCGTTTTTAATAGGGATAAAATGTTGAAATGTAGCCTCTGTCAATGGTTTGTTATGAGAATAATTTATACGGAATAAACCATCTGATTGTGTACCTAACCATATACAATCTTGTTTTGGGTCTGCATAAATAACTTTTGTAGCTAGGTTATAATTATAGGGCACATTACCAAGGTTCCTAATTACTTCTATTTCTTTAATTTTACCATTAGAGTGCATAGAAAACCTATATAATTTTCGTAAACCAGCTACCCATATATCTCCGTATTTATCTTGAGAAAATCCACGAACTGATTCATCATTTAAAATAGGATATTCAGGGCTCATTAATTGTTTCCATGGAACAACAAGGTTTTTCTTCTGAAAAACGCCCACTCTTAAACTACCTCCCCAAATTGTACCGTATGTATCTTTTAGAACTCTTGTAATTACCTGATTATACACTCCAGGTTGTTTTACCTCTTTAATCGAGTTGTTATTAATATTGAAAACCTTAGCATTGTTAGCATTCAGTGTTATCATTACCTGTTCATGGTCTAGAGTTATCATGCTAACTACCTGACTAGATGTATTCACTACCTGCCCATTATTTTTTAAATTAGAATATTTAAAAGGTCTTTCTTCACTTCTAAATTTAAAAAGTCCTTGATTAAAACTTCCAATCCAACCTCCATCTTCAGTTAATAAAATACTACTTAATCGAGTAAATTCAGAAGTAAAAGAGAATTTAACTACCTGTTTATCTATGTTTTTAACATAAGTAGGATTACCAATTACGGCCAAATCATTATTATTTTTCATTAACCATAATTCTCCATTTTCTCCTAATTCAATTTGCGAGTAATCTTCTCCACTAAACGCAATTGCTTTTAAATTATAGTTATCGTTTTTAATACTAATAATACCCAAAAACCTATAATTTAAGGCATAAATAGTGGAGTTGCCATCAAATGCTATGTCTAAACAAAATGGAAAATCTCCTTCAAGAATTCTTCTACATTTACCAGTACTTAATGTTGCTTTAATTATACCCGAATTAGTTGCAAGTAGAATGTTATCATTGTCTATTTTATCAATATTGAATGATTTAAAACTACCTATATTAATAAAATTAGGAAGGATAATAGAATGAAAAGAATAATCTGATTTATTTATCAAAATTACACCTTTTTTTAAAGTATTACAGATAATATAATCATGCGTTTCTATTATCTTATTGATGTATGGACCTAGTTCCTCGCCAATTGTATTTTTATTTGTATAAAGTACTTTAAATTGTTGTTTTTGATAAAGATATACAGACACTCCTTTTTCTGTTCCTATTAAAATATTGTTGTTTTCGTCTTTGTATAAAGAATGTATTCTATTACTTACCAACCCAGAATCTGTAGAATGATAAAAGGTTTTAAATTCATAACCATCAAAAATATTTAAGCCCTTAAAAGTTCCCACCCATAATAACCCATTATTATCTTGAGCAATAGAGGTTACTCCAAAATGAGAAAGCCCATTTTCAATAGTTAATTGTTTAGATATATCTACCTCAAAACCACTAATTTGTGCTAATAGCGTTGTGTTTCCACATAATATAAATAACACTGAGAAAGCTAGTAGATTAAGTTGTTTAATTGAGCGTTTTGTAAAGTTTAAAATCATCAAAAAAGTAAATCCTAATTCTGTACTAATTACTTAATAAAAAATAATTGCAGTAAAACCGTCTGCTAAATAGCTAAATTTATAAAACATAAAATATAAATACTTCATCAAAATTACCCTATTTATAGAGGCAAAATAAAACGTAATAGATAATTATTAGACAGTAAAAATGTAGTACGCTTACTAATTTGTGGTCATCATTTAATTCTAAAAAATGAGAACATGCAAGTAAACAAATTTCATATCTATATATTACTTCTCTTTCTATTTTCCTGTCAACAGATTACATCAAATGACACTCCTATTGCAGAAGACATAGAAAAAAAGCAGCACACTCCGATATTTAGTTTTGAGCCCACAAATGAATGGGTGTTAAACCAAGAGATAAGCGATGATTTTAATGATCCTATGATTGATTCTACAAAATGGTTTGTACAAGGAAAAAACAATACTTTTTATAAATGGAAAGGAAATGCACCATCGGAATATGCCGAACATAATGTATTTGTAAAAAACGGAAAACTAATTATTAGAGCTTTATGGCAACCGAATTTTCCTTTTAGTACTGCTACCGTTGAAGGAAGAAACTACGAAAATGTTACTACTGGAGCAATTGTAAGTAAACATACTTTTTTAAATGGTTATTTAGAAATTAGAGCAAAAACAGCCTCAGCTAATATTTGTAGTTCAGTTTGGGCTACTGGGTACGAATCTGGTTTAGAGATATTTCAACAAATACCTACTCCTAAAACAAAATTATCTAAACCTTTATACAATGTTGCAATCAACAATGGTGAAAAAACAAATAAAGATAAACTTGATACCTATTTTAACTACAACTATGATATATCTAGTAATGTAAGTAGTGCTTTCCATACTTATGGTTGCGAATGGAATAAAAATTATATTAAACTTTATTTTGATGGCACTCTAATTTATCATTTAAAACGAGAGGATTTAAAACATGCTTGGGTGTTAAATAACCCACTTGAATTATGGATTGATACACAAACAAAACCTACTTATGGATTACCTCGTGAAAACGAATTACCCGCTCAATTTGAAATTGATTATATACGTTTGTGGCAAAAAAAGAAAGAAAACCTTTTATCACAAAACTTCTTTGGGTTCGAAGGTCCTTTTGAAAATACAAACTTAAAAAGTTTACAAAAAGAATATACACATTGGAATTTAGGAAAAGAGAATAATCAGTTGTCTATTTCTAGCGAACGTGCAGCTTCTGGAAATAAATGCTTAAAAATAATGGCTACTTCTAACTTTTTAAATCCAAAGTTTGAAAGTAAAACTAAAATAACTGCCATCCCGAAAGGACGTTATTCTTTTGAAGCAAAAATATGGAAAGAGAAAGCAGGTAATTTTCAATCTTTTATATTTTCAAGCGAAAATAGATTAAGTCAAATAATTATACCTCTTAAACATTTACCTAATGAAAAATGGGTAACAATAAAACAACATTTTGAAGTAAAAAAAGACACAGAAATTGATAGTTTTACGTTTCAATTCTTAACCAAAAAAAGTAGTTCAAGTACTTTATATGTTGATGATATTCAACTACAAAGAATATAAAAAAAAACCGATTTCCTAAATGAATAGGTGAACCGGTTTAAAGTCTGGGCTATTTATAAAATTATTATTTTAGAGCATTTACTTATTGTGTACTATAGCCAACGTTTATCATAAGTAAAAGAGACATCTAATTTTAAACTCTCCGAAATATCTTTTAATTCTTTATATAATTCTGCTCTAAAATGATCTTGTTTTTCTACGGAATTAAAAAGTTGATTTTCTATGCTGATTTTTGTCTTTTTATTAAGAAGAATAACTAAAAGAATATAAACTTCTCTACCTGTTTTTGTTACAGATTTTTGATGAGTAACAACCTCATCAGTACTTTCATGTCTTTTTAAAATGGAATGCACTCTATCTGTAATTTCTTCACTTGCTTCCATCAACACCAATTCACTTACAGACTCTTTAATTGTCTTATAAGGCATCTTTAAAATAGAAAGCATTAATATAATCGTGATAATTGGATCTACATAAGAAATAATTTCCGGGTATGTATCTTTTAAGAAAGAAGCTACTAAAAATGAAACTCCCATACCTGCAGTTAACAGTGTATCCATTAACCAATTTGTAGTTTCTACTTTTAATATTGGGGATGGTATTTTCTTACTTCCAATTAATACAACTATATACGCAATTACACAACCCGACATGCAGAGCACAAAATAATACATTGATGCTGTAAAATCGGGTATATTCCCTCCTTCAGATAACGAATGTATACTTTCTGACATTCCAAAAAGAATGACCATTACTATTAATAACCCTCTGAATAAATTAATTAATGGCTCATAAGATGCATACCCAAATGGATGAGATTTTGATACTGGCTTTTTTAATAAATAGATAACACCTAACGATAAGAAAGACATTACAGTTAGTAATGTTGAGTACATGCCATCAATTAAAATGGCAGATGAGTGTGCTGTGTAACCAAAATATAACCCACATAATGCTAATAGTGCATTTGCTCCTAAAGAGAAGGACATTATTTTACGTTCTGTGAATTTCATTTTTCTTACTATTTATAACTAAAGCACAATTCCTTTTCCTATCCTACGCATTTTATTGTAATCCGTTTTTTTAATTAACAGTTAACTGTAATTTCCACTTTGTTATTTATACTAGAAATAAGAATATAAGATGAGGTTAACTATCATTCTTATATCCTTATTTCTTAAAGAATACCTTAATCTATTTTCTTAATATTTGGCAGTTGGTAAGAACCATCTAAAATGCTTTCTTTTGGCCAATACATTCTAAATAATATTTTGAAAGTTCCTTTAGGTGTAGGAATCCAATTGTAATCAGAAACCCCTTTTGGCTGCTTAGAAGACAGGTATAAATCTAATGATCCATCTTTGTTATATTTAATGTCCATATTACTTCCGCTAGCATATCTTTTTTCTGTATTCGCTTCTAAATAACCCTCATTATTATAAGCAGTAATTGACCAGAAACCACCAACTTCTGGAGTGCCATTAGGAGGAAATGAAATTTTATAAATATTCGTTCCTTCAAGTTGTTTTAAATCTCCATCTAACTGAGATACACCATATACAGCATCCTGAGGTATATTGGCTCCTATACCCCAAACAGCATAATAAGCTCTTCTGCTATAATCAACACCCCAATCTCCCATATCTTCGATTTTGAAATCCCAAGCTGTTTTTTGTTCATTACCTTTATAAAATATACCTAAGAATTTTTTTGTTGACTTTTCTAAACCTGCTTTTAATGTTGCTTTAGTAGCTTCGTCAAGATCATTATAACTTACATTCTTTTTAAAGAATGAGTAGTCTTTTAAGAAGGCAGCATCGGCAGCAGCCGGAGGGTTTGTTCTTAACATATCAAAGAAAGTTGTATAAAATGTTTCTGTATCCATTGCTAAAGAAAAAGGTACAGGTTTTTTCACTTTCATGGCCTGAAAAGTTGGCTTGTACTTATTTACTCTTGCAGTATAAGGTCTAAGAATATATTCATCTTGAAGCTTATTGGCAACAAGAGCATCTGCATCATTATCTGCTTGTATTCTACCTGTAATCCAAACCATAGAAGTAGGACAATTTACACGTTCATACCCATCAGGTACTTTACCATTGTAGCTACTTAAGGTTAGAAAATATTTTTGTGCTTTCTGCCCTGTTGTTCGTGATCCAAAACTTTTAAATGTATTTGTCCATGCATCTATCAATGGCATAACATAATACCTTTTATTCATATCTGGAATTTCAAATAAAACAGGTCCTTCACTTAAATCAACCCACCCTACACAGTAAAGCGTATTACGGTTACCTAAAACTACAGCAGTATTTTCAGGCTGAGCCAATTTTTTAAACATGATAAATTTATTCACATCATCACCTTTTCTTAATGGTGAAGTAAGCATTGCATCTTGGCTTATCTTCATCATTACTAAAGGATAGGCGTAATCATAAAATGCTTCTGATTGCTTTTCTGTAATTTTTGTATTTTCATTACTACATGAAAACATCAATGAAGAAATAAAAAGACTAACTAGAAATAATTTAATTGAACTAATTGTTGATTTTAAAGACATAATATTGAGGAGTTTAAGAGGTTCACTATTTATAAATTACATTTAATTCTTTACTTCCTATTAACTAAATTGATATACATTCTGAAATCAATAAATAAAGAAGACAAATCTTTTCTTTATCCAAGTTAATAGTAACAGCTAACAAATAACTTAATATGTTACACTGTTACTTTTAAAACGATACTACACTACAATTAGTTTAATGCATTAACAGTTATAAAGCGTTATTTTATTAAAATTATTCTGAAACTATGAAAATGAATACAATCAAAAATCTAAAGCAATGCCAATATTAAATGCCCAATAACCAACACTATCATGCCCTTTTGAGCCTGTTTGATAATTATATTTAGCACTTGATAAAATAGAAGTACCACTATTTCTTAAAGGAATAAGTAATCCAATTTCTGGAACAAATGTGAACCCCCAATACACATCAGATGTGGCTATACCACCAACTTGTACATTATAAAATACACCTGCCCCTCCAATTCCTAATCCAGCGTAAGGTTGAATAAATTTAAATTTCTGAAAATAATAATGTGAAGTAAAAACAGTAGAAAGTGCAGTTGCATCTTTAAATGTTTCTCCGGTAAGTGCTACTACATCTGATGTGTATACTTGATTGCCGTATGCTTGAGAAAAATTACGCATCCCGATAGTAAAGCCACCTGATATATTTTCTGTAAAAAAGTGTCTAAATTCTATATCTGTTCCTTTAAAAGAAGCATCTGAAATAGATTTATTTACCGCTGCGGTTGGAATACCAATACTATATGACAAACCAATAAAATCTTGAGAAAAAGTGAATTGACTACATCCCAAAATACTACCTAGTGTAATTATTATAATTTTTAATTTATCCATAATATCAATATTTCAGTATATTTTACTTTACAGAGATATAAGGAGATATTTTAAACATTAAATGTATACCATCTTCTATCCTTTTTTGATTACTCTCTGTATCAGCATCAGTAGCCCCAGCCAGAAAGCCTTGCCAAATTACAGGATGCTCAATCCTATTATCTACTATTAAATCTATTCTATTATCAACTAATTCTACAATTATAGCACTTTGATCGTACACAAAGCTACTAACCATAGAATAGCTATAATATGGATAATAACCATACTCTCCCCATACTTTATCCCATAAAGAAGCAGTAGGCCATGCTGTAACTGCATTAATATTTTGGTTATTTATATACAGTAGAATGCTTAAATCTGCACCGTTAATTGCTTTTGTCTTCGTGTATTCGTACCCTACTGCTCTCATTTCCTCCATTGTCTTTTCCATTATCCATGTATCTACAGTAGTGTTATTATATGTAGATACACTATCGTTCTCTTCCAGGTGGATTACACCATTCTGAAACATAAACGTTGTGGAATTATCAAAGCTTTCAAGAAAATCAATATTCTTAACTGTAATTACATTGTCATAATCAGAAATATCAGAAGGAACTTCTTCTGTTAAAGAACAAGATGTAAAAGTAACATGACTTAGAGAGGCAATTAATAAATAAATAAAGGTGCGATTCATATATAGATTTTTAAATGAGATTAGTTAGATAAACGAATTTCATCGATCTATTTATTATGAATTTTGCTGAAAAAATATAAAAATATGTTTTTTATAAAGGTGATACTACTTACTAAGTATATTTCAATTTTATTCTGAACACCTATCTTATCAGTATTTACCAAATGATAAACCTCCTTTATCAGTATAGAAAAGAAGATTCTGTAATAATAATGTTTTAAACCATTTCCTAAAAAGGTAATGTTAATTGAGTGGTGGTTGCTCTATATGCTGTAAGAACGTTGTGATAACATCATCCCAATGTCCTTTTTTATAGTCTGGCTGTTTATTTTCATCTAAAAGGAAATAATTATGGTCACAATTGGCCCAACGTTTAACTGTTAGGTTATCCTTTCCTTGTTCTATAAAAAATAAAGGCATTATATCACATAATTCAGCTGCGTTATCTTCTGTTCCATAAGTTAGAAATATTGGTATGTTTAGAGCCAACCAATCATCAAATAATGGCTCTGAGAATGAGTTATATCCTTTTAAGTAACTATTAACTTTCAGTGAATCTGGATTAAATGAATCCTCATAATATTTATAATTTAAATTGATTCTTTTTTCCGCTTCCTTCCAAGTAATTTTATTGTTACGAGCATCCTGTTTTGCAATTCTAATAAATTGATCTACTCTACCAAATGGGTTTGCACCACTTAAACCAATATGTGAGATGTCTTTATTTTGTATAGCTAATTTTGTAGCAACTTTACTACCTTGTGAATGTCCGAAAACAACACACTTAGAAGTATCTACCCAAGGTTGTTTTTTCAAAAAATCTAATACTCTTATCCCCCTATCAACATAATTATTTAAATAATCTGCTTCCGTAAACTCTTTTAAAATTTGTTGTGGTTGCTTAGGGTCTGGTATATAAAAATTACCATATGGGCTTAAATGAGTACTATCTACAAAAATTGGTGTATGTGGCATAGAGATAACCACTAAATGATATTTTTGAGTAATTGCATTAAAATTAAAATTAGAAATTCCACCACCAAAGAAAAATGGTGAATCAGTACCTTTTATCCCCATAAACATAGGTAACGGCAGAGAGCCTTGACAAAATAAAAAAACAGGTTTTTTTTGTGTTATATCAGTATCAACAACAATAAAATTTATACTATCCGCTTCTATACTCGATTCTAAATTAATTACAGTTACCTTATCATACAATTTGTAACTTTCCTGAGAAAAGCTGTTTAAACTCAAAAGTAATATTAGATAGGTTAGGTGTAGTTTGTTATGCATTGATTAATGGTTTTAATTAAGCACTAATATTGATGTTTTTTTTTATTATCAATAGTTTTTAAGATTATACTTTACAATTATTTTATAAAGAGATATCAATGGCTTATTTAACTGCTATGAGTTTATAAACAACAAGCCAACCTAGTTTTTGAAGGTTGGCTTGTTGGGTTATGACTAATCTCGTTAAAAGATTAGCATTTAGATGTCAAATTCTTTTTTATATAACCACTCAGGAATATATTCCGAACTGACATTAATCTTTACGCCTCTATCATATGCCATAGTAACAGGAGCCAAGAGTAGCCAACTGACCCATCCTTTTGAAGCATCGGCTGAATGATCGGTATCATCACTTTCATCTGTATAATACTCTTGATGAAGTCTTAAGGCTTTTTCTAACTCTTTATTAAATAAGTCATCGTCTTTACGGAAAAGTGCATCGTATACACATAAAAGGGGTTCAAATTGATTTAATACAAATTCTGCTGCAAATTTTTCATCAAGGTAATTCCCTACAAATGGTTTTGTGGCTTCAAAAGCTTTGATTGTTAAGGCTTGTGTGGGGTTTTCTATTGCTTTAAAAAATTGGATAAGGATATGATCCAATTTATCATAATGAGCATTTGAAAGCTTAAAGTATTCTTCTTTGGCTTTTAACATCAAATCAAAACCTTCCCTATCCCTAAGCACAATAAAAATGCTTAAATATCTTAACCAAGAATTAAAGTCCACTAAAAGTTTTAGCCCCTTTGGTGCTTTCACTTGATGTGTTTTTCCTTCTTCCAAACTTATCTCTACCATTTCTTCTGGATTGTAAGCTAAGGTATAGTGTGCTTTGGCAAATCGTTTAATTAAAGAAAGAAAATAAATTTGTTCTTCTCGGTGATTGTCGCCTTCTAGGACTGATAATCTCCAAAGTAAATCAAGAAAGCTCCTTGTATTTAAACCTATTCTATCTGTATCTTCAATAAAAATATTTTCTTTAAAGCTTTCTTTGATCACTTCTTTGCGCCTTCTTATAGCTCGATAAACTAAATCAATGTCCTTAGATCTATGTGTATTATTTCTTTTAATATGTATCATATTATTGCTTGTTAAACTCTAGTTTAAATTTTGAAATTTTTGTTGGTTTCAAAGCCCCTGTATTAGTATTAAATTCTTGCTTTACTAAGAGGTAATCTATCTTTTTTGCATCATAAGCAACGGATAATTCATCTGCTAAATCTTTTGCATTTTGATCTCCTCTTTCCTGCATATGATCTATAATACTTAAAAGATACTCATCTGTTCCTTGTTCGTAGTTTTTTTGCTCATACAAACGAGTACCAATTTTTGAACTTCCCCCTTTTGCCTCTACAATAATAAATTTTTTGTTTTTAGTGTCATAATAAATTCTATCAAATTGACCTGATTTACCTGGCATTACAAATTCGAGAGGTTTCATTGTGGCATCATTATATATTTCGGGGATTAATTCATCGGAAGCTTTTTCTGCCGCTTTTTCAGACTCTAAACCAATTTTATTTTTTGTGGTTTTATAATCACTCGATGTTTTATCCTCTATTTCTTTTAAAGCATTTCTGTATTTATCTCTCTCTTCTTTAATCGCATTTAAAGCATCTGACGCAGGATCTTGTTGTTCAATATATACTCCATCTATTATTTTTGGATCATCTGGCAAGAAGGAGTCATCAAATTTAGCAAATTTTTCAATACTTTTTTGTTCTGCCAATATCTCACGCACTGCGGTTTCATTTTCAGCAGTACTTAGATTACTAATTAAATTCTTCTTGGATTGACTTGCTTGTATACCTGCTTTTATTTCTCCTACAAGCTGAGGGTATTCTTGATAAACATTGCTTAGATTCTCTAAATATTCAGGACTACTTCGAATTATAGAATTCTTTTCTAAAGTATAAAATGTAATTAAAATGATTGGATCTGAAGTCAATTTCTCTAATTCTTCTCCTCCTTTTTTACACGCTTCTATTAATGCCGACCATTTACAAGGATCTCCCGAAATAGCTTTTGCACTAAAAAATGGAAGAAGGAATAATAAGAATAAAATAATCTGTTTCATAATAGCTTTCTTATTGAGTTGGTAGAGTTGTACATAATTTTTCTTCAGGAAACATTTCTACAAACGTTTTCCATACATCCAACATCGTTGGACTTTCTTCGATTGATGCTTGAATATTTCCTAAGTCTGAAGATAGTTTAGACAATAGATTTGTGTCATTAGGAAGTGCTTCTAATTTGTTAAGTAGATCTATTGGGAGAGCATCACCTTTATTATTTAACCAAGTGGTTATTTCTTCATGATCTTTGAACTTTGATTTTAATCTAGCTAAAATATCTGTATCCACAGTAGTTAAAATTTTATCGATTACTTTTCGTTGTTCATTTGCATTATCAGTATACTTTGTCAGCTCTTGTTGAAGTTCTTTGGTTACTTTATTTTGTTCAATTAACGTAATTACTTCCTGTGCTTTTCCATCAGTAATATCTTGGTTAACTTCATAAAATGCTTTTTCAAAGCCATATGTTGAAACTTGTTTTGTTCCTCCTTTTCTACTGATATAAAGAAGCGATTCTTTTGTTACTTTTATCATTTCTCCATTCATAAGAGGTATCGACAGACTAATGGTATATTCTACTGTTTTTTCTAAATCTTGTCTACCTACCGCATAGACCAATCCCATACCATCCGCCACAAAATCTAATGCTATAAGTGATAATCCCATAGAAAGAATATCAAATGATGTATAAGCGTATTGATCAATGGTTTCCCAATAAATTTGTTCTCTATTCCATGTGTTGCTTGTTTTATCTATAGAATAAGCATCAAAATGAACAGTAATTTCTAAAGTATTCAAGCGTGCTACATATTTATTAAATGCTTGATCTTTTATATACTTTATAATTTGATCCTCAATAGCTTCATTTTTAGAAAATTGAACTGCATAAGTATCTTTAAATAAATACTCTTCTGTTTTTTCTGGTGTAAATTGAAGTAGCTGCTTGGAGTTAGAACCTTTTATATTCATAACTATGCTTTTTCTTGCATTTCGAATTAATTTTGGAACTAGAAGCAATAATTCTTGTCGAACTTTTTGATTCGGAGATGGAGCTTTTAATTTATCAATATCAATTTTGTATTGATCTACTTGGTTCATCATTAATTGAGTTGCCTCATTTTGATAGAGTTTCACATAATGATTTTGACCATAAAAACCTTGCCCTTGATATTTGGTGACATTAACCGATAAAGATGGGTTTAAAATCCCTTCATAAATAATTACTCGCTTTTCTGTATTCTTAAATAAATCAAATATAAAATCCACTAATATACCATGCTCTTTATCCAATTCTTTGATTAACCACTCTGAGGTAGCAATAGAATTGGCATAATCTGCTTTTAAATTAGATGTTTTAATATTGACATTAGAACCAGCATAAATACCTGGCATTGCATACATTTCACCCATATCATTACCAATACCTTTCAAGTTTACAAAAGGGATAGTAACCAAAATGTCATTTTTGGTATATCCTTTTTGTTCAAAAACTACTTTGGCTAAATCATTCCAACTTTTTTGATTGGTTGATAAAAAGTTTGTTTCTAAAAATACGACTTTAAATTGTTTGTCGTTTAGTGTCTCATAGGCATTTAACCTATCTACCATTCTTTCCCCTAACAAATTGCTATTGTTTGCATCAGTATTTAATTTTTCTTTAAGTGCATCAATTATTTCAGCTCTTTCATTTAATTTTTCTTCTACTGATTTACCAATAGATTTTGCATAGGAAATTAAATGATCAACTTTTGTTTCTCCATAATCTTTGAAGAATGTCGATTCATTTACATCAGCTTCAATCTCCTTACAAGTCAGACAAGAAGACTGAATTGTTGTTCCATTTATAGTCACATTTTTTGTTGCACAATCAATAGAGACTCTAAATCCAGTTGAAGTAGTTTTTATACTTTCAATAACCACTTCTTTTCCATCTGATGACTTATAACGTCTATTCGTTAATGACTGTGATAAGAAACGAAGGGTATAAACTTTACCTGATTCATCTATTAAGGAATGAACTGCTCCTCTTGCAGATGTGGTTACATCATCATTTGTATAGATAGAGTAAGGTCTCAATTTTGAGTCTTTATATAAACTTAAATCAATGGCTGTTCCATCAGGTGTATAAAATATGGTTTGTTTAACTACTTCAGCAATTACATTTTTATCACACAAAATCGCTACTGAACTTCCATTTTGATTATAAGCCATTCCCTCCTGATCCTCATTCACAAACGAAACCATTGCTGCAGGATTTTGTAATATTTCCCATTGCCATTTCCATAGTTCCAAACCGCCATTGTAGTCCATTAAATTGGCTGTTGAGCCTTTCGTAATTCCTTCTAGCGTTTTCCATGTGTGCCCTAATCCAAAAGCACCATGACCAAGTTCGTGGGCTACTGTACGGTAAGTTTCTACGTTATTCGAGGGGTTAAAAATAAAACCGTAACGAGAGGATAAAGGCATAAAACCATTTACTCCTTCATCTGATGCTTTGGGCGACCAGAACAAGACAACCTCTTTTCCTTTGGGTTTTGTATGCTTGTCTCTGAAGTATTTGATGATGTTTTTTTGCTCCGAAGTATACGCTGTCAACGACTCTGAATCACCAACTTGTAGGGCATCATCTTGTGGGTTGATGTCCCAAGCACTGTACTTTAAATCATAGCTATCTTTTATGTCTACAGTCCACTCTATAAGTGCTTGACCATAAACTGAATTTAGGTACATTTGTAAGGCTGTGGCATCGGGAAGAGTTTGTCCGTTTACTGCGTAAATTCGTAATGTGTATTGCTGTTTCTCGTAAGGTTGCACATTAATTTTTCCTACATACTTTTCTTTTCCGTTAATGGTTTTGTACGCTTGCCATTCTGTAGGCTTGTTGTCTTTTTTACTTTGTAAGCTAACTACACCATCACGAGCATTGGCTGTTAAACTTTTGTCTTCTGAACGGAAAAACACATTTTCTGTGGCTCCATTGATGGCCACTTCTACGGTGTTTGTTCCCTCGGCAACAACCCACGGAAGGATATAATTTTCTGTATCACCCCCAAAATTTATTTCGGTATAATAACTTTTATCTGCAGTTCTTCCACCTGTATCAAAACCGTAGGGAGTTGATTCGTTTTTAGTAAAAATGATTAAGTCTTCAGTGGCCCAATTACTACCATCCTGTACTTCGCCCTCATCATTTGCGGTGGCATTGTACATTTTCTCAAAAATCATTTTAAAAGCCCAAACACTGGTTTTTGCCATGTCTACTGCTTCCGGAATACCTCCTCCAGAAAAACGACCTAAAATAGTAGATGCCTCCGCTAATTGATCTTTAGAATTTATAATATTTTGAGTGGTTGAAATAATATTTTCAACATTTGCATCGCTACCACCTTGAATAATTTCTATAACACTCACCATTTGGTCTACAATTGCCAAAAGAGCTTCTTCTTCTTGCTGTCTCACCAAAGAAGAAGCCGCACTTGGAGGTAAAGTATCCCCATCTATTTTAGCAATATAGGCCAATAGTGTATCGCCGTCTGCTACTACTTGTTGGGCTTTACCGCTACGAATTGCACCCGATTTATCGTTAAGAACATCAACAACACCTGTTGTAAACTTTACAAAATATTTTATTCCTTTTTGCAGCTCGGCAGTAACATAATTGATTGCTTTTTTTATAGCTTGAGATTTTTTCCCTTGTGCTGTTGCAACTGTTTGTCTTCTAGATTCAACGGTTGTTTCCATTGCTTCTACGGCTGCAACTGCTTCCTCATAACCTTCATCTTCTTCGTCTAGGTTTTTGAGGTGTTTTTTTGCTTCTTTAAGAAGCTTTTTCTCTTCTTTTAATTGTTCTTTACTGGTATCTACTTCAGATTTAGAAGAGGTATAATCCTGTTTTATGTCCGTAGGCAGATTATCTATTACATTAGCTACAAACTCAGCACCTGCTAAAACCTTATCCAATACATCAAGACCTCCCATTATTGCTGCTGCCAATTCGGGTGGAATAATATCTGTGTCAGACCCTGTTACTAACGCTTCTCCATCAATTAATTGGTTGTCTGTGTTTAAGGTAATGTCTTCCCATTCTACATTAAAAAACACCTTATTAAATGCGGCTATACGGATCATACCAATACCTGTATGTTGTCCGTTAGCGACTACGTCTTCTACTACAGTTACATCAAAATCTCCCGCAGTAAATTTTTCTCCAACTTCCATTGGAGTTAACAGTGGATCGTTATTTTCCCAAGCAATGGTTACAACGCCACCTTCACAGCTATATGTACTTTCTGGTGCTTTTTCTGTTATCGCTTCTTTTACGGCAGACCATTCTCCGAATCTTCCACCAGCACATGATCCTCTTACTTGAAATTGGTAATAAGTACTATCTTCTAAAGGTTTTACAATACCTTGATCGGTTAAAAACTCTTTTGTTTTCCAAGGCAATTCATCTTCATTTTTGTCTGCTTTTCTTCTGTACCTCACTTCCCAACTGGTATGTTCAAAAGCTCCCTGCCATTCTAGTTCTGCTCTGGAATGTGTGGTGTTGGCAATGGCAAATTGTTGACAAGCAATACATGCCTCTCCAAAAATAAATAATCGTGGTTCACTCCAACCATTGTTTTTTATTAGACCTAGTTCATCTTCATCATAAGCTTGCACCCTCCATGCATAGGTATTCCCAGGTTCTAAGGGTGCATCTATCGCTGTAATTTGGTAAGCTGGTGCCATTACATTTTCCTCGTCAATAATAGGAGGTGTTGAAGCAAAGGCATCTCCAGCTGTTTGATTATCTCTTAGTATTTCTACAACCTGAAAACGGTAAGTAACATTTTGAGGACGATTTGGTGAAGCTAAATGCCTTGGTACCCAAGAGAAATTAATATATTGAGGGTCTGCTGCTTCTACCTTTTTTCCTTCAATTGGTAATATATCCTCACTGTTCCGGGTGTTAAGCCGAAGGCGTCACTCGGAACTAGAAAATTGTGTGAGTTTGTAACTCACGATTTCTGTATTTCAAAATTGATCCCAAAGTTAGATGGATCAGTCAAAATTAAAAGGATGTTGAAATAAAATGCATACTATGTTTTTAGTTCTTGATGTTGTGATAAGTTACAAACTTTCACAATGGGTGAGTTCGTAATGACGCTGCCGCTTAACATTACGAACAGTGGGACAGTGGGTTTGTAAATGCAGATGACACTTCTCTCTTTGACCTGACTCTTTACCCCTTATAAATTATACATCATTCAAAATATACTAATCCAATTCTCTTTATTCTTTTTCAAAAACAGCTTCTAATGATAACTCCCATAATTGAGGTTGAATTTCTCCATACGTCAGTATTATTATATAATTTTCATGTTCTAAAAAACAATAATTAGAGTAGGAAAATGGATCATTCAAATCTATTTGTAAAGTCTTTTCTAGGTCATTTACATTTTCAATTTTTCCTGACACTAATAACTTATAAATCCTTTTTCCTACTAAATCTTTTAAAGTAAAATCAAATAAGGTATTAGGAAGATTAATAGTATATTTTTCAGCTTCCAACTTAGGAGTGATAACATCTTTAAAATAAAGAATTTTAGAAATCAGTGTGTTTTTTATTTTCATAATTTATATATCCTCAACTCTTTTCAAACCATTGATGAATTCTTCAAGTGAAGAAGAAACAAATTCAAAAGGATTTTTCTCACCACTATCAAATTTATTGATCCACACTTCACCATATGTTTTTTCAGATAATGACACATTAAATACCCAACCACCATAATCACAAGCAAATGGCAACCAATCTATATCATTATAAAATATATTACCTTCAATTAAATCAAAAATATTAGGGTTTTTATCAGAAACACCAACTATATACCCTGGCATTGTGTAAATTCCTTCTTTTTGATAAAAGCATTCAAATAATGTGCAATCACTGTACTTCATCAAAAATTGAATTAATTCATTTGGTAATTTCTTTTTTAGTACTATCTCAATTTTTTTTATTTCCTCAATTTTAATTACGTTTCTATTTCTTCTTTTAATTAAAATACTATTCATCTTCATAAAATTAAAATGGATATAAATTTTTATTACCAGTATATGCTTTCATTTGACCTACAGAGCCAGTATGACTCATACCTTTTAAGTTTGTATGTGCATCAGCTCTGACTAATTGCATTGTACAAACCATCTTACCTTCTTCGTTTATTCTAAAGTCATCCATATGATGCCATGTATATCTTACACCATTAATTTCTGGTGGTGTTCTACCCAAGAAACCTGCTTTAATATTAGCTTGTTCAAAGTCTCCTACTATTTCTTCTCAGACATTAGAATTTCTATAACCTGTCATCTCAATTTCAACAATATTTTTTTGTTTTTCAATTGCCGCTTGAATCCTTTGATTTAATGCCAACTCAGATTCAGCACATAAATACTGCCTCCCTTCGCCAATCGAATAATCAGGAACAAGTCTATTGTCACTTAATTCAACAGCAATTGAAGGATTTGCATCAGGACTATATGCTCTTGAGTAAGGTGTTGTTATATATCCACCTCCTTTTATTGGGTGAACAGAAATTACTTTATTGGAACTACTGCCTCCTCTTTCCAAAACAATGGTAAGTCTTCCTTGTGTATCTTCTAAAATTTCCTTTACAGGATAATTTATATTATCAAATATAGCATCAATTTCTGATTGTGGAAGTTGATTCCCTTTACTTTTTATGAAATTGAGTACTACTTCATTCGATCTAAGTTGTCTTGAAAGATCTGTATTTTTATAAGCTTTACTCCAAGCTATAACAAAAGACTCAGCTTCTCTTGCATCTACAGCATCAAAGAAATCTTTAAAAGGAGCATTTCCATCAGCATTTTTATAATTAAAATCATTGATAAAATGTGCTTTAAGCTCATCAGAAAGTTTATTGTTTAGAATAGCTTCTAAACCTTCATCTATTTTACCTGCTAAATCTGCTCCTACAGATTTACTTAAAACTGTTATCCATTCTCCATTTTGATATTTGAGCTTTTCAACAACTTCAATTAACTCGTCTGCTAATAGATCTTGAAAATATAATGATGATTTTACTTGTTCGGCATTACCTGAGAGATTAAACCATGGAATTGCCTCGCCATATTCTAAAGCAAGGTTTTCGGGTAAATTAGATTTGAATTTAAATTTCAGATAATAAGTTCCTTCTTCTATGTTATTTGATAAAGCTCTGGAATCATAAGTATAAACTAGGTCTTCGACACCATGACTTGTACTTCTAACAGGACTAGCAAAACTACCTCCTAAACTTTCAGAAGTCTGAAACCTATCGAATACTAAACCTTCTAATTGATTCCCTTTCTTAACTTCTGTAATACTTTTTGCACCATTAAATGGAGGCCAATTGATTGCCCCCCACTTATTCAGATTATTATCTACAAAAAGTTTATAGAGCTTATCCCAATCATCTGTACCCCAATAATAGTAAGCCCATTTTGCTAAACTTTCATTTTTTGTAGCATTCTCTCCAACAAAATCAGGAACTGTTTTTATAAAGTCATTATATTCTATGGATTTGAATGTTTGGTTAGCAATTAATGCGTCAACATCATCATCTAGTACTTTTAACCAAAATGTATTAGTAGCTAAATCTTCATATATTCCTAAATTCCCTTTTGTTACTATTGTCCCATTATGATAATTTATATCCGTTAATTGACCTATACGTTCATAATTCCCTACATCATCTGCTAGTGAAAGCTCTTTAAAGATTAAATCACCTGTTGAACTATATTCAAATTTGGCAATTTGATATTCCATTTCAGCTTTAACAACAACAGCATATAAATTATTCCTAAGGCTCGCCTTAAAATTTGAAGAAGAAAAAGAGGCTAAATCAAGTAATGTATAATGAGACAGTTCTAAAAATGCTTTGGACCAAGCAGTAGCTTTGCCACTTTGAACAGCTATTTTATTAAATACATTTGAAAATGATTCTAAAGTTGTTCTAAATTGCTTTGAATTTACTACTTTTTGATAAGATTTTTTAATTACACTTCTGCTTAATTTATAACCTCCATTCACTAAAATAGCACCTCCATAAAGCCCTGTCAAAAGGTCCCAATCATTAATAAAGTCTTCTCCATCTTGACCATAGTTTTCTTTAATGGCATCCTTATTTAATGTAATAAAAATATCTGTACTGGACATACTGACTTCCAAAGCCGCAATTGTACCTGAAGAAGTACCCAATGTTGACAAAATAGCTACTGTTTCAAGAGCTATCCTCGCTTTATCCATTTGAATATTTCTATTATAGTTAGTACTAAACCATTGTAACCAACATATAGGTACTATATAAGATGTTCCTTCTTTTATATATCCTCCTTCTAGTCCTAAAGTATTAAAAAATGAATCTCTAAAAGTGACATGCACCAACTCAAATGGATTAGCTGTAGTTAGTCTATGAATATATTGTGAACTATTATTAAGTTTTCTCTTTGTATAAAATGAAATTGACTTGTTACTTTCATTCATATCCCCTCCTACTTCAAATTCTAAGGTATTGTTTTCTCCTATATTTGTAATACCCCAAACACCTACATTATGAAGATAAAAGTCTTTAGTATTATCAAATAAATATTGGTCTCCTGAATCAATAACTGGCTCAAACACAAATTCATTATATCTTGATTGATTGGTTTGAAAATCCCACTGGGTAATTGTATTTATAAACAAGTCATAGTCTGAGCCATCAATCTGATTAACTAATTTGTAATAAAGGTCAAATTCATTATTAGATAATAACGTTTATAATAATTTCTTTTCCTCATCTGTTTTTGTTGAGGTGATAATTTGAACAATAAATTCATCAACAAAACTTTTCTTAATAAGTTCTTCTAAAACATAATCCTTTTCACCTACACTAATTGTAGACCAAACACATGAAAACTCGAAATAGGCGTTCAGTAACTTCTTGATCTCATCACCTTCCAATGTTAAGATTTGATCTAATTTTCTTCTTGCTACATCTAATTCGTAATAAAAAGAAGGTGCACCTCCAAGATAATTTTCTAATGAATTTTTAAAGAAAACATCCACATCAAAACCGCCATCTTCAGATACATTTCGATCTAAAGCTTTATTTTTTATTAAAGCTATATAGTTTGCTTTGAATTGCTCTTTGTTTAAAATTAAATCAGCTGTACAATGTTGAAATAATTGTGGATAAAGGTTGATCTGATGTGCGTGAGTAAAAATTATATTAGATGTATTTCTATCAACGTCTGCTTCAGAAGCAAAAGCAGTAAGAAATAACTTAGCCTCATCACCTAATTCAGGTGTGATTTTAGCATAAATAAACTCACCATCTGTGATCGGGTATTTCCCATCTAAAAAATTATATTCTAATAGTTCTCCATCTTTTTTTGATGAAGAACTTGATAATTGACTAAAGAAACTCTCTGAAAAAGAATAGGTTGATACTAAGAAATTTACATTTCCATCTTTTAAACAAGGTACACCTATAATTGCTTTTCCATCCTTTAAAATAAAGTCTACAATTTTTTCTGTTTTTACATCAGCATAGATATTCCCCTGAGGATCTTTATAACCCATAAACTTTTGGGTGCTACAACCTAATCTTCCTGTATATTCAATCCCATTTACTGTAAACTTTAGTAAAGTACCTATTGGAGCAATCAAAGCCTTATCGTTACCACTTGTACATTGATTTAAATAAAAATTATCTCCGGTACTAAATATAACTTCCTGTAAACCACTATCAATAGTTATTGGATAACCACTTGGTGTTATAAAAGTGAATGTACCATCCTCATTTTTGAATTTATTTAATTTTGAGATATTTGAAACTGTTGCACTCTGCCCCTCCTCATCCTCATTCACAAACGAAACCATTGCTGCAGGATTTTGTAATATTTCCCATTGCCATTTCCATAGTTCCAAACCGCCATTGTAGTCCATTAAATTAGCAGTTGAGCCTTTCGTAATTCCTTCTAGCGTTTTCCATGTGTGCCCTAATCCAAAAGCACCATGACCAAGTTCGTGGGCTACGGTACGGTAAGTTTCTTCGTTATTCGAGGGGTTAAAAATAAAACCGTAGCGAGAGGATAAAGGCATAAAACCATCTACAGCTTCATCTGATGCCTTAGGCGACCAGAACAAGACAACCTCTTTTCCTTTGGGTTTTGTATGCTTGTCTCGGAAGTATTTGATGATGTTTTTTTGCTCCGAAGTATACGCTGTCAACGACTCTGAATCACCAACTTGTAGGGCATCATCTTGTGGGTTGATATCCCAAGCACTGTACTTTAAATCATAACTATCTTTTATGTCTACTGTCCATTCTATAAGTGCTTGACCATAAACTGCATTTTGGTACATTTGTAAGTCTGTGGCATCGGGAAGAGTTTGTCCGTTTACTGCGTAAATTCGTAATGTGTATTGCTGTTTCTCGTAAGGTTGCACATTAATTTTTCCTACATACTTTTCTTTTCCGTCAATGGTTTTGTACGCTTGCCATTCTGTAGGCTTGTTGTCTTTTTTACTTTGTAAGCTAACTACACCATCACGAGCATTGGCTGTTAAACTTTTGTCTTCTGAACGGAAAAACACATTTTCTGTGGCTCCATTGATGGCCACTTCTACGGTGTTTGTTCCCTCGGCAACGGGTGATTTCAATAGAAGAAGTGAAAAAGCCGTAAAAGCTATTTTCTAACTTTTACGGCTTTATAGATTTTCAAGGTTTATATTTCATCATAAAAAAGCCTCTGGGTAAGACTGTAAATGAATATTTTCTCATTGTTGGTAAATTGTTCCATGATATACATGTATTCATTGATATGATCGGCATTTGAATCTTCATTTCCCCACACTTCAATTCTAGTTTTACAGGATGTAATATCTTCTTTACTTCTTTCCCCTGTATAACTCTTTGAAAATTCAGTTGCATCTACTTGAACATAAGAATTTTCATTTTTATATGCATGAAAATAGTAATCTCCAATCGTGATTAATAATCTATTATTTCTTTCGTTAGTATACTCAACTTTTACATCTCTCTTTTTAGAAGTGTAATAGTTCTCAAGTATAACCTTAAAATCGTGAATAGATAAACAATCATCTTTTAAAAATAACCAATGTTCATAATCACTTTTGTCGGTTTCGGGGATAGGGATAGATTCTACTTTTCGAAGTCTTTCTTCGTTTTCAATGATATAATTAATATTTCCTTTACATGTTTCATAAAATTCATCATTTGCTTTATTAAATAAAATATAAGCAAAATCTCCTGCTAAATTTACGTCACTATTTGAATATTCATTACAATCTAAACCTGGGAAATATTCAAAACTTTTAAGATTATGAAAAACGTCCCAATAGAGTTTTCTTATTTTGTCATTTCTTATATAGACTTCTCCAAGATAAGTCACATATTCATCAACTAAATATAAATTTTCAATTTTCCTTAATTCACTGATAGACCCAAAATCCTTAATGAATTTACGCCCTATCACCTTTAATGATTCAATACTAAAATCAAGTTGTTCTCTTTCATTAGGTTCAAATTTATTAATGAAACTTTCTAATCTCGTTTCAATGTTTTCTATCCAATTATTAAAATATTCTTGCGGTATAATCATTTTATCTCATTAATTACGGTTACTGTAATATTATTTTCAGTTAGTAGTTTTCTTAAATTTTCACTTGGCCCTCTATTTAGAAAAATCCATTCAACTTCTCTTAATCCACCAACTTCTTTATTAAGAAGTTCAATATCCATCAAAGCTTCTTTCTCTATATCTTTTGATAAACAAACATTATGAGAGGAATAATCTTTAACTTCTATTGCTTTATTTTTTGATTGATCATAAATATCATGACGTCTATTACCTATCACTTTTTCATTTCTTAAAGTAATTTTAATAGGTTCTATTTCTCCTTTTCTATTTTTCCAAGTTCTTTCAAAATCACTTTGTGGTATGTGGCTAAGATCAGGACTATTTGCAGCATATTCCTTCACCGCTAAATCAGCACTTTTCGATTTTTTAATATTTCCATCATATTGGTTACTCCATTCCTTCGCCCAATCAGAAACAATAGGTACTTGAGCATAATTAGAAGTTACCGTAGTTTGGTAGGTTTGTTCTTTATCTGACGTCCAATGAGGAATCACCGTCTTTTCATAGAAAACAAATTTCTCTGGAATAATATAATCATGATCATTTAAAGCATCAACCCTCAAATTACTTACTGACAATGAACTTACAAAGTTTTCTAATGTAGTTATCTGACTCATATTCTCATCTGTCATTTTTGCAATATAACCTTGAGCGGCTAAATCTAAAGATGAAAAAAGTAAAATTTGATCCGAATTTTTACGTACCTTTTTACTCTTATTTTCATATAACAATTTCCATTCCTCAACCAAAGTAACGTTCGTCTCAAATGTACTCATCAATACATCATCTGAACACAATTCTCCTAATAAAAGCTCTAATATTTTTTCATCCTTTATCGTATTTTCTGTTGTCAGATCTTCTAATTCCACTAATTTCCCAACAAACTCACTCATTCCCATCCTGATCCTCATTCACAAACGAAACCATTGCTGCAGGATTTTGTAATATTTCCCATTGCCATTTCCATAGCTCCAAACCGCCATTATAGTCCATTAAATTTGCCGTTGAGCCTTGCGTTATGCCTTCTAGGGTTTTGTATGCTTGTCTCTGAAGTATTTGATGATGTTTTTTTGCTCCGAAGTATACGCTGTCAACGACTCTGAATCACCAACTTGTAGGGCATCATCTTGTGGGTTGATATCCCAAGCACTGTACTTTAAATCATAACTGTCTTTTATGTCTACAGTCCACTCTATAAGTGCTTGACCATAAACTGAATTTTGGTACATTTGTAAGGCTGTGGCATCGGGAAGAGTTTGTCCGTTTACTGCGTAAATTCGTAATGTGTATTGCTGTTTCTCGTAAGGTTGCACATTAATTTTTCCTACATACTTTTCTTTTCCGTTAATGGTTTTGTACGCTTGCCATTCTGTAGGCTTGTTGTCTTTTTTACTTTGTAAGCTAACTACACCATCACGAGCATTGGCTGTTAAACTTTTGTCTTCTGAACGGAAAAATACATTTTCTGTAGCTCCATTAATGGCCACTTCTACGGTGTTTGTTCCCTCAGCAACGGGTGATTTCAATAGAAGAAGTGAAAAAACCGTAAAAGCTATTTTCCAACTTTTACGGCTTTATAGATTTTCAAGGTTTAAATCTCATCATAAAATAGCCTCTGGGTGAGACTGTAAATGAATATATTGGAATCATTTTTTAACTGATCCATGATATACATATACTCATTGATGTAATCGGCATTTGGATCTTCATTTCCCCACACTTCAATTCTGGTTTTACAGGATGTAATATCTGCTTTACTTCTTTCTCCTGTATAACTCGTTGCAAATTCAGTTGCATCTACTTGAACATAAGAATTTTCATTTTTATATGCATGAAAATAGTAATCTCCAATCGTGATTAATAATCTATTATTTCTTTCGTTAGTATACTCAACTTTTACATCTCTTTTTTTAGAAGTGTAATAGTTCTCAAGTATAACCTTAAAATCGTGAATAGATAAACAATCATCTTTTAAAAATAACCAATGTTCATAATCACTTTTGTCGGTTTCGGGGATAGGGATAGATTCTACTTTTCGAAGTCTTTCTTCGTTTTCAATGATATAATTAATATTTCCTTTACATGTTTCATAAAATTCATCATTTGCTTTATTAAATAAAATATAAGCAAAATCTCCTGCTAAATTTACGTTACTATTTGAATATTCATCACAATGGAGGCCTGGAAAATATTTGAAATTCTCTAAATTATGAAAAACGTTCCAATAGAGTTTTCTTATTTTGTCATTTCTTATATAGACTTCTCCAAGATAAGTCACATATTCATCAACTAAATATAAACTTTCAATTTTCCTTAATTCACTGATAGACTCAAAATTCTTAATGAATTTACGCCCTATCACCTTTAATGATTCAATACTAAAATCAAGTTGTTCTCTTTCATTAGGTTCGAATTTATTAATGAAACTTTCTAATCTCGTTTCAATGTTTTCTATCCAATTATTAAAATATTCTTGCGGTATAATCATTTTATCTCATTAATTACGGTTACTGTAATATTATTTTCAGTTAGTAGTTTTCTTAAATTTTCACTTGGCCCTCTATTTAGAAAAATCCATTCAACTTCTCTTAATCCACCAACTTCTTTATTAAGAAGTTCAATATCCATCAAAGCTTCTTTCTCTATATCTTTTGATAAACAAACATTATGAGAGGAATAATCTTTAACTTCTATTGCTTTATTTTTTGCTTCATCATAAATATCATGACGTCTATTACCTATCACTTTTTCATTCCTTAAAGTAATTTCAATAGGCTCATTTTCACCCAAATCATTCTTCCAAGTTCTTTCAAAATCACTTTGTGGTATGTGGCTAAGATCAGGACTATTTGCAGCATATTCCTTCACCGCTAAATCAGCACTTTTCGATTTTTTAATATTTCCATCATATTGATTACTCCATGTATAAAAGTCTGCATCAGGGTTTTCTTCTTTATAATTGTTCCATCGTTTTGCCTTATGTTCTTTCGTCCATGAAGCAGGAGAAACATTCATGTCCATGTTTTGTGCTATATCTTCAATATCACCTTTTTTAATTTTAAGTTCAAGCCATTTATCAGGATTTGATGAATTAGAAAAAGTGCTTTCCAGTTTTGAAGCATCACCACCATCTTCAATGAAAGCCTTTAATTTTTCAAGATTCTCTTTTTTAGTTCTGACCTCACTCGCCCCTTCTTTAGTTGATTTGCTTAATACCTTCCAAAAAGCTATCAATTCTAGCCCTTCTTCTCCACTTTTTATTGCATCTTTAAATACCTTATTATTAGGATCTAAAAATTCATCTGTAAAGGTTTTTCGTTGGGCTTCAGATAAATTTAGATCAGCTAATTTATTTCTAGTATTAGATGGTAAAGTACAAGCATTATGCACCAATATCCCCTCAGCAAAGTAAGTATGTAACTCACCTACCTCGAAATTATAAACTTGCTGGGGAGCATATTCTTGCTTTAAAGAAGTAACAACAATGTAGTTGCCCTCTATACTTAAAATACTATCTCCTTCAAGAAAATCTCTTGCTAGTTTATAACCTGCAGGAGTGAAAATGGGATGGTTAGGTGTACTTTGGAGTAACTTTTTATTTTCGTGGTAAAGCGTGACTAAGCTGTCTGCAAAAGAGGTTTCTATGCTTGTTACAATAAATACACCAATAAAGAAATAATTTACCACTGCTTCAATAATAAATAAACCTTGATATTCAACTTTTAATCTAGCATCTTTACAAAAAAGATTCAGACATGGCACATTCTAAATACATTAATCCGTTTACCGATTTTGGGTTCAAAAAAATATTTGGCGAGGAAGCCAATAAAGATATTCTTATTGATTTCTTGAATGCCATTTTACCCGAAGAAGATCAGATTAAAACGTTAGAATACAAGCAACAAGAACAATTGGCTCGTAGAGATGTCGATAGAAAAGCCATTTATGACCTCTATTGTGAGAATGAAAAAGGTGAAAAATTTATTGTGGAACTCCAAAGGGCAAAACAAGAATTTTTTAAAGATAGAACACTGTATTACGCTACATTCCCGATTCAAGAACAAGCTGAAAGAGGGACTGATTGGAAATATCAACTAAAAGGTGTTTATGTAATCGGGTTGATGAATTTTACTTTTGATTCATCAGCGGAGTTCCATCACAACATTAAATTGAGAGATGAAAAAGGAAATACTTTTTATGATAAACTCTCTTTTGTATACCTCGAATTACCTAAATTCTCTAAGCCACTAACGGAGCAAAGCACCCTTTTTGATAAATGGATTTATGCCATCAAAAACATGCCTAATTTAGATAACATCCCTCCTCTATTACAAGAACGAACCTTTAAAAAATTATTCAAAATATCAGAATATTCTGCAATGAATGAAACGGATAAAGTGAGTTACGAAGAATCTCTGAAGACCTTTAGGGACTATGTAAATACGTTGGATCAGGCGAAGGAAGAGGGGATAATTGAAGGTATGGAAAAAGGTATGGAGAAAGGAAAAAAAGAACAAGCTATTGAAACGGCTAAAAATCTACTAAAGCTAAAGCTCAATCTTACAATTGAACAAATTGCTGAAAGTACAGGGCTTTCTATTGATGAGGTTAAAAATATACAGCAGTAAGCTATAATTTTATAAAAACAACAAGCCAACCTAGTTTTTGTAGGTTGGCTTGTTGGGTTATGACTAACCTCAATCACAAGTGTTAGATAACACCAATACAGAGTTTATTTTTTATTCTGATTTAGGAATAATTAAAGGATCTTTAATCGGTGTATTTCCTCCATATAGCCCTTTTACTTTATCTGCTAAACTCGCAATTTGAAGGTAAAGAGGTTCATCTACAACAAAACTATTTTGTGATACATCTGGAATTGAATAATTCTTTGCTAAATGATATTCTGTAATTTTTAACATTTCACCTTTTTCAAAAAGTTCTTCAATTTTCTTTGCAAAACTCATTTGATCATTAACCTTATTATAACCAAATCTTTCAAGTATAATTTTATCGGTTTCCCAATCCACTAATTGATATTTACATTTAAAGTAATCCAAAAGGTCACATAAACTATATTCAAAATGAAAATAATAATACCTTCTTTCATCCTTTAAATCCAAACAACTTTTTAAATCTATATTAATTACTTTATGAGGTGGTAAATCTAATTCTTCTAAAAAGCCTTTCAACTTTTCACTGACAATAAATCCTTTAAAGTTATTTATATGAGCAGTAGGTGGATAACCTCCTTGGTATTCTATGTATGTACCCCAATATTATTTTTCTTCTTATCTAAAATGATTAAATTATCTAAACTTGAAAAAGCATTAAAATCAAATTCTTTATGACCTACTGCTTCATACCACTTAGTAAAATCTTCATTTTTAAACAAATCTACAGGGAAAATATGATGTGCTTCGAAAGTGTTAAAACCATTTTCTTTTAAATGATTAAAATAATCTTCATAACTTAAGTTTCCTCTATTGAAAGTTTTTCCATTTATTTCCAGAAGAAGTTGCTGTGCTACCCAACGTAAATCTCCCATCACTATGTACCCATACACTAGATTCTGAAGCGATAATTTTCTTATATTTAACTTTTGAGACAATTGTTCTGCTAAACTAAAAATACCTGATGTTGGAGTTCCAGTCACCTCACAAGACAATAAATAATAAAAAAACTTTCACTCTATAGCTAACAGGACTATATAATAACATATACGTAACAATTCAAACCTCAAAACACTCTTTTGGGTAAGTAGCACATGTTTCTATTAATCAATCTTTTAGGGTCTTACTGTAAAACTCATATTTGAATCTTTCATTTGTAATCATTCTTCAAACAATGTTGTAATACACTTAACCAACAATAGTTTTTTTCTGCTTATTCTTTTTCAAAAACAGCTTCTAATGATAATTCCCATAATTGAGGTTGAATTTCTCCATAGATGAATACTATAAAATAATTTCCGTGCTGTAAATAACAGTAATTGGTATAACAAAATGGATCATTCAAATCTAATTGTAGTTCGTTAAAAAGATATTCTAAATTTTCTATCTTTTTATTGTCAAATAATTCATAAAAACAATTTTGATCTAACTCATTTGTCGTAAAATCAAGTGAAAACTTTTCATTATTTAAATGATATATTTTTAACTCTAATTCTGGTGTTAAGCTTTCTTTGAAAAAAAGATGCTTTTCTAATAAGAATGTTTTGATCTTCATAATTAAATATCTTCACTTCTCTTCAAACCATTGATAAATTCTTCAAAACTATCTGCGATCACTATAAATTGTTCTTCTGGTGGGTAATCTGTCCAACGATTTACGATGATTTCACCATATGTTTCTTTATCAAAACTTAAGCAATAATGCCAGCCGCCTGGATCGTAAGCAAAACATATTTTCAACCCTAATCCTTTTTCTTTAAATTCTCTTAAAAGTCCTATTAAATCTTTGTACTGATTATACTGTGATACCTCCCAAGAATTCCCTTGATTATCTTCAAATAAACACTCATAGTGGCTTAGTCCTGCATTGTTCACAATAAACTTTTTAAAATCGTTTGGAAGTTCTTGACCTAGCTCTCTTTCTATCAGTTTAATATTGCCATTTCCAAGCCTATGGCGTACTGTTAATTTTTTCATATTATATTATTTTAATACCCTGAAAAGTATGCTATCCATAGAGTAGCAGAACCACTATGAGCCATTCCCTTCAAATTAGTTCCTCCATGCACAATCCTTTCAACTAATCACATAGTAGCATATGCTTTATCACCTATTATTTCAAAATCATCCATATGATGCCAAACATAATTTTCAACATCTTGTTCATCTAAAGTGATGCCGAGTTCCTCTCTTGCTCTTGCAAAATCAGTATCATAGTTACCAGATAATTCAATTCTTATTAATTCATCTCCTTGTAGTGGATGCATATAATCAGGAACAAGTCTATTATCACTTAATTCAACAGCAATTTAAGGATTTGCATCAGGATTATATGCTCTTGAATAAACTGTTGTTTTATATCCCCCTCCATCTATTGGATGAACAGAAATAACTTTATTGGAAGAGTAGCTTCAAATAGAAAGAATAATAATAGGTTAAATAACCTCTTACTTAAAATTGATAATAGGTACTGTCTTCTAAAGGTTTTACAATACCTTGATCGATTATTTCCAAGTCAATTCAGAAAAGTACTAGTCAAAAGAAGGTATTTTAATACGACCACTCTCAATATCTTCCTGATAAACTATTTTTCCATCTAACGGAATACCATGGTCACACCATATTTTATCTGAATCTTCATCTTCAGTCTTTCGCATATCTGTAACATGTTGAATGGCATATCCATCAGAATGAAAATGCCATTTTCCATTATTTTCATCGGAGATCTGTTTGGTATCTCTAAGAAAACTATTTAATCTTGGCGTATGTCTATAGGCTAGTGGTCTGTTATCGACTTCTCCTAAGAAGTCAAAATCATTTTCAGTGATATTAATCTTTAAATTACGAACTAATGGTAACCAAATGTCTGATATTAAAAAAATTCCAATATAAAAAAACCATTGGTCATTACGTCTATAAGGTCCACATGAAAATTTAATTGGAGGAACTAAATCATAGTCATTACCTCCAACTCTTTTAAACTCTACATCACCGTTTTTGATCTTATGGGTTACATATTCTATCCCTTCACCATAATTCCAAAAGACGTAAATATCTTTCTCTTCTATTTCTCCTTTTTTATTATAAAAGGCTAAACGGGTTGCAGGTGTACCTATTTCTTCATTGTAGAAAGCAAATTTTCTGATACTATTTTCATCAAATTCAAGACTTTCAGGGCGAACTCTTTTAATATAGGATAAATAACTTTCAGACTTAGCCCCTTCTGGAAGAATTTTTAAAACATTGTACTTTTCTGCACTTTCCAAAAATCTTATAAGAATCTCTTCAGACTTTTTTTCAACCTCGTGATCGGCTATGATAAATTCAGTATCATATTCAGCCAATCGTTCACACCATTTAGTTTCCCATCCGTTGATCCCTTTTTTCATCATCAATTTAGTTTATTTGCCATTGTTCTTTTAATATTACATGAACCCCTTTGTTATTTTCAATAATGAAAATCGTTACATTATCAGTTTTGTTGTTTTAGTTTTGGCACCTCCTTAGCTAGATTTTAGCATATACGTCATAATTTATTTTTTTTGAATCTATGTATTCTAGCATTTCTAATAGTTTATCTTCCAGACCAATATCTAAATCTTTTATTTCCAAGAGAGCTAATGTGCTATCACACAAACTTATTATATGTTCTAATTTCCCGTTATCTTGTGTTGAATTGTCAGTACCTCCCATTGATAACCATTTTCTACCCATATTAAGTACAGCTTTTCTATGTTCATTCTTTTCTCTACTTGATTTTAACTTCCATTCCAATTCAGATATTTGTTTTAGTAATATTTGATGTTGATGAAATAGAGAATCTTCAATTTTATCATCATTATTTTGTCTCCGTTTTTCAGTTATAATTTTATGTTTTGAACGTAATAGTTGAATTTTATTTTTAATCTCTTGATTTTCCATTGTACTACATTTGTTCTAAAATAACTTTAAGCACAGTACCCTTTTCACTTGGATGAGGGATTAATTTTGGTTCCCCTTTGACTTGAAATATTACATTTGATCTACTTCTCTCAACAATTCTATGAGTTAAGTGATAGGGAATCATATAGAACTTTGCCTATTGATTAAACTTATCACAATAAATACACCAATAAAATTATTTATTAGCTTCTAAAAAAGTAGTAAGATTTAACTTTAACTATGTTATCGACTTCCCTCCTCTTTTACAAGAAAAAACCTTTAAGAAGCTCTTTAAAATTTCAGAATATTCTGCAATGAATGATACAGATAAAGTTAGTTATGAAAAATCGTTGAAAACCTTATGAGATTATGTGAATATGTTAGGTTAGGAAAAGGAAGATTAAAATTGGATAAGAGAAAGGCTATTGAAATTAGTACAAATAGGTTTAACTTTTGACAAAGTGAAATTTAAGTCAAAATGAAAGTAAAAAAAAATCCTCCCTACTGTTAAGTATAAGAGGATTTTATTTTGTTAGCAACAACCATTAGATGGTGTGCAGCATGTTGATTTATGTGTATCTTCTTCAACAGGATTACACTCACAAGTGCAATTACCTTGGTCATCTTGTTTGCATTCGCAATTACAGTTACATGTACAAGATTGATTCTCACAGCATTTTTTATTGTCTTCCATAACTTTACTTTTTATAAGTGATTTATTCATTTTGTATTTTCACTCTTAGAGACGAAAGACTTTAAAAAGGATACATGATTTCTGAAAAAAATATTATTTATTTTTACAACCACTTGAGCAAGAGATCTTTCGTTCAATAAATTCGCCATCAATTATTTTACAGCAATTCTCAAAAGATGTTTTTAGTTTCTCTCTACCCCTCTGTATTCTAGCTTTAACAGTTGGGTAAGTTATGCCTATATTTTCAGCATATTCTTTCTGTGACATTTTTGTATAGGTAACTTTAAGTAAAACATCTTTATAGATTTCTGGAAGCTCTAATATAAATGGTTTTACACACTCTGTACATGCTACAAAACTAGCACTATCTTCTTCTGTTTCTTGTGGAAGGTCTAATGCATTTATATCTGTATTACTATTTTTCTTTTTCCTGTAGTGATCAATTATTGCGTTCCGTGTAATTTGGTACACCCAACTTTGTAATTTCTGATTATTTGTAAGACTGTTTTTCTTTTGATGAATCTTGATAAAAATCTCTTGTAGAATATCTTCAGCAAGAGCAGCATCATTTACCTTACTTTTTATAAAGCCAAGTAATTCATCTTTAAACTGTCTCCATATTTCGTTTGTGTTCATCATTTTTTAAACCTAAAATACCACATTTACAATGTAGACGTAATAATTAAAAAAAGATACATGGTTAGTTTTAAGAAAGAATTTTTTTTAAAAATTGGAAATTAATAACAATTCCATTAACATTACGTAACAAAATACTAAAAGTACTATACTTTCAACTAATCAATTAATAATGAACTTCCATTACTACTGTTTGAGATTAATAACATTTTTGTTATTAACTACTCAACTAACTACACAATCTTTTGCTCAAAAATTAAAGAGCACCACTATTGAAATTATTGGAACAGCAGTACCTTCTACAATCAGTTCCTACCCGATGTTCAAATCAAAACAGGATAACACATTTGAAGCGTTAGTCTATTTAGATAAAAGTAAGACGTTTCAATTCAAATTATCAGATGGAACTGTATTTGGGGGAAGTGAAACATATAATCTTTTATCAGAAAATGGTAGTCAAATACCGATCAATAACATAGGACCTAGTTCTGTATTTCATGTATCTGTTAATGGTGAAAATGGTGAATATAAAATAAGACAAATTGAAACGCTTGGCTTTGTATCAAAAACGAATGAAAATAAAAAGTGGAGTAATGAGATTCCATTAACACTAAATTTTGATGAAGATCGAAAAACACTTACCTACTCTTATGATAAAGTTATAAGACTTCAAGATAAATTTAGAATTATTGCTAACCATGATATAGATTATTATTGGTCTGGTTATTCTATTAGTAATCAAGGATATTATTCTGGTTTACCAGATGGAGTATCTAAAAAAGATGCACTCTCTGAGGTCATATTAACATCATACCTTAATGAAGGATTACTTGAGTTATCAATGAATACTGATACACATCATACAGTTTCAAATTTCTCATTAAACCAAGATGATTATCTAATAATAGACACTTCATTAGATGAACAAGGTGCTAAATATCAAATTGGCACATGTATAACTTGTACAGATAATATATCTTTTATTTCAAAAGAAAATACTGAAGGAATCACTCAAAAATTCTTGAATCTACCTTTTGAAATAAAGCGTGGACATTCATTAAGTGTAAGTTCTGATGGTTCTACTATAGCAATATTAATTCCTAGGAGAAATAACCAAGATGTTATATATGATGGTGTAAATTATTTAAAAGATGAGAACTCAAAACTAATTTTACTCATCCTTGATAGTAGTTTGAACATTATCACGACAAAAGATATACATATTTCTTTAAATGATGATGAAATAAACAAGAATGGATATGATGTAGTAATTGATAAAGAAAATGACATTTATACTCATGTTTACATACCTTCCAATTCAATCACTAACAATGAAATTAATGAATCAATTAATCATGATGCAGGTATAGTCAACACAAGATGGTCAAATAATGGTTCATTTATATGGAGTAAAATTTTCCAATTAGAAAATCCAACTGAATTTGTTACATCGCTATTTACATTAGATGAAAGTGATAATTATTATATGGCTTTAGATATTCTATTTGATAACATCTATCTAGATGGGTTTACCATTACTTTTAATACTATTCATGCCAATAGAAGTAATTTAGTAATGATAGATGGTAGTACTATTAATGGAAGTAAAGGTGGACTATCAGAAATAAATAATATTAAAAACGACAATAATTTAGCACATAGTACAATATTTTCATTAGAAGGCGGTAAAAATAGAGCATATTTTGCTGGTACACAAAATAGTAGTGAAACAGTTTATTTTTATCAAGATTTTAGACAAATCTATAACGCAAACTATTGTTATTATATTGGTAATTATAATAGAGATATTAATAGCTCTGGTGATGGTGTAATACAAATAGTACATAATAACGGTTTTGAAGAATTAACTTCAGAAATGAAACTTTATGTTGATGATGAAGATAATTGTTATGCCACTTTTGAAGTAAAACCTTTTACTACCATATACCATAGGTCTTATGAAAAAAAATATCGTTTTACTAAAAATGAAGGAGTTGGTGTTTTAAAACTTTCTGCTAAAGATGGAACATTAGGTGTTTATACATCACAGGGTTATCTTACTGGGAAAGACTTTAATCCTGCGATATCTTCAATAATTGTAGATAATTCTTCAATTTCTTTGGAGGGAACAATTAGTAATTCATTTTCATATCACATTAATGGAGTATCTAATAATGAAACTGTGAATAAAGAAGAGGCTTTTGAACTAAAATTTGAGCTTCCTACTTTTAACAGCTCTCTAAATAATGATAAATATTGGGCTTCTAATTCTTTTAAAATCATTGGAGATGCAATAAATTTTGAATCATCGTCTTTATCAAGAACCTCAGAAAATAATTATGAAGGATTTATATCTTTAAAAAGCAATTATAATATAAATCTACAAAATGAAAATGGTGATTTATTTACAATTGATAAGGATGGTCATATCTCATATGGAGATACTCCTATATTAATTGAAGGTCTTAAAGATTCAAGTGTTTTTTACATTAATCTTGATTATCAGAGCCAGAAGCTTGTAATAAAAGAAATAAATAACGTTGGTATAATAAGTAGAGATATAAACAATAAAAACAAAATTTACGAATTAAATTACGAAGAAAACTTCTCTGATATTGGTTTAGCAAAATTTCACTCAAATAATCTCCTAATTCCTGAAGCCTATTCATTTATCATTAATAATGACACAAATTTTGTCTTTGGTGAAAAAAATACGATAGATAAACTTCCTATTATTGAAGCTCCTAATAGTAAAGGAAACCTAATAGCTTATTTTGATTATAAGAACAATAAATTTTCTTATGAAGTAATTAAAGAAGGGCAAGCTCAGGTAACAGATGTTATTGTAAATAATAAATACGTTTACGAGGCAGTAGAATCTGATGATAACAGTACTATTTATAGAGTTGGTAATTTTATAGATAAAAGTGAAGGTGCAGTTTTAGAGAAAATTGATATTAATGGTATAGTACAAAATACAGCTTCAATTTCATTATCATCACCACCTAGGTTTGGAAATAACTTTAAAGTTGATCCTACTACTGGTAAGATGATACTTAGTTTAGAAAACTCGAATAACAAAACAAGTTTTACTTATGATGAAGTGAGTTATTCAATTAAATCAACCTCTACACTTATTTTGTTATATATTGATAGTAATTTAAACCTAATTACTTATCAAGAATCAGAAAGTTTAATACAAGGAGATGATTATTCTGTTACTATTGATAATAAAGGAGATGCTTACTATTTAGAAAGTATCCAAGCTCCTAATAGTTCTAAAAACTTCAATATTTATAAATTTAATGAAAGTAGTTTTAATCTTCTTAATACAATAACTGCGACTGATAATAGAACACATTATATCGCAATGATTACTGTTGATGAAACTGGACATTTATATTTTAATGGTGAGACTTATTTCGATGAATTATTAGTAAATAATAAAAATGTAATTGATGGAAACACATCTGGTTGTCCCCTCCTTAATTTTGATAGTGAAACTGGAAAATTAAATTGGGCTAAACCACTAATTAAAGGTACTGATGGCAGATTAAGTAACGGATGGGCTACAGGCTTTCAAGCAGGTGAAAACTCAGTTTATATTTCCGGTTGGGTATTAAATTATGATAGTATTATTGATGATATCATAGATCCCGCTAAACACACTTATTTCTCTAACTATATAATTGAAATTGATGCCGAAGGTAACGCATTATGGGGAGATCTTCTTGGTAATTCTAATAACACATATAATTTTGGATATACTAGATTAGAAGTGGATAAAGAAGACAATGTCTATTATATGCTAGATGCTAGATCTGAAATATTACCCTTCTATAACAATAATACTCCAATTCTTTTTAATGAAAACAGAGGAGTTAACAAAACTATACTAAAATATAATAAAGGTATTTTACTAAGCAGTACATTATTAAAAACTAACTTATTGTTTGAAGATATCATTCATGTAGATGATAAATTAATTGTTGAAGGTGGTATAGCTGTAAATAATAAATATTTAAGTTACCAAGATCATAAATATTTAAATGATAGTGATCAAAAGCTAGGTGTATCAATTATTTTAAAAGATACACATAGCTTCTACTCTAATAAATATAGTAGTGTAGAATTGAATGTTGATATGAATGAAGCTATTAAAAATGGTTTATTTGATGCTACAACAGATGTTCTTAATATCAAATTAAATAATGGTGATATCATTATTCATGATAATTTAATTAAGGATAACGACTTGGAAAATAGCTTTACAATATCTTTTGAAATGATTACTAAAGGTACTTTGACATATCAACTGTTTATTAATAATATTCCAGAAGCTATTCAAATATTACGTTCAGAGGATATCATTGAAGATAGTCATGTATTTAATGAACTATTTATTAGTACTAATAATTTAGTTGAAATAAATAAAGAATTCTTAATTGAAAGTGTAGTAAATAATAACCTTAGTTTTACACTTGAAGATTCTTTATTTAACATTTTAAATTCTGAATATATTGAATATTCATTAGTGAACAATGACAAAAGTGAATTATCAAACTGGGTCTCTTTTGATGAAAATAATAGGAGTATCAATTTAGATTTATCTTCTTTTACAACCAATGAACGTATTTCTTTATTAAACAGCCTAGAGCTTATACTTATCAGTTATGACAAGTATGGTAATCATTTAGAAATTGACATTAAGTTCAATGTTCAAGAATCAAATGAAGAGGTCACTTCAATTGATAGAGAAATTATTAATCAGATTAAAATCTATCCTACTTTAGTTGATAAAAAATTAACTATTAATCATTCAACTAATCAAAATTTTACTTATCAAATAATTGATATAAACGGACAGAATATTAAAAATGGAAAAGTTAATGGTAATATTGAATTAAACACTGCTCAATTAAAAAGTGGCATCTATATTATTAAGATAATTTCAGGTCAACAGTTATCAACTTTTAAAGTTATTAAACAATAAATTACACTCACTCATAATAAAGAAGTCCAATTTTCTACTTCCATTTTTAGGAGAAAATTGGACTTTTTTCACAAAAGAACCTAATCCAATTACATGAAAAACCTCTTTTATATAACCTTACTCTTTATTAGTTCACTTTCTTGTATGCCTAAAAATAAAGTAGATACTAGTAGTTTTTATCCAGATAAAACAATGCAGGTAAGATACCATACAGAATGGACGGCCAATCATTATAAAGAAAGAATTGCTGTATTTAAAGCAACCCCTTTGGCACATAAAGATATTGTCTTTTTAGGAAATAGTATTACTGAAAAAGGCGGTGATTGGGGTGCTAAATTTGGACTTCCAAATATAAAAAACAGAGGTATAAGTGGCGATGTAACTGATGGTTTTTTACTAAGACTTGGTGAGATAGCTTATTATAAACCATCTAAGGTTTTTATTATGATTGGGGTAAACGATCTCTTCAATTTACATTATCAAAAGCAAATTCCATCGGCTGAATATGTTGCAAATAATATTCTAAAAATTGTTGATCAAATGCATGAAGTTTCTCCTACAACAGAAATATATGTAGAAAGCATATTGCCAGATCATCAAGATTTTATGGCTCCATTAATTAATAAAGTGAATACTATTGTAATGGAACACGATGGAAAAAAATTCACCTACATTAATTTAAACCCACTGTTTCAGGATAAAAAAGGATTAATGAATAATAAGTTATCTACTGATGGTACTCATCTTAATGAAGACGGTTATGCTATTTGGGTTGATGCTATAAAAGAAATAGTAAAAAATTAAGTACAAAAAAAAACACCCCAATCACGTTGCAATAACGTACTGGGGTGATTTAAAATTTTAATCAAGAATGAAATTCCGTCTATCTTTTGATAAACTTCTTAGTTTGGATTATATCGTTATCGTATACACGTAATAAGTAGACCCCTGCCTTGAGGTTCTCTACAGAAACGTTTAATGTTTTATTTTCTGAAAGGTCAATGCTTTCTACAACCATTCCTCCAGTAGAGTAAATTTCTACTTTCGAAGCTGACTTTGATAGCCCTTCAATACTTAATTGCTGTTGCACTGGGTTAGGGTAAATTGATATCATTTGCGACGTCAACTCTTGTTCTAACTCACTGTTGTCCATTGTTCTAGCAGATGAAGAACTTCCTGAAGAAATTTCTAACCAATTGATATTAAAACCACCTTCCAGTACTGCAATCGCAAAATTTTGAGTTCCAGCAGTTAATGTTACTTGATGAGAAACTGTTGTCCAGTTTTGCCATCCACCTGTGCTAGGAATAGAAATCTCGCCATAGTTTACAGATCCACCTGCTTTTTCAAATTTTAGACGCCCGCCACCATTTTGGCTCGCTACTCTATAAGAGATCGTATAAGTTCCTGTTGTAGGGATATTGATATTATCAAAAGACAACCAATCCCAAGCATCAATATACCCTACATTAAGACCTCCTTCAGAACAAGCTTCTGTCTGCACACCATTCATACCAGAATAGTTTTCAGCTTCAATTCTTGTTAAGATTATATTATCATTTTCAACTTCAATAACTACGTTTGCATTAGCTGTATCTTCGCCATCAGAAGCCGTTAAGGTAAAAGTATAAACTCCTCCATTTGTAAGTCCTGTTACTGCTGTAACTTGTGCTGTTGGTGATACAATTGTTACAGCCGGTCCAGAAGTTTGTGACCAAGTATACGTTACTATTTGCGGACCGTTATCTGCATCTGTAGCACTCCCTGTTAATGTTGTAGAAGTGGTTCCTTTCGATAAAAATTCGTCTTCTCCAACTGTTACCACTGGTGCTTCGTTAGAAGGTAAACCAGTTCCAGGTAATAACACTACATCATCAATTTCAACATCAGCGTATGCATTACCTAAGTTAAATGCAACACGAGCATTTGTATCGGTTGGATTTGCCATTGTAAATTCAAACTCAAATTGCTGCATCGTTGTTGTTAACTGTGGATTTGCAGAAAAATGACCAGTATATGGACTACCATTTTTCTCTACTCCAACCTGAATTGAACGATTACTTGCTGCTCTTGCTTTAAATTTTAAGGTGTACGATTGGCTATTCTCAATAGTTAAATCACCTTGGTAGAACTGTACATGCCAGTTTTCCCAACCACCGTAATTAATAGTACTTTTAAACACTCCGTTAACTTCTGTATTAGACGCTGTAGCAGATTCAAAAACAAAGCTTGTCCAAGCGGATGTTCCAGCACTAAAATCTCCATTGGATAAAAGATTAACTACTGGAGTCACTTCTACAGTTACCTGATCTGAAACAGTACTAGTGCCATCTGTTACGTTCACTTCAAAAGTATAAACTCCTAGCTCAATAAGGCCACTAACCGTTGCTTGAGCAGCATTCGAATTAATGATTGTTCCATTGATTGGACCATTTATTTGAGACCATGAATACAACAAATTATCCCCTTCAGCATCTGTTGCTGTAGCCAATAAGTTTGCATTGGTTCCTAAAATAACATTTTGATTAACACCTGCATTAACTGTTGGTGGTGTATTGGCAACTGTTGTAATTTTTACAATATCAGATGTCTGACCGTTAGCATCATTTACAATTAATTCAAATTCGTATTCGCCAAGAATAGATAACCCTTGTACTAATGGACGTAATGAATTTGGACTTTCAATTGAAGTAGAAATTGGGCCACTAATTTGAGACCATGAATAGGTTAAAGCATCTCCTTCCACATCTGTAGCACTACCCAGTAAATTTAAAGCCGTAAGAGGTTGTACTAAAAACTGATCCGCACCTGCATTGGCTATTGGTGCTTGATTGGGCGTAACTGTTACTTGTAAAGTTGCTGTAACTCCTTGGTCTGTGTAGGTAACCGTATAAACTCCTACTTCCGTAGCTGTAAAAATACCATTTGATACATTTGCCGACCACTCTCCTTGTAAGTTCCATGCATTATCACACGTACTTGTTCCTGTAACCGATAAAGTTAACGGTAAACCAACTGTAACAGACGTTGCTGCTGCATTAATAGTGATGCTTTCTAAAGCTTCATTAGAACAAGCTACTTCTGGCGTATAATCAATCCATCCACGCATCACATCTCTTTGAAACCTTCCTGAAGTAGACAAATCATTGGTACTCCATCCGCCTTCTGCATTTACATTTGCATTAAGAATAGACCAGTTTTCGTCTCCGTTTACTTGTTTATTGTTTACTGCCCACATTACATGGATTTTACCACCATCTTGGTTTCTCCAATAATTTAACCAAGCGCCAGTTTCACCACCACCGTTATCATTAATTCCAATACCCCATTCTGTTCCAACTGTTGGTACACTGTATCCTTTTCTTAAAGCACCGTGAGCAGGTTCAATGGCATAACCATGCAAAGCATAAGCAACGTTATTATCTTGAATCTGATTAGCTGCTGCATCATCTACTCTTTGCGAATAAAAAGGAGTACCTACAACAATCAAATTATCTGGATCGTACTTACGTATTTCTGCAATTACTTGGTCTGCATGGTTTTTTACAGTTCCCCATGAGTCGTTAATAGGCTCATTCCATAGTTCGTAGATAATATTATCGTACCCATTGTACTGTTTGGCTATATCACCAAAAAATTTAATTGCCTCTGCAGTATATTGATCCGAATAATGCTCATGAAAATCTACCATTACATAGATATCGTTTTCAATTGCTGCATTAATAACGTTTTGCATAAGTCCCATTGTGTATTCTGGAGATTGTACATAATCGTTAGAATTCCAAGGAACACCTGCACCATCTTTTGGATTTACAGACATTGTTGCACGTATAACTTGCGTATTCCAATCGTCTACTAACCAATCTACAGTAGTTTTACTGTACCAAGTTGGGGCTGCACTACTCCAAAATAAACTGTTACCAGCTAAACTGACAGTTTCTCCGTTTTTACCTACAATACTGTTGCCACTAGCTTGTAAACGCCCGTGGTGGTTTACAACAAAATTGTATCTTTTAGATAAACTTTCAACCTTAACAGTTACAGAAGTAGTTAAGCCGCCCGCTTGCACACTTATAATTTCTGTTGTTTCGTTATCTCCTGCTATAAATAAGCCATTTGGTGCATTTGCAGACCATTGTGCAGCTACTGCCACAGGTACTCCACAACCATCAAAAGCTTCTAGAAATAACTGAACTGAATTGTTTGGTAATACAGAAAGAGATTCTGCTTTAATTGTCAAACTTGCTAAAGCAGGACTAGGACAATCATTTTCTTCTACCTCAATCCAGTTAATATTAATAGCACCTGTTGTAGTTCCTATATTCAAAACATTAGAAACAGGAAAATCAACAATAATTTCTTGCGTTTGCCAATTTGTCCATCCACCTGTAGATGGAATCTGAATAGTTAATAAATCACCGTTGTTTGTAGTTAAAACTAAGTCACCACCTGGTAACGATGCTACTCTAAATTTTATTTTTGCAGAAAACGCAGTAGGTACATTCGTAGCAAAAGAAAGTACATCTCCCGGATCAAAATAACCAACGGTAGTTGTTCCGTCTGTATCTGTAGATGTTTCTACTTCTACATCTCCTGTTACATTTGTATAGTTTTCTGCTTGTAGTAAGCCTGGTGTAGTTACCGCAAAATCATTTGCTTTTAATGTGCTGGTCATTGTACCATTTGTGCGTAAAGTACCTGCAAATACTTGAGATGCAGCTACCAAAAGGCAACATAATAATACAATTGTTTTTTTTGTGTAATTCATTTCACTCATGTTAATAGTATATTAGTTCGGATAGTTAAAAAGTAATTGATACCCAATACTATTAAATGATTAAAAATGTAGCTACACTATTTGTTTAAAGCCGTTCACTATTTGTTCAATCTTTGTTTTTACCGTCATAAACGGCCTTTTTAGCTAAATAATTAGTTTTCTTTTCGTCGTCTTGTTCTTGATATTTAGAAGGCGACATGCCATGATATTTTACAAAAGTATTAGAAAATTGTTGAGGATTCAGGTATCCACAACTGTATGCCACTTCTTTAATTTGAATGTGTTGATCTTTTAATAACTTGGCCGCATTTATCATTCTCGCACTTTTTATAAACTCGGCAGTAGAGCACGCTGTTAGTACTTTTAATTTAGTGTGTAATAACGTTCTACTCATGCCCATTTTTTCGCAAAGTACTTTTGTGTTAAACTCAGGGTTTTCCAGTTCTTCAAATACTAGTTTATACAGCTTGTCTAAAAATATTTTATCAGGGTCTGATGTTGTTATTTCTTTTGGTTTGATAAACCCTTCTGTCTTAAACTTTAACTGTAAATCTTTTCTTAATTTAAGGTGATAAGCAATTCTAGTTTTAAGTATTTCAATATTAAAAGGTTTAGAAATAAACTCATCGGCCCCTTGTGTTAAACCTTGCAAGTGTGATTTATCAGAATGCTTTGCCGTTAATAGTAAAACGGGTATGTGCGAGGTTGCAATATTTGATTTTAATTTATGGCATAATTCCATTCCATCCATTAACGGCATCATTACATCGCTAATAATTAAATCTGGTGTTTTATCTATAGCTACTTTCAAGCCCTCCGCCCCATTATTAGCAATACAAATGGTGTAAATAGACGACAATTCTATTTTTAAATAGGTTTGTATATCTATATTATCATCAATTACCAATAAAGTAGCTTGCTTATGTTTTAATTCTGTATTGCTTTTTGGTTGTTCGGTAGGTTCAATTACAAAATTATTCTCTTTTTTGTTACTTATAGATACCGCAGGCAATGCTCCTTTAAAAGAGAGCTGAATGTTAAAAGATGTCCCTTGGCCTACAGTACTTTTCACATTAATTGTACCCTTACAAAGTTCAACAAGTTCTTTAGTAAGTGTAAGCCCTATTCCCGTACCTTTTGCAGAAGAATTTTCTACCATATAATACCTACTAAAAATATTACCAATATCTTGTTCTGCAATACCCACTCCATTGTCTGTCACATTTAATTCTATTGTATAATTGGCATCCACTTTTTCAATTAAAAATGCATGAACAGTTATACTTCCTTTTTCATTAGTATACTTAAATGCGTTAGAAAGTAAATTATGAATAATTTTTTCAAGTTTATCGTGATCAAAGTTTACCCAAAGAGAATCTGGTGCAGTTGTTATTGTAAATACAATTTGCATTTGCTGTGCTTGGTAACAATATAGTTGAGAGGTATCTTTTATAAAGCGCATAATATCACCACTTTTTTCTTGCACTTTTAACAATCCATTTTCTACTTTTCTAAAATCCATTAACTGATTAATTAACCTGAGCAGACGTTCTGCATTAGTATGCATTAATTTAAACACTTGCTGATTTTCTTTAAATTTATAGTTCTCTCCCTCCTTCTGAATTGCTTGTAATGGTGAAACTATTAATGTTAGTGGTGTTCTTAATTCGTGAGATATATTAGTAAAAAACTGCTCTCTAAATTTATTGACTTCTGCTTTTTTCTGTCCTTCTATTCTACTTATTTCTATTGCTCTTTCTAGCTTATGTCTATTCATTAAAAAACGATAGAAAAAATAGATTAAACCAATAAACAAAACAAGATAAAGTAATTTAGCCCACCACGTTAACCAAAACGGAGGCAATTGTTCTATAATTAGTGGTTTTGCTTCGTTCCAAATACCATCGTTATTTGCTCCTTTTACTCTAAATGTATATTTACCTGCATTTAGGTTTGTAAATGTAGCCGACCTTTTATGGCCGATATGTTGCCAATCTTTATCAAAACCTTCTAATAAATACATGTATTTATTTTGTCCTGATTGTACATAATTTAAGGTGCTAAAATCTATTGAAAATACATTTTGGTAATGTTTTAATTGAATCTTTTCTGTTTGATCAATTACATGTTTTAAAGGCGAATCTTCTGTTTCTAAAGTTACTTTTTTATTAAACAAAGAGAAATTTACAAGTTTAACGGGCGATTTTACTTTATTGATCCGAATAGTTTTCGGATCAAAAACAACAACACCATTGGTACTCCCAAAAAATAATTGTCCGTTTGCTAATGTATGAGATGCCCCAATAATAAACTCTCCATTTATACCTATATCGTCTGTAGTGAATACAACAATTTCTTCTGTTATGGTAGAATACTTTACCAATTGGTTATTTACTGCTAACCATAAGTTACCCTCCTTATCTTCTTCTATTGCTTGTACTCTAGGTCCTTTAACACCTAGTTCTCCACCTTTTTTGTAGAATTTCTTATTCTTCTTATCAAAAAGTGCTAAACCATTATTAGTACCTAACCATATATTACCTTTACTATCTTCTAAACCACAATTCACAGAATACCCAGGTAAGGTATTCTCTACGCCCCCTTCCTGAAAATAAATATCTGTAATTTTAGATTTTAAATTATAGACTATTAAACCCTGTGTATTACAAAAATAGACACACTTATTGCTATCTTCAAAAATATAAAATGAGGTGAGAAATTCAACACCTCTTTGCTTGTGAATAATACGCTCAATTACCTCTCCTTTATCTGTATCAAAAAGGCATAAACCCATTTCATGAATTGATACCCAAAAATTGCCCTCGCTATCTTCAAAAGTTTGCCAAATATTGTTCTCAGGCAATGTTGTTCCATTTCCTTCAACATGTTTAAATTGTTGAATTTTATTGGTTTCCTGGTTATAACTAAATAGACCATCACCCCAAGTAGACAACCAAAAGACACCCTTTTTATCTCTTCTAATAGATAAAATTGCTTTATTATTAAACAACGCTAATGTAGTTAAAGGAAGTGATTTTTTGGTTTGGACATTCAACTTTGTAATACCTCCGCCATCTGTAGCCAACCAAACTATAGTGCTATCTTCCTTATAAATATCCATTACTCTATTGTGATGTAGGATTTCTAAACCACCTAAATCTTTAGAAATAAGTTCGAATAAATTATTATGTGGAGAGTAGAAATAAGCCCCTTTTCTAAAACCTCCAATCCAAATATTATCTTTTTTATCTTGGTATAAAGTGGTCAAAAAATCTTCTGATAAACCCCTTGTATTCTTTCTATCTTGTTTAATAAATTTTTTTTCTAAAGTTTCTTGATCAAGCACACAAATACCATCTGTTGTTGCAAACCACAATTCATTTTCTATTGCTAAAAAATCCCAAACTTCAAGATTCTGATCTTCAATTTTAAATGTATTCGTTTTTGGGTTAAAAGAGAATAATTTCCAAGAGGCTATCCAAATTTTACCCTCTTTATCTTGAAACAGGTTTATAATAGATTTATTATTAAGATTAATAGGCTTTTTTAAAGCCATAAATTTAGCGTCTACCTGCCCTTTTTGATCTACAACCATTAAGCCACTCTTAGTACCCACCCAAAGGGTATTTTCAATTTCTAGAACATTAGTAATTGCTCTATTTTCTATTATTTGTGTTAGTTGTTTATTTTTTATATTGAAAAGGTAAAGTCCGTTTACTGTACATAACCAAACTTCTTCCTTATTTTTTCGAGGTGCTATTTTTAGAACCTTCATCACCTTGTTTAATTGGAAGTTAATTCTTTTAAATTGATCTAACTTCCTTTCGTACCTATACAAGCCGCCCATTGTACCAATCCATAGAGTGTTATTTTGGTCTTCGTAAAGACAATTAATATAATCGGATTGTAACTTTGTAGTATCATCTATAACTGCAAAGTAGCTGTGCATAGCATAGGCATCGTAACGGAACAAACCCTTCCAGGTTCCCATCCAAATATAGCCTTCTTTATCCATAAGGATATCACTAATGGCTGTTTGTGTAAGTCCTTTTTCTGCACCTATATGTACAAAATTATACTTCTGACTTAATTTGTTTTGTGCAAACAATACAGCGGAAAATAGAAGTAAAAAAACAGTTAGTTGGTTTATTTTAGTATTCATTAAAATAGCTAATGTGAACAGTAGTATATAAGTAATTATAGCTGGAACAACAATATAAGTCTGCTCTACGATTTTAACAAGTTAATTACTAAAACAGTTTTATATTGGTAGAGATACATCGAATAAAATCTTACTGAATATTTCTTCAAACAGTTCTTATTTTAAAAGATATAGTAAATTATTTACTATCATTTTTTATGAATCAATATACTTATTCTTCTAAGAATGGCTCTAAAAAACCGATTAATTTTTCTCCTCCCTCAGACCAACGTACTCCATGTCCTGAGGGTATACGGATTTCATAAACTACTCCGTGTTTATAATGGTAAAATACGTTCCACCATGTTTTTTCTTTAAGCATTTTTTCTAACAGTTGTTTTACATGCATTTCTTTTTCTAAAGGCGAACCTTTTACATCTCCCCAAAAGTTATCTATATGTCTGCCTGCATGCTTTTCCCACGCTCTAGTAGCTCTACTAATTTGTGAATTATACGGTAATAAACTGTTCTTTAATAATGTAGATTGTAATGGTGGTATTGCTCTTTTATCAGTAATACTTGCAGATGTTAGGCGTTGTCCTAAAAGTAGAAGTAAATAGTGAAAGGGTAAAGCTTCTATTAACTTCACCCACTTCTCATTCTCAGAGTATGTAAATATTTCTAGAGCTGACTTTTTTGCATGTATTTCTTTTTTTATTTCATTCCAATCAGGTATAATTTCATCCTTAAAATAAGGTAATCGTTCATTTGGATAGGTATTATTAAAAACTAAAGAAAGATTCTGTAGAAAAACTTGAAAGTAATCTTCTTCAAAGAAAATCTGATATTCTTCCTGCCACTTTTTTGAAAAATAGTGAATAATATCCTCTGATAGTAAGTCATTTTGCATGTTTTAAATGTGTGTTATTTGAAGGATTTAAATTACGAAATATAATTATTTTTTTATTCCCAATATCTATATTCTTTAGGTACTAAAGTTATAACATTTTTATACTCACCTTTCCACTCTTTCGAAACTCTTTCTTCTAATTCTTGCTCTTGATAATAGGAAGCAAAATATTTTTGAGAAAAATCAATATAGATACATGGTTTATTCCCTTCCTTTTCAAAAATATCCGTCAAATCAAGTGATCTATATGCGAGATATAAATCCTGATAATCTAATCTGAATTTTTTGATAAAATTAAAATATTCTAACTCTAAACTTCCCTTCGTTGAAGCTACATGCATAAACCATGAAGTTCCTATACAATATTCTACATCAGCTAAACAGAAAAAAGATTCTGATCCAAATTTAACATAGGCTATCAAAACACCAGAAGTATCTCTATTTTTTAAGTTGAATTTCATTGTTATTGTAAGTTATGTATTATAATTTAGATCTTAAAAACGTAGATCACCCACTGTTCCGGGTGTTAAGTTTAAGACGAAGGCGTCGATCGGAACTATAACATTGTGTGAGATGTAAAATCACAATTTATGTATTTCAAAAATAATCCCAAAGTTCGAAGGAAGCGTTTTACTGAATAGGAAATTTACTACTACGAATACTAGATTGTTCGATTATACTGATTGTGTGATAAGTTACAAACTTTCAAAATGATAGTTCAGTATAGTGTTATTGTTTAATACCTAGAAAAGTTGGAAAATGATTAAGATATTTCCCCAATTCGTTTTAATTGATAAATAGAATACCCTTTAATTATTTCATCATCTGACATTGAAAGTTATTTAAATTTCTAAATAGCATATTCCGTTCTTAAATCTCCAAGAATATATGTACATTTTCTTACAAATGGGTTTCTATTTAATTCATCATCCCACCTTTCGCATTTTAGATGCATTGCTTGAACAACTGTATCAATACAATCGGGGTTATTGTATGAAAACTGAAGAAACTCTCTTTTGTTTACCTAGAACTCCCTAAGTTTTCAAAACCATTAACTCCTCAAAGTACAATGTTTGAAAAATGGATTTATGCCATTAAAAACATGTCTAATCTATACGAAATTCCTCCTCTATTACAAGAAATAACTTTTAAAAAATTATTCAAAATTTCAGAATATTCTGCTATGAATGAAAATGATAAAATCAACTATGAAGAATCTCTAAAAACTTTTAGAGATTATGTAAATACGTTGGATCAAGCGAAAGAAGAAGGAAAAAAAGAACAGGCTATTGAAACTGCAAAAAATGGTTTATCAATGGGGTTAAATATTGAACAAGTTGCAAACCTAACTGGTTTAACTATTGATGAAGTGAAAAATATTCAACTATAGATTTATCACGTTAAATATAAATACACCTCTACTTTGTTAATTGCAAAATAGAGGCGTTTCATTATTTAGACGCAAGAATTTTCAACTTCTAACATAGAAAATTATCTCTATTCGATTTCAAATTCTGAAGCAAAATCACTACTAAATACATTATGCTTAACCAATGTTTTTATACATGATTTTAAAGTATTTTGTTCATGACTATTCAGTGAATCTATATTTGTACCAAATAATTTCCCTTTAACAGCCTCTTTAAGTGAATTTGGTATATTCCATTCTTCTTTTATTTTACCTTCATTATAAAAACGATGGTAATAGGCTAAGTATAACATTATAGCAACAATTGCATTTTTCTCATCTGATTTTACTAAATCAGTTATACCTTTTTCAATGTAAAACATAGCATTATTTGTCGCTAAACTGTTTAATACTACCTGAACCCAATTATTATAATAATCATGAATATCTCTTTCTCTCATTAGAGAAAAATATGCCCCTTTTCCTAACATAAAGTCAGGAATTTCATTATTTAATATTGCTTGTTGAAATAAATCCATAAATAATTTTAATTAATAACTTTAACAAAGTACAATTCATTCAATTAATACTTTACTTTTTTTACAAAAAATTTCATCTGATAAACTTCCTTATTATTAACAAATAACATCTATTAGTTCATTATTTTGTTAAAATTAAAGTAAGTGAACTTTTATATAACTTTCTATATCCTCAACAAAATCCCAATCGATTTCATCTGCTAAAGGTTCAAATTCCGTTATAATTTGAAAAAGTTGTTGTTCAATACCTACATCTTTTCCATTTTCTAATTGGTACTTTTTATAAAAAAGATAAAACCAATAATAAAGACAATAAAAAGTTTTAAGAGAAAATTCAAATTTTGAGCTTTCTTTTATCAAAATGAAGTTAATTAAAGCTACAAGGTGTTCTATAAAACAAAATCCCGATCCCGCGATTAGGCAGTACGTTTATTACACCTAGCTGTGTTGATCCTCCTTCTCTTTTAAAATGGTATACCATTCCTTTAGCATCTTGTAAATGTTTTCGGTAGATTCTTCTCCTATTACTCCATCATACCCTTCTATTTTGGCTATACTTCTATCAAAATTTACAACTATAACATTATCACTAAATGAAGAACCTTCATATTTACCCGACACCACATTTTCTATATCAACTAATATCTCTAACAGATCATTTATGTTAAAATTGTTTAATTCCCCTGAAAGAATCCAGTACTTTTTATCTTCTAACTTGATTTGTCCATTGTCGTCTATTGTGTATTTCATTCTTCTAAAGTTTAGGGAAGTAAGAACCTATTGAACCGTCACTATTTAGATAAAAGTGGATTTCTACTTTTCCATTTTTTGAAAAACCAAAATATTCGGTTGGGTTATTACTAGGAGCAACACCATGATTGTTTTTTATTGCATATTCAACTTCTTCTAAAACCCTTGCATTATTCCAGTTTTCAGGAAAAAAAGTAGATGTTCCTCCAAACTTACCCGTTTCATATTCAACTATTCGTCCATTTGTTTTGACGTATTCCTTACCATCTTTAAGTATAACAGGTTGACCACTAAAAACTTGATCATCAGCTAAACTCGAAGGTTTGTTTTTTATTTGATAAGTTCCTCCGTTTGTACCTACAAAATCATCTAAAGCTTGTTTACTATGACAATCCGTAAATCCTTCTAATCTATTCCTTTGGTAATTTCGGACTTTATCCAACCCTTCTATTTCTAGTACATGAGGCTTTCTTGCAAGTACTTTGTTAGCAACATCATCAACCTGAGTCCAATTAGGATGTCTTGATCTTCCAGTCCTTAATCTCCAATTATCATACCCACCAAAATTGTCAATATCATCTAAATGCTTGGATACACCTGTTAATTCAACAATATTAGTTTTAAGAGGAGAGTTAGCTTCATCTAGCCTTTTCCAAGCATTGACCAAGCCCCTTACATCATCCTGATTAGCGTCTAAAGTACTAAAATAATCAGAAAATTCTTCATTAGAGTTATAAGTAGTTATAAAATCTGTTTTAGCTTGAATATCATTCTCAAAAACTTCATTTAATACTTCCTCCAAATCTGGACTTATACTACCTGCTAAATCAGCTCCTACACTATGTGGGATATTGATTAAATCATCAGAGGCATTTAATGGAATTACGTTCTCTTCACCAAAAACATCTAAAAACCTATTCCAATCCTGATTAAAATCAAAATTTTCAGTATTCAGACACACTATTTCCATAGTGCCATGTTTGGTAAAACCACCTGGTACCCATAAACCATCATAAGCTCCAAATTCACTACCATTTGGAAAACCTAAAACAAATTCATTTATCTTTGAAGGAGGTATCTTTACATAATATATTTCATCTAGACTTTCTCCTAAATCAGATAATAGATTTTCAACACTTTTATAAACATTTTCACCTTTATTAAAAAAAAATGGATTGTATTAAAATATAAAATTTGTGTTATAAATTATAGCTAGAAACAAAAAAACTCCAACCTTGCATGAAAGTTGGAGCTACATTAAAAACGTATTATTTATATCTTTTCAATATCACCTTAGGGGTTTTGTATTAAATTAGGTTGAACTAAAATTTGATCTTCTGGTATAAATTCAATAACTCTATTATGTGTAGGTTCAATTTGTTCGTAAGCGCCTGATCCACTTAAATGAGTTCCAGGATACCTTCTGTCCATTGTTTTATTATTTCTAAACACATCAAATTTACGGTGTCCTTCCCAAACTAATTCTAACCTTCTTTCTTGTAATACAACATCTAAAAGTTGCATTCCATCAGGAAAATCCTGTGCACTAGAATAAGTAGGAATACCAGCTCTTTCTCTTATAATATTTACATTTTTCAGTGCATTTGCTTCATCCCCTTTTTTGGCATAGGCTTCTGCTTTATTTAAATAAAGTTCACCTAATCGAGAAACTGTTGGCGACCATAAATGTGGTTCTCCTTCTTGCATAGAACACTTATAAATAAAATACTTTAGATAACCATTTCTATGTTCCATTAAATGGTTTTTTTCACAATATTGTTTTGTACCACTGTCATCTACAAAAAAGTATTCAATGTTATCTCCTTGTCCTTCAGATTGTAAATCATATTGCGTTTCATTATAAATAACGTAAGTATCATCTACTAATTCTGCTTGTACATACTGCCAATCTTGGTTGACCCAAACTACACTAGGAATTTTTTGTCCACTATCAATCACTATATACTGAGGCTCGAAATAACTTTTTCGTGCATCTTCAGGATGTTGATTTATTAAATCAATAAATGTTTTTGAGACATACATTTCACCCCAACCCACATTTTTTATGGTTGCGTACATTCCACCAACTGTATACCATCCATGCCCATAATCAGAATCTTTTGTAAATTTTAAAGCAAAAATTTCTTCTGGATTTCCTTCTGGTGGAAGCTCAACTGAATTTGTTAATTGTGCAGTACTAAGCAAACCATAATTACCAGAATTAATCACTTTATCTGCGTAAGTGATGCTATTGTCGACATCATCCATATAAAGATATACTCTAGAAAGTAACGCTTGAGCAGCCTCTTTACTTCCATAAATATTCCCTTTATTAATTGTCATTAATTCTTCACCTTTCTTTAAGTCTAAAAGCACCTGTTCATACACTTCCCCAACAGTTGCACGTGGTGGTAAATCTTTTACATCAGTAGATAGTTTTAAAGGCACACCTAAATTACTAGGACCTTGTGAATATGGACGTCCGTAAACATTAACTAGGTAGAAAAGCAACATACCTCTTAAATAATAGTTTTCGCCAATTAACTGATCCATTTCTGGAGATACTCCTTTTTGAGCTTTTTCAATAATCTGATTACAACCTACAATTGTTCTATAAGAGTAACTCCAAAATCTAGAAGACCTATAATTATTAGGGATATTTCTAAAATTATAAAAGTAGAATAATGGGTCTGTTGTTGTACCACTTAACGATACATTATCTGTTGGATACTCTGTTATTCTATGCCAATCATCAAACCAAGCAGATTCATCTTTTTTCCCTTTTAGGTTGGCATAGTTCCCATTTGTAGCTGTTTGTAACCCTGCCTCAGTACTCAAAAGATCATCTGAGTTGATTGAGTTATAAGGATCTCTATGGATATCGCAAGCCGTAATAAATGCAATACAGACTACAGAATATATATATTTTTTTAAGTTCATCTTGTACGTTATTTAGTATAATTAGAAAGAAAAATTAAGACCCATCATAAAACGTTTAGGAACTGGGTAGAATGCAGACATGTCAGATCCGTCTCCCACTTCTGGGTCCATACCAGAATACCCTGTAACCGTCCATAGGTTATCTCCAGAAAAGTAGACTCTAGCATTTTTAATTTTCATTTTCTCGTTAAATTTATTTGGTAGTCTATAGCCAAACGTAACATTTCTCAATCTTAAATAACTTCCATCTTCTAAATATCTAGACGACGGTTTATTACTTTGACTTTGGTTATTATACTCTAATTTAGGATGTGTAGCCACATCTCCTTCTTTCTCCCATCTACTCCATCCATCTTGCAATTGCATTTGGTTATAAGAAGCATAAGCACCGTCAGAATCATAGGTTTCTCTGGCTGTATTATAGATCATTGCTCCATGAGAATAGGCAAAATTAGCATTTAGAAATATTCCTTTGTAATCTAATCTAGCCGTAAAACCACCTTGAAAATTAGGGGTAGAAGTGCCCACTTCTTGTAATGTTGCTTGTGCATAATCATCAGTAATAGTTACTATACCTGTTTCGGGGTCAACACTCTCCCATGTTGGGTTACCAGATTGAGGGTCTACACCTGCCCATTTTCTCAAATACCAAGTATCAATATCATGCCCCACTTTAGTAATTTTATTACCTCTAATTACATCTTGGTCTTGATACACCTCTGTTACTTGATTTCTATTGTGACCAATATTAAAATCAAATCCCAATGTAAAATCTTTTCTTTGGATGGCTTCGTAAGACACCATAAATTCCACACCGTTATTGGTTACTCCTCCAACATTTTCCCAATAGCCATCAAACCCAGATACTGCTGGCAATTTCACATAATATAAAAGGTCTGAAGTATTAATATTATAATATTCCAACGTGAAATTTAGGCGATTCCAAAGACCAAAATCTACAGCGATATTTGCTTGATAAGACTTTTCCCAACTTAAGTTATAATTAGGGTACTGACTTGGTACTGCAGCTGGTATACCATTGTAATTATAATCTAAAGAATATAAACTTTGATAAGGGTACATTGACTCAGGTCTATTGCCAAGAGATCCATAGCTCCCTCTTAATTTAAAAGTAGTAACAGCATCACTCTTAAAGAAGTTTTCTTTATTTATATTCCATCCACCAGAAACAGAGAAAAAGCTACCATATCTATTGTCAATACCTACATTAGAAGCACCGTCTGTTCTAAATGAAAATTGTGCCATATAACGTTCATCATAAGCATAATTTACATTAAATAAGAACGATTGCAATGCATAATCATACCTTGTTCCTTGTACAGATTGTGGTACTGCTGTACCGTCTAATACTTTAGTTCCTGGTACTATTCCATTACCTTGAGCAGACATATTATTATAGGCATAATCGTTGTATTCATAAGCAACCAATGCATTTACATCGTGCTTTCCGAAGGTATTAAAATAGCGTAGCATTTGGTTAGTAAACTTATTTACAAACTCGCTTTTTGCTTGATAGATATTTCCAATCATCGCTTCGCCTGCAATCGATTGCGGGTCTGCATAAGAATAATTGTTACCATTACCATAAGTTATACTATTGGTAGATACAAATTTGATATGCTTTGAAATATCGTATTCAATATCAAAATTTGATATCATATTAAAGTCATTTGTTTCTCCATAGTTCCACTGTAGATCATATAAATAATTGTTCATATCTCTACCATGCCACATCACATTCGGGTCTCTTGGATTTACAGGTTTACCGTTGGCATCATATGGGTTATCCCAAGGCATATTTCTATACATTTGGTATAAATCATGTTGTCGATTCATCGTTTCTTTATAAGTTAATGCTATTTTGGGTTTAAATACTAACTTATCATTTACGTTGTAATCTAAGTTCATCCTTGTCGTATAACGTTCATAATTATACCCTTTCACAGCACCATCTTCACTATAATAACCTCCAGAAATAAATGTTCTCATTTTCTCTGTACCGCCTGTGTAGCTTAAACTATAATCTTGTGCAATTCCATTTTGCGTACCGTTATTCACCCAATCAGTATTTTGATTGGCCAATTGAGCATAATTATCAGAAATATCAGAAGGGATATCTCCTTGGTTAGGAAAACTCTTATAATAATCTACCATTTGTTGACCATTCATCAACTTAAAATTACCTTGGTTTAATTGTGTAATTCCCGTTTTTGCAGAAAAGTTAAACTGACTTGTTCCATCTTTTGCTCGTTTTGTTGTTACCATAACAACACCATTTGCTCCTCTAGAACCATAAAGTGATGTGGCTGAAGCATCTTTTAGAATAGAGATGTTTTCTATATCTGCAGGGTTAATTTCTGGAACCCCATGCATAATAACACCATCAACCACCCAAAGAGGGTCAATCGAAGCATTCATTGATGCTTTACCTCTTATTCTAATTTCTGTGGTTGCTCCGGGTTGTCCAGATGTAGAAGCTACTTGCACTCCTGCTGCTTTACTTTGTAATAGTCCAGAAACATCTGGTGTCGTTACATCTAATAGTTCATCTGCATCTAATTTTGCTACTGCACCTGTTACGGAAGTTTTCTTTTGAGCACCGTAAGCCACAATAACTATATCGTCTAGTTCTGTTACATCTGCTAGCATTGTAACATTCAAATCTTGCTGACTTGCATACAAAATCTCTTGAGGTTTCATTCCCATGTAGGTGAATAAAATCACTTCACCACTTTTAGGTTTAGTAATAGCATAAGCTCCTTCAAAATCTGTAATTCCGCCTCTTGTTGTGCCTTTAATAAGTACAGAGACTCCAGGAATTCCTTCTCCTTTTTCGTCTTTTACAATACCTTTTAAAACATCTTGGGCAAAAGTAAATATTGATGATAGTAACAGTAATGATATCAGGTATATCTTTCTCATTATAAAAAGTTTAAATTGATTAGTTAATTATATGTTGCTTAAAAAAAATCAGTCTACCATATTTTATTATTATTAATTTTTAATATACCATAATTACTATTTTTTATTATTTATTCCAAAGGATTGTAATTGATTATAATAAATAACTAGCTCTATTTAACTTTATTAAGATATTTAACTCCAATCTAGTTAATAACTTTTATTTAAAATAACAGCTATTATTTCAATGGAAAACACGGTAATCAGATACTATTTGTAAATAAATGGCACAATCAATTAATCTATAAAGACTTTTACATCAATACTATTATTATTTTTAAACTCATAAAGGTCAATATACTTAGTTGTGATAACGTTTTTATTCTTTAAAACTTTTAGTACATACTTGTATTTAGAAGCTACATGTAGGTTAAAAACACCTTCTTCTGAAGTAGTTGTAGTGCCTAAAACAGTACCAGCATCATCTTCAATAAGTAGCTCTAAATCACTAATTTCATCATTTAATTCTTGTACAACTCCAGAAATCACTTTGTTAGCACTTCTCATTAGTTCTCCATCAAACCCAATTAATAAATCTGTAGCCCCTCCTTCAAACAAGGTTTTATAATCATCCCCAAAGTAATTATTCTCGTTGGTGTATCCTGTTACATAAAATTCAGTCCTTCTATTTAACTGATGTTCTTCTTCTGAACAAGGTTCACATTCTATTTGTGGTTTAGATTCTCCATATCCTTTATAAAGCATTCTATTGGCAGCAATACCATTTTTAACAGCATAATTAAAAGCTTCTTTTGCTCTTTTTTCTGATAGCTGTTGGTTGTACCAGTTTTTACCTCTTTTATCTGTATGCGATGATAGTTCAATCTTAATTGTTGGGTTAAAAGTCATCATATTTACCAACGTATCTAATAAATACGATGCATCATCTCTGATATCAGATTTATCAAAATCATAATAGATTCGTATTTTTTGACCTGTAATGGGTTCTAAAGCAATGTCTTTATTAATAAATAATTTTGTACTTGTATTTAAGGCTCTTCTATTGGTAAAATACCTCGGTCGTTCCGCCCTTAAATCGTAATGCTCGTTAGGTAAACCTTTAAATTGATACCTTCCTACAGAATCAGTATAAAAAATTGTCTCTTTTCCAGTTGATTTTTCATTAACAATTACCCTTGCAATGAGTGGCTTTTTAGAAACAGAATCATATATAACTCCTTTTATTAATGGTTGAGCTAATTCAAGAACCACGAGTTCTGCATTTATTAATATCTGATCTATGCTATCACCTAAAACAGAATCGGCTTGGTAAGAGAATTTAGATCCTAAAATATTTTGTTTGTTATTCCAATCCTTAAAACTTACAGAAAAAATTCCTGTTGAATCAGATTTACTAACTTCTTTACCATCAATACTAATAGTAGCACCACTTATTGGAACTCTAGAAAACTTATCAATTACAATACCTTTAAAATCTTTTCTTACAATTTCTAGAATGTTATCTCTTTGTGATTTACTGTTCTCAACATCTCTATTAGAGGATATATATTGTTTTCCATCTTTGGTGATTAAAACACTGAAATCATCAAAACTAGAATTTATAGGTATTCTAAGGTTAATTGGTGATGGCTGAATATTACCGAGGTCTTGTACAAATACATCCAAACCTCCAAGTCCTCCCCAACCGTTTGATGAAAAGAAGAGTTTATTGTGCTTGTCTAAAGAGGGAAAGAGTTCGTCTCTTACTGTATTGATTTCAGGACCTAAAGCAATTGGTCTAGACCATTCCTCACCAATCCATTCAGAATAATAAATATCACTACCACCCAATCCACCTGGTCGGTCAGAAATGTAATACATTTTTTTATTATCAGTAGAAAAATACGGATGTCCAGTAGAATATGCTTCCATATTCCATAAAAACGGATAAGGCTTCCCCCATTCGTCACCTTCTTTTTTAGAAAAATAAATCTGCAGTCTACTTGCATTTGTATCCGACTTTTCTCTTTTGGTACTTCTCGTAAAAACCATTAATGTACCATCATTAGAAATACTTGCACTTCCTTCATGAAATTTAGTATTAATGCTCTTAGATAGGTTTGTGATTTCCCCTTTTTCATTTACATAAAATAAATCTAAGAAATTCCCTCCATCACCTACATATGTTTTTTTACCTGTCTGATTTTCATTTCTGTTCGATACAAACACAATCCCGTTGTTGTATTCAATAGGGCTAAAATCATCTTGTTTAGAATTAAAAGGAGCAAATTTGACTTCATAGGCTTCTTCCCCACTTAATAGCTTTTCTATTTCTGCTATGTTCTTTCTTTTACCGTATATTCTTTGCTTATCTTCTTTTTTAACGCCTTTTGAGGCCCTATCATACAATTCTTCTGCTTGTGTGTATTTTCCAATTTTAAAAAATGCATCGCCAAAAACTTCTGCATCATTTCCTTTTAAAGCACCACCTAAACTATCAATTTCATCGTATAGTTTAATTGCTTTTTTAGGCTTGTTCATTTTATCATAACACTCCGCCTGACGGACAGCATAAAAAATCTTATCTGATTTGGTTGCTGCTTTTCTATATGATTTCTGATACTTTTTTAAGGCAGTAGAGTAATCTAAATTATCAAATTTCTGTGCTATCCTTTCATCTGCATCTTTAATATCAACATTTTCAATTGTCTGTGCATGGATTACCAAAATGGTAAACAAAAAGAAGAGTGAGAATAATACCCTTTTCATAGTTAATAATATCTTGGTGTATGGATCTTTGCTTTTTTACTTTTTAGTAAAACGTTCAACATAAACTCATGAGAACCATTGGTTACACCTTGGGCAGAATTTGTAACCAAATCATAAGAATAGCCTACTCTAAACATTTTACCAAATTGAATTTCTGTAATAAATGCAACAGACTCTAGTGTTCTATAAGAAACTCCTAACCATAAAGTTTCATACAAAAGTGTATTTAAATTAATGTCGGCTTGTACGGGTGAACCCTCGGTTAATTTTATTAAGGTATTGGGTTTTAAAACAACATTAGGGGATAAATGAAAAATATAGCCACCTATGATATAGTAATGTCTTTTACCTTCTACAACTAAAGTAGAGTTAGGATCTCCCAAATCATTTTCTACCAGTTTAGGAGCCGAAATACCTGCATAAAGTTTTTCTGCATTATAAAATATACCTGCACCTACTTCTGGCGTCATTTTAGATTCTGTTTGGGAAGGAATTGAAGGATCTGGAACATAAGATGTGAGTTGAGCAAAATTTACAGAGACATTGTTAAACCCACCTTGTAAACCAAATGACAACGTTCCATTAAATGCTGCAATTCTATATGCCAGCATTACATCAAAATTTTGGATAGTAGAAACCCCAATTTTATCTTGGGAAAACAATGCCCCAACAGCAATTTTTTTAGATCCTATTGGAGAATCAATTGCAACTGTTGCCGTACTTGGAGACCCTCCAATACCAGACCAATGTTGTCTGTAAATAAAAGTAGAATTTACCCCACCTTGAGCACCAATATATGCTGGATTTAATAGCATTGCATTAAACATATATTGGGAATACATAGTAGCTTGTTGCGCAAAAATACTTTGTGCTACTCCTAGTATGAATAGTAATGAGAATAGTAGTTTTTTCATTATAAATAATTAGTTATTTGGCAATAACCACAAATCCAGACCTGATTGAAGTGCCATCTCTTAGATCAATTTTATAAAAATAGGTTCCTGCAGTTAAGTATTTACCTACTACACCGTTATCGTGATTTATACCTTCCCACCTTACGGTAGTGTTATCGTATTTCTCGTCATTATATACAACATTGCCCCACCTATTGTAAATGGTAACGGTATTGTTGGGGTAAAATTCTATGTCTTTAATATGCCAATAATCATTGTAGTTATCTCCATTTGGAGAGAAAGAGGAATATATAACCAACTCAGGTTTAATTTTTATATGAACCAATGCATCTTGGCTAGCATAAACCTGGCCATTAGAAGCATTCCAACTGATGGAATCCTTGCCAGCATAATTAAGGTTTGGTTCATAAATAAACTCAGAAAATGATATTTCAGTAAAGAAATCATTCTCCTCTACAAGAATATCGTTATGGTAAAGGTTGCCATTTTCGGGCAATGTAGATATATATATTTCTTGGATCACATCATCTGAATAGACTTCTAAGAAATCTGATAAAGTAATCGGTATATCAGTATTCTGAGGCCCTTCTTTATAGATATCATCTATTACAGGAGGATCTGCTGAAACTCCATCGATTACAATCTTAATTACGGCAGAATTTACGGCCCAATTAAAACCATTGAATGCTGTATAATCTACATTATCAAAACCAAAGTAATCATTGTTAGGGGTATACACTAAATCACGGATGTGATTTCTTCCAATTGTTTGATTAATTACTATTGCTACCCCATCGAGATAAAATGTACCGTAATTAGGCAAACTTGTAAGCTGTATACTATCTAACCTAAACCCAGAAAAATCTTTAAAATTATCTTCATAATCCTGAAGCTCAAATAAGATATCTGAATTTAAACTACCGTACTTTTCAAAATCACTTACTATGGGTGGAAATGGCAAACCTAGTGTAATATTCACGTTGGCGTTATCAATTGCATAATTCAAACCATCCCAACCATTCCACAAGAAAGAGGTGCCTACTTTGTTTATATTAGAGTAGGCGATAAAATAAATATCATTAATATCATTTACATCAATTTCATCATTAACCGCAATCTTATTTTCACTTTTAAATAATTCTCCAATTAATGGTAAAGATCTTACTTGTATTTTTTGAAGAACATCACTATCTGTAAATTCATGAATGAAATCGTTTTTATCTAACCAAATAGTATCTCCAACCCTACCAGAATAAAAGATATCTTCAACAATTGGTAAATCGTTGGTGATTGTAATTATAACATTTGCATTATCTATAGCATATGACATTCCATCCCAACCGTTCCATTCGAATGAGGTAAAAAAGACATTCAAGTCTCTCGTTGCTACAAGATACAGTTCATCTATATCTGCTACTATTACCTCATCGTTTACATTTACAGCAGTATTTCTATTTTTTAAAATACCAATTGATGGCAGTGATTTAATTTGAATTTTTTCAAGAGGATGTGCATCTGCAAAATTATTTATAAAATCTGTTTTTGCTAACCAAATAGTATCGCCTATTACCCCATTATAATTGATATCTGTTACAATAGGCAAATCATTTGTGACCACTATATTTATCACTGCCTGATCTGTACCATCCGTATTGTCTGTTAAGGTATAAGTAATTGTAGCGTTACCAATAAACCCAGAAGTAGGCACAAAACGTACTTCTTGATTCTCTATCGTTGCTGTTCCATTTACAACATTGTCAATAGATAAAATTTCTATGGGATCATTGTCATCATCATAATCATTTATTTTAGCTGCTATAATTAATGGTGTGTTTGATGTTGTAGTTGCATTATCATCCACCGCTACAGGAATATGCCTTTGCTCTTCAATATTTATCGTAATTGTGGCATCATTAATAGCAACATCTCCTGACTGATCAATAACATTATAGTCAAAAGTTGTTGTTCCGTGCCAAAAACGATCAGGTACAAAAGTAAAATCTGTAATAGTAGAAAAGGTTATTTCATCGCCTATACGCACATTAACACCTTGAAATTGTAATACACCATTTGGAGGAAGCGTTTTAACAACAACCTTCTGAATAGTTTCTGAAGTATTGAAATTGGTATATTTACTTGTAAAATCTGTTGCTGTAAATGGAATTGGGTTATTCTTTGTTCCATTTTTAGAAAAATCTTGGACATAAATTCCGTTAGCTCTTAAAAGATTAATCTGTACAGTATATACACTTTCTGTTTCAACCTCTCTTCCATCAATTACAGAAAAGGTAAAATTATCGTAATTCACTACAGAAGATGTCCCATCATAAGCACCACTATTGTAGCGGATAGATTCGTCTCTTTGAAGTACATCATTACTACTTATTGCAGAATACACTCTAGTATTTAGGGTGTAATCATAGAAATTAGCAGTTAGTGTTCCTTTGGTTGATAATTGATGAATCTTCACGCTGATTAAAGGTGTATGTGCAGAATTTAAAGGAAAAAGATCTATTACTTTAGCTGTAAAATCTTCATTTTCTCGAACAATAATTGTAAGATCTTCAGATGTTGGTTTATCACTTTCCGTCTGATTAGCACTAGCAAATATATTTTGTGAAATTAATAAAACAAGCAGTATTGTAAGTAATGTAGAATTGCTTTTTGAATACATGAGTATAGGTTAATTCGCTTTTAAGGTTATTATCAATAATACATAATAAAAGTAACTTTCTTAGAATCAACCTTTTAAAAGACAACGATTTCCTATAATCTCAATAAAAAAAATAGGATTAAGGCAAATGATTTACCTAATCCTATTTCTGCTCTAATAGGGTAATTATTAAAGCTGTAAAATTAAATTTTGGATTAAAAACTAGAATTAACTCACTACTGCAAAATAGATTATCAATTAAAATATTGAGTTCTTAAGGTAAAACTGAAATAGTATTTGACATCCTATAAGAGCTACCATCAAGTTCGCTTGTATAAACAATTGTATAAGTGTAAACCCCTTCGGCAACTACTTTTCCTTTATAATTACCATCCCAACCGTTACCCTCTTGTCTGGCTTCACTTGAGTTTTTATATGTTTTACTAAAAATAATTTCTCCCCATCGATTATAAATATTTAATTTAATATCTAGTGCATAACGAGATCGAATTAAGAATTCATCATTTAGTCCATCATTATTTGGAGACATTCCTGTTGGAGTAAAAATTTGTGGCGAACATAAACTTCTTACGTTAAATTTATAGTAAGTTTTACAGTCTATCTTAGTAGAAGTATCGATAATTAGAAGTTCATACGTTCCTTCTTTATCTCTTAACACTTTTGAAGTCGTTTCATTAGTATCTTTCCAATAATAAAGTAAACCTTTATTCTGAGGGGCTTGTAGCTCTATTTTTCCATCTGTTTTAAAACAAAATGTCGTATCCATACTTATAAAAGTATTTAAGTTTCTAGAAACAATTTCTATATCTTTTGTTACAGAAGACATACACCCATGTTTTGAATAAACTTCTAATTTTACTTTATGTATTCCTGGCTTTAAGAAAATATATTCAGGAGATATTTCTGTAGAAATCACCTCATTCTTTTTATCATTATAATCAAAATACCATTTTACATAATCAATACTACTTGGATTTGCTTCAATACTTTTCCCTTTAAAAGTTGATAAGTTATTGAATACATTTACATCGCCAAAACAGGCTATATCTGCACTAAAATCTACAATTGGAAGAGTTCCAACAGTTACGGTTTTAGTTGTACTATCTTTTGCACATAAATTTAAAGTATAAACCGTTAATTTTATTTCATAAATACCAGGCGTAATATTAGGTATTATTAATTGAGGATTCGTAGATGTTTTTGTTCCCCAATTTTTAATTTCCCATTCATAGCGCTCAATCTTTCCTCTAGAAAAATCGCCAAAACTACTTTCTGAAGCATCAAGATATAATGTTTCATTTTCACAGACTGTATGAATATCTTTTATTTTGGCAATTGGTTGAGGGTCATATTTTACGGTAAAAGAAGTTGATTTGATTGGAGATTTTTCATGATGAGAATTATTTCTATTTTGCTTATCATGATAATCGGCCTCCATTCTATATTCCAATACAAATGTTTTACCATTCACATCATCAGGATCTACCGTAAAAGGTTTTTTATCTTTCCCATAAATAATAGTGATTTGTTCCTTATCTCCTCCGTCTGCTGCATCTATCAATGTATTATTTACATACCATTGGTAATGTACCTTTGCATTATAGCTATACTTGCTGTTATCTACATTTGCAGGTGTAAAATTCTTTGGTGATGCATTGACATTGATACTCCCATCTGCTGTACATTTTTGAATATCATTTAGTACAATTGTTGGTGCTTGTAAAATTGTGATATCATCTTGAGCAGTAATTGCATACTTACACCCATTTTTATCAATAAAATATAAACCAGGAGTAACACTGCTAGATGTTACAGGTAATTTTGTATAGGACATTGTTTGCTTCATTGCCGAAGTTAGGCTGTTCACACCATCTCCTGAAAACCAAGAATATACAATACCATTTGTGTTTTTTTCTTTGTAGGTAAGAATTGCTTCTACTTCTGATTTAAAAGGTGCATAACCAATTTTTTTGCTAATGTTATTAATTTCTCCTCTAACACCTCCCACCTTTATTTTTTTTATTGGTGATGTTGTTCTACATCCCATTTGATCTTCAGCAACTAAAGAAACTTCATAAGTTCCAGATTCAAAGAAATATTTATATTTACCATCTAAAGACTCTACATAATCATCAACACCAGAGGTACTAACAATATGATAAAACCATCTGCTTATCGGTATTTTATTCCCATTAATATCTTTTCTAGAAATGGAATTTCCATTAGTCTCATTTGCCAAATCAATTAAATCAATAAATCCACGACAAGGTAATGAAAATGTAGATGGTGTAAAATCAGCTTCAAATATCGGTAATGGTGGTACTGTTATTGTTATTTGCTCATTTATAGCACAAGATTCTGGGTCTGTTACAGTAATTGATAATTCATTCTGCCCTGGTTGTAATCCCCTAGTAACAACAAGATGAACATTATCTTTAGAAATTGGAACAACTAATACATCATTTAGTATGGTTTTCTTTCTCGTTTTTTGATCAATTAATTCTATTAAATAAGTTGCTTTTTGAGCATCACTTATTTTAGAATAGTCTAGTTTTGGATCAATAGTAGTTATTACCTCTTGACATTCGTAATTGTATGAAACATGATTTGCCAGAGGTCCAAAATTTAAGACAGGTGCCGTAACTTTAACATACTTAGACTTTTGAACCTGACGCAATCCCACAACCATTGTAAACCTAATTTCATATTCATCAAATTGTTGTAAACGTGGAGAAGTAAATTGATATGAAAAACTATTAGTAATATTCTTCGAATCAGTGTTTACCTTAGAAGTAAATAAAGGTGTAGGTCCATCACCCCAAACCTCCCATTTACTCTCAAAAAAGTTTAATTTTGTATGATCTTTAATTTTTAAAATCGGAGTGATACTGAAGTTTTGTGTTGAAGTACCTCCAGTATTATTTAAACAAATTTTATCTATACCATTAATTTCTGAAGCATCAATTTCAATTACCTGAATACCTTTTTTTATAAATGTCTTTTCACACAAGCCTCCATCATGAAATTTAACTTTAACTTTAACAGTATACTCTCCAATTTCTGTAAATGTAACTGTAGGTTGTTTATCTTTGATAGATCCAATTGAATAAGGCTTACCATCCTTTTCAAATGTCCACTCATAATCAATATTATTTGTTACAAGTGGTAATGTACTCGTTAGTGAAAAGTTAGCACTTTCTCCTACAAATATGATATCATTACTATTAATGGTTAAATTGGAATAAGGAATTGCTTTATACTCTTCGTCATATACATCAGTACATGTATTTGCAGAAGTTGTTGTTGTCAATATGATAGTATAAATAACACCCTCTGTTAAATTACGCCCTAATAAATCGGTTAATTTAAATGGAGCTTTAGAGGTAGTTGTATGATTCATGATAACTGTACCATTTTCTATAATTTCCCATATATAGTTATCAGCACCTTTAGATAGATTTGTAATTTCAAGAGAATTAATATCGCAAGGAGATATCTTCACAAGTTTAAAAGAAGACATTGGAGCTTGAATTGTAATCTGCTTTTTTACAGCCATACCAGGACAACCTTTATAAACTACTCTCAGTTTTATATCAATTATCCCTGAAGCAGTATTTCTAAACATGTGATTAGAAATAAAACCATCTTCCCACCCTTTCCCAAGGTTAGTTTGATACTGAACATCATTCATGTTAATATTAGCAGCAAAATTAGATGTATTGACTAACTCTAATACTTCAAAATTACATATAGTGCTCTTTTTCACTTTAAAAGATGGAGTTAACTCAGTACCTATTAAGATATTTTTCTTTAAGATGGTTACACACCCTAATTTAGTTCGTATAGTTAATTTAATTTCATACTTACCAGACCTTAAATTATTCAGCTTTATTCTATGGTTATTTTTATAAAGAAAAGGTTTGCCATCTTTAGTGATATTCCAAATAACATTTTTTACTGCAGCACTTGGTACTACTTTCTTAAATTGTTTAATAGAATAATACAATTCTGTTGAAAAGCCTTGACATCCTTCAATTTGTTTATAAATATTACCTGATAACAAATCATTAGTACTTAAAATTTTTGCTTCGTACTTATCTCCAACAACCGTTATTCTATCTATTTCACACTCAATACCTAAGCTTTTATTAACTCCATAAAGTACAATTGTTTTGGTAGTATTCTTTTTAAAAGTAAAAGTTGGGGTAGCAGAAGTTGAGATTGCACCATCACTGGTGATCCATTTAAAAGAATAGCCTTTAGGCAATTTATTTCTCCCAATTATTGTTGGTGAAACATTGTAAGGTAAAGAACAAAATAGCTTATCTGATTTTATTTTTATTTGTTTTTTTGGAAGTAGCGAAGGCAACTCTTTTTGATCAATTATTCCATCTACAGTAGCCGTAATTGTTATATTCTTAGTACCCTGAGGAAACCTCCTTTTTACAGTTAAAGGCAAAGTTTTGGTTACTTTATAACCGTCACTAAATTCCCATATAATATCTTTACCGTTAAATTTTGAAGGAAGATTTGGTATGAATTCAAACACCTCTGAAGTACAAAAATCATTCGTTACTTTAATGTCGAAAATATTACTTTTACTATTAATTGCAACATCAACAACTTCCGTTTTTGTACACAAAGTGTTACTAGCAGTTACTTTTACTTTATAAACAATTGCAGTTTTACTTTTAAAAGTATGTGTTACCGAATTTCCTGTTGCAATCGGTGTTCCATCACCAAAATCCCAAGTAAATTTTAAATTAGGTACAGAAGTAAAAATTTGAAATGTTTTTGTTACAGAACTTCCAGGTACAACAACTTTGTTAGGTGAAACTGAAAAATCAATTTTATCAAAAATCTGGATATAATTATCTTTTTTAATAGAGGTTTCACAGCCAGATGGAGTAATAACCTTCATTATTACATCATAATATTGTGACTTTTTAAAAGTATAAGAACCGCCATTCTTTACTTTAACACCGTCTACTATAAAGTAAATTTCTCTATACTTATAGTTTATATTTTCAGCTTTAAAAGTAATTGAAGAACCAAAACAAGCTTTTTTTACCGAGCTGCTAAATGCTAATGAAGTAGGTAACTTAATAATTTCTATAACTACAGATACTGAATCTTCTACTCCATTAACATCATAATATGCTTTTAATTTGTTTTCTCCCTTAGTACTAAATATTAATGATGGTTTCTTTAAAATAGAGACACTCTTCCCATATTCCCACCTTTTTACTTTGGCTCCATTTAACCAAAAGTCGCCACTAAAACTTGTACACCCATCTATTTTAGTTAAAAGAGTAAGGTTTGAAATGCTGTTATCATTATTATTTTTCACCATTATTTCTTGTGCTGCTACACTATATGCTAGCAATGAAATAATACATAATAATTTAAATATTTTAAACTTCATGAGAATTAGATTATTGGTGCGGGACATTTATCAGTCATAAATTTATTTTTCCATCTCTGTCTTTTATTTCTATCATGATTAGGAAAAAGATTGAATGCATATTGAAGGGATATTTCATGTGAATTACCTTCAGAAAAGGTCAACCCACCAATTGGTAAATCAAAACTATAACCCAATACAATTCTTTTGACTCTTACTCCACTTTTAAAAATAATAGCATCATGATTTGGCTGCCCACTATTCATGTTTTCCTTCATTAATAATCCTCTATACCAAATCCCGAATAATATTGGATTATAATCTAAATTGATCCCTAAGCTTAATTGATCATTTTTTCTTTGTGATTGATAATGAAGCATTAAAGTCAAGAATTTATCGTCGTAATTTGCTACACTATTATGCCACCTATAACTTAATGGAATTCTATAACCACTTTGCATAGAAAAACGCATGGGAATTATATTTTTATTTGCTTTATTTCGGGTAGTAGTTGGCTGGTTAATATGATAGAATGCCACACCAAACCATAGCTTATTACTGTAGATAGTACCCCCTGCAGATATATCTGGAGAAAATGATGTACTTCTGTCTAATTTCTCTTTAGTATTATTACTTGTAATACCATTGTCATTTATTTGATCTCCAAAAATTAAACTTGATGAATTGAGGTCGAGCTGTTCAAAACCTATTTGAAGTCCAAAACTGACAACATATTGCCTGTTTAAATTAAATTTATAACCACTCGTTAAATTAGCTATGGTTTTATTATAAATTGATTTATTATTCTGAACAATAAAATCCTTTACTACTTGTGCTCCAATAGAAATATGTTTGTTTGGTAATGGTGTATCCATACCAAAAACATACGTAGCGAAATCAGAAGGAATATTTACCCATTGATTTCTATAATTAAAGAAAGCTCTTCCATTATTAGAAGTACCTACAAGTGCCGGGTTAAGGTAGAGTGGAGATGCATAATATTGAGATAGTTGTGAATCCTGAGCATAAATATTTTTTGTACACAGGAAAAATAATAACAATATACTACCCCATCTATAACAAGGTGTAATATTCTTTATGTCAAGAATATTATTTTTATTAAGAAAGTGCATAATACAAGAAAGTCGAGTCAGAGAAATGATTAAAAATTAAGCAATTACTTTCTTTATACTATCAGATAAATTGGTTTTATCAATTGGTAATACGCCAAGTTGTAAAAATATTAAATTTGATAGATTATTAATAGAGGCAGGTAAAGAAGTTAATTGCGTACCATCAAGAGCTAATGTTTCTAGGTTACTTAATTGACCAATTGCTGAGGGTAACTGTTGTAAACTAGAATTTAATAATGATAACTCTTTAAGTTTAACCAGTTTCACAATTGAATTAGGTAAAGATTTTAATTTTGTATTATTAAAAGATAAACTTTCTAATTTTTTTAACTTTTCAATATCTACAGGTAGAGATGATAGAGGAGTATTATTTAAAGACAATGAAGTTAACGATGTTAGTTTACTTACTTGTTTAGGTAAAACAGCTATTGAAGTATTATCTAAATTTAGTTTTTCTAGAGAAGACATTTTAAATAATTCTTCAGGTAAAATAGAGATAGATGTATTATGAATTTCTAATTCTGAAATTTCTCCAGAGGGATTTGTTGTATAATCATTCTTCTTGATATTTAACTTATACTTATAATTTAAATATTCAATCTTTTTACTTGCAATAATAATTGGAAATATATCTCCAAGAAAATCTTTATCTTTTAAAATTTCAGCTTTAATTTGGTCTTTATCGATAGCACAAAGTTGATCTTTAATTTTTAGCTGTTCCTTTTTGTTTTTTGGTTCAGCTTTAAGGTCTTTTTTAAACTTTTCTAAGGCTGCAATTTGATCTTTTAAATCGTCATTCTCTTTAGAAAGATCTTCAACTTGTTTTTTTTCAGCTGCTAAATGCTTCTGAAGGTCAAGTATTTTTTTTTCATCTACTGGTGAAGGTGAAATTTCAGTTTTTGAACAACTAAAAATACATAACAATAATAATAGTGTTAGTGATTTCATAATTGAGAGATATTTTTGAAATAGTTATTTGAAATAGTTAATGACTAGGTTCACCTTACATAGAAATTATCCATATAAAATAGCACTAGCTTCCATTCAAAGGTATAGGATCAATAATTATATTTTTATTAATATTAATTTATATTATGCGTTTAATTGTTATCATGAGCAAGTAAAAAAAAATATTAATTCACGTAAAAATAAAATTGTATAGTAGTTTAAAAAACAATTACTTATGTCACCTTTTTTAGTTGATTAAAAACAATAAATCATTGTAATACTAATTTTTCAGCTCATTCAGTTTGTAGATAGTGTTAAGGCCAATAATCCTCTTACCAAAGAGGATTGCCAAACCTTTACCCATAGTAAATACTAGATTTACCTAATTAATAATTTAAAAAAAACAGACCTTTTAGTATTACATTGAATAGCATTTAAACATTGCTCACAATCTACTTTATAAAAAGTGAGCAATGTTATATAACTACCTTTTACTCATTTCAAAAACTAATTCTCCACCTTTCATCAAATCAAAGTGATTAATTGTTGGTCCTTTAATTTCAACTCCATTTAAAATCACCCTTTTTACATATACATTTTTTTCTGACTGTTTCTTAGCAAGAATATGTAGTATATTACCATTTTCGAATTTTATTGTTGCTTCTTTTACTAGTGGGCTACCAAGTGCATACTCAGCTGAACCTGGTAGAACTGGATAAAAACCCAAAGCAGAAAAAACATACCAAGCACTCATCTGTCCTGCATCATCATTTCCGCAGAGTCCATCTCGTTCGTTAGTATACATTGTATCCATAATCATACGGACTCTTTGTTGTGTTTTGTAAGGGTGGTTGGTCCAATTGTATAAATAAGGAATATGATGTCCAGGCTCGTTACCATGTACATAATTACCAATAATACCATCTCTAGTAATATCTTCGTTTTTTTCTATAAAACGATCTTCAATTGGAGTGGTAAAAATTTTATCTAAATGAGTCGCAAAATCTTCTTTACCGCCCATCATTGTTATCATTTCATCAACACTGTGAGGTACATACAGGCCGTAGTTCCAAGCATTACCCTCAATAAATCCCTGACCATGTGTATCTAACGGATCAAATTCCTTTCTCCAAGTACCATTTAGCATTTTTGGACGCATATAATTACTAACAGAATCAAATACATTTTTAAAACTCTCAGACCTGTAATAAAATTGAGAAGAAATCCCTTCTTTTCCTGCGTATTTGGCTATTTCACTAATACAAAAATCATCATAAGCATACTCTAATGTTTTTGATACCGAAGCAGAATTATTGTCTGCAGGAACATAGCCATTTTCAATATATTCACCGATCCCATCAAAATAGGAAACTGTTGCAGTACTTAAAGCTGCATTAAGTGCTTTTTCTGGAGGTACATCTGTTGTTTCTTTTACCATAGCATCTGCAATTACACTTACTGCATGATAACCAATCATACACCAATTTTCGTTGGCATAATGGCTCCATATTGGCAACATATTATGAACACTTTGTTCTTGATGTGCCAACATAGATTTTATCATATCATTGTTTCTTGTTGGGTGCAATACATTGAATAAAGGATGTAGTGCCCTATAAGTATCCCAAAGTGAGAATAAAGTATAATTTGTAAACCCATCTGAGGTATAAATATTTTGATCTAAACCTCTATATTGACCGTCTACATCTTCATACAAAACTGGGCTTAGCATTGTATGATACAAAGCAGTATAAAAAGTTATTTTCTGATCTTCCGTAAGTGTTTGCACATCTACCTTAGTCAATTGATTATTCCATTTTTCCTTTGCTTCATTTTTGACTTTATTAAAATTCCATTCAGGAACTTCAGTATTTAAATTACGCATTGCACCAGCTGAACTTACAGACGATAATGCAAATTTAATTTCAATAGCTTCGTTTTCTTTAGTATCGAAATTAAAGTAAGCTCTAATTTTTTCACCTGCCATTTCTGGAAAGTTATGTTCTTGATCAAATTTTCTGTAAAAGCCATTGTACTTAACTTCTTCGTAGCGTTTATGTCCGTAACTTTTAAATGGCTTAGAAAACTTCATTGCAAAAAATACTTTCCTTGTTTTTCCCCAACCGTTCGTTTGTCTATAACCTGTTACTGTTGAATCATTTTCTACACGAACAAAAGTCCAAACAGTTTTCCCATCGTAATTATAAATATTAGAAATAAGATCTAAAATAATATGAGCTTCATCTGATTCTGGAAATGTGTATTTATGGTACCCTACTCTATCAGAAGTAGTTAATTCAGCCTTAATATTATAATCGTCTAAAGTAACAGCATAATAACCGGGTATCGCTTCCTCAGTTTGATGTGAAAACTGAGAATGATAGCCACTTTGTGGTTGATCTGCAGTTCCTGGATTTAATTTTAATGGTCCAGTTGTAGGCATCACAAGAAAATCTCCTAAATCTGAATGCCCTGTACCACTCATGTGTGTATGGCTAAAACCAAATACAGTACTATCCGCATACTGATAACCAGCACAATACGCATACGTTGCTGGATTATACTTTCCATCTATTAGCATTGCTTCTTGATTGGTTTCAGGACTAAGCTGAACCATACCAAAAGGTGTAGTTGCTCCGGGGTAAGTATGCCCCATATTTTGTGTTCCTATAAATGGATTTACAAAAGAAGTATAGTCTTTATTCTGTGCTTGTACTACGTTAAGTGTACATATAAGTTGAATAAGTAAATAATTGAAACTAGTAAGTAAAAAATTTTTCATGTAATGGAGTTTAGTAAACTCAAAAATACATTTTAAAGATTGACAAAATAAGGAATTAAGCTTTTATAAGATTTAGATGCTAATAGGTATTATTAAATACAATTTACTTGTAAAATATTACGGATCGATGTAATATCGTAGCATAAATTAAATAACTCCCTTAAATCAAAAATCTCTTAAAACATATAAGGGGATCCGTATTACACATTATTAAACATGAAAAAATCAACACTATTATCTTCACTCTTACTTCTTATAAGTTGGTGTTCATTTGCAAATCCACTTTGGATGCGCTACCCTGCAATCTCTCCCGATGGTACTCATATTGCATTTGCCTATCAAGGTGATGTCTATGTAGTAAAAAGTGAAGGTGGTGAGGCGAGAATGCTTACGCAACATGTAGCACATGATTACCACCCTGTTTGGAGCCCTGATAGTAAAACAATTGCTTTTGCATCTGACAGACATGGTAATTTTGATATATTTACTGTAGACGTAAATGGAGGTATTCCAAATCGTTTAACGTACAACTCGGCAAAAGAAACACCTTTCTCTTTTACACCTGATGGTAAGAATGTTTTATTTTCTGCTGTAATTCTTGACGACATTAAAAGTGTACAATTCCCATATGGTCGTTTTCCAGAATTGTATAGTGTCGGTCTTGAAGGTAACAGACCAGAACAGTTAATTACAACACCTACTATTAACGCTAAATACAATAAAGAGCAATCAAAAATTCTTTATCAAGACTATAAAGGTTATGAAGACAATTGGAGAAAACACCACCGTTCTTCTGTAACTCGTGATATTTGGATCTACGATGTAGCAAGTAAAGAACATACAAAGTTAACAACTTTTGATGGTGAAGATCTCTATCCAAATTTTTATGATAATGAATCGAAAATTGCTTATGTAAGCGAAGAAGCTGGTTCTGCAAATGTTTGGATTGCCGATATAAATGGAAAGAACAAAAAACAGATTACAACTTTTATTAAAGATCCAGTTCGTTTTCTTACAGTAACAAATAGTGCTACAATGTGCTTTGGGTTTGATGGAGAAATCTATACAGTAAAAGAGGGTGAACAACCTAAAAAGGTTAATATAAGTATAAAAAGTGATGCAAAAGTAAATAACACCACATTTATAAAAGCACATAAGGGTGGACATTCTATTTCAGTTTCACCTAATGGAAAAGAACTTGCATTTATTTTAAGAGGGAATGTTTTTGTTACATCTATAGATTATTCAACTACAGTTCAGATTACGAAAACTCCAGAACAAGAACGTAGTGTGCACTTCTCGCCTGATGGTAGAAAACTAGTTTATGCAGGTGAAAGAGATAACAGCTGGAATATTTATATGTCTGAAATTAAAGACGAAGATGAACCTTATTTTATTAATGCTACATCAATTGAAGAAACCACTGTTACTGCCAATAAAGATGTAGAAGAATTCCAACCGATGTTCTCTCCAAAAGGAGATGAAATTGCTTATTTAGAAGAAAGAACAACTTTAAAAGTGATCAACTTAAAATCTAAAGCAAGCAGAACAATCTTAGAAGGAAAATATAACTATTCATATACTGATGGAGATCAACATTATGATTGGTCGCCTGATGGCAAATGGTTTGCAGTTCAATATTCTCCAAACACATGGGCAAGCACTGATATTGGTTTAGTAGACGCACAAGGTGATCAAAAAATTATTAATCTTACACAAAGTGGTTACAATAGTGTACTTCCTAAATTTGCCATGGATGGTAAAGCTATCATTTTCCAAAACGATAAGTACGGATATAGAAGCCATGGTAGTTGGGGTGCAGAAGACGATGTATTTGGTATTTTCTTAACAAAACAAGCTTTTGATGAATTCCAATGGTCTAAAGAAAAGTTTGAGTACGAGAAAAAAATTAAAGAGGACAAAGAGAAAAAAGAAAAAGAAGCAGAAGAGGAAGTAGCGACAAAAAAGAAAAAGAAGAAAAAAGATACTGCAGAAGATAAAGAGGATACATTAGAAATTGAATTTAATAACATCCAAGATCGTATTCTTCGTATTACAATAAATTCTTCTTTCTTATCAGATATGCTCTTAACTAAAGATGGTGGTAAACTCTATTACTTAAGTAGTTTTGAAGGTGGTTATGATCTTTGGGTGAAAGATATACGTAAGAATGAAACAAAATTATTACATAAATTAAGTGGAGGAAATGGAAATCTTCAATTTGATAAGGAACATAAAAATATCTATTTCGAAAATGGCAATAGCTTCTCAAAAATAGAGCTTTCTTCAGATGCTAAGTCAAATATTTCATATGCTGCTAATTACTATTTAGATAAAGCTGCAGAAAGAGCTTACTTATTTGAGCATGTTTGGAGACAAGTTGAAAAGAAATTCTACGACCCAGAAATACATCAGGTAGATTGGAATTACTACAAAGAAGATTATGCTAAATTCCTTCCTTATATTAATAATAATTATGACTTCTCTGAAATGTTAAGCGAATTATTGGGTGAATTGAATGGATCACATACTGGATGTAGATTTTACCCTAGCGCTACAAATGGTGATCAGACTGCTACGTTTGCTGCTTTCTTTGATAAAGCTTATACAGGCAATGGATTAAAAATTGAAGAGTTAATTGAAGGAAGCCCTCTCCTCTCTTTAGATAAAGAAATAAAAGCAGGAATGGTAATTGAAAAAATTGATGGTCTTAATATCGAAAGTGGTAAAGATTACTATCAGTTATTAAATCATAAAGCTGGACAAAACATGCATGTTGTTATTTTAGATCCTAGCAACGGGAAAAGAGAAACAATTATTGTTCAACCTATATCTATGCGTTCTCAAAGTAACTTACTTTACAAAAGATGGGTAAAACAAAGAGAGCTAGAAACAGAGAAAGTATCTAATGGAGAGATTGGATATGTACATGTTAGAGGCATGAACAGTAGCAGCTTTAGAACTATATACTCTGAAGCATTAGGTAAAAACTACCAAAAGAAAGCACTTATTGTAGATACACGTTTTAATGGCGGTGGATGGTTACACGATGATCTAGCTACGTTTTTAAGTGGTAAAGTATATGCTCAGTTTGCACCAAGAGGACAGAAATTTGGTACTGAACCAATTAATAAATGGTCTAAGCCATCGGCGGTATTGGTATCTGAAGGAAATTATTCTGATGCTTACGGTTTTCCTTATGCCTACAAAACATTGGGTATTGGTAAATTGATAGGTATGCCAATTCCTGGTACAATGACTGCCGTTTGGTGGGAAAGTCTTCAAGATAATTCTCTTGTATTTGGTATTCCGCAGGTAGGTGTACAAGATATGAAGGGTAATTACCTTGAAAATCAACAAATTGAACCAGATGTAAAAGTTGATCTAGATAAAAAAGTAGCAGCAGAAGGTAAAGATCAGCAACTTGAAAAAGCAGTTTCTGAACTTCTGAAATAAAAGAAATAATTAATCAAAAAAACACCCCAATCGATTTACATAATTGATTGGGGTGTTTCTATTTTATCTAATTTTTGAAAAGCTTATTTTTTCTACATGTCTTACTTTTAATTCATCCTTATTAATATAATTAATCAAGCCGTCTAAACAGACAAGAGTAAAAAGTCCGATAATAAAATATAAGACTCGTTTTTTGGCAGTCTTCATAGGAGTAAATTTGTATCAATGGGTAAATCTTCAATCTTAATTTAAAGAAGAAAGTTCAAATCATTGTAAAATACAAAATATTTCAGCTCAATTTTCAAACGAAAACTTAGTAAAGTACAATTTAATCTTGAGTTGTCGTTTCCATTTCCACAAAAGCACCCGTATTTTGATCCACTTCATGTGCAACAATTTTAGAAGCTAAACCAGAAGTTAAATGGTAACTTGCTTCTATTTTTATATTGTCATCTATTAGAAACTGAAAATGAGCCAATTGAGTATCAACTTTATGATCTATAATTTGTAGTGTTTTAATTTCTTCTTCTAAATGGATAATGATTGACCCATTTGTTGGATTATAGAAATATTCTGATTCATCTTTATAATTAATTCCCATATACATTTCTAAAATTCGAATAGCCTTTGTACCTCTAAAGGTCTCTCCTATCATTTTGTGGACAGACTTTTCTGTAAGATGTTTAGGGTTTACATCTTGCTCAATTTTTACCGAAATAAAACTGAAGGTAAAGCATAAAAAAAGTAAAAGTTGATACATAGGTTTAAAAGTAGAATGGTTAGCAAAAAACGATTCCACTAAGCTACTAAACAAATAAGAACAATTAAAGCATTTTATAAATGTGTACTGTATGTTATTGTTGAATATCAATATTATCCAAATTACCCATTAATGGGTATTGTTACTATATAAATTTACTAGTATTTTTGAATCAATAACTAACATACAAATAACTATTTTTTACGATGATAAAAGTACTTTTTAACGTCAAATTACTGTCGCTTCTATTAATAATAGTTTCGACAGATACTTTGAAAAAAGAAAAAAACACAACAATCAATAACTTTGATGAAGAGTTGAATTGTTATGTAAAAGAAATTATTGACGCTGATAAACTTATCGTTTCAACCATTCAAAATACAAGAAAAGTTGAAGAAGATAGGTATAAGTTAGCTGATTAAAAATACTAACTCCCTTAATAATTTAAAAACTGAAAAATAAATATTTATTTATCCTATTAACACTGTGTATAGCCCTCATGATATGTTATTCTTTGACTAAAAGAGTATTATGGGGGTTTTAAATTACTTTTTTTTAAGAGTATTCAGTTTATAAACTATAAAAAATAAAATAGGTAGTAAAAGTACAGAAATAGTATTTATCCAATACAGACCATTGCTATTATCAAAAGACAAATTGAAAGATTGTCTCATTTCTTGTAATGTAAACGACCAAGTGTTGGTCAATAAATAACTTACAATTCCCCATAAAGAGGCATAACCAATTAAAAATTTATTTGTCGATTTAAACTGAAAATCAATAGGCAAAATTGGTTTATTTATGGAGTTATTTCCATAATAAATCATCAACGGTAATGCTACTATCCCAGCCCAATTAATTAATGTTCCTAATGATAATCGAATACTTGAGATTATCTCTATATTTAAAATATTAGCATTTGATATAGTGAGGTAAATTGAAATTAAAAATACAATGGAGGATTGTATGAATTCTTTTTTTCTTATGAGCATACGTTATATCAATTACAATTTGTATTTCAGAAAAATGAACTAAAACTAATTAGATAGGTAAATATTTGCATAAAAAAAATGGATACAAATTAATTGTATCCATTTTCTCATAAAATGATATCTAATTATGAAATTATTTTTCAGTCAAAACTTCATAATAATCTCCCCATTCTGGATCGTATTTTCTTGTTCTAACATCAAGAATTTTCCCAGAATTATTATACATCACAATATGTAATTTTATATCATCATTTACCGTAAAGTACACATTAGTAAGTTGGTTTGTAACAGCAAAGTCTTCAACTTTCACTTTTTTCATACCATCTTTAAAATACATTACAATATTTCCATTTTGTGGATTGTAGATATATTGCATGTTACCTTCAGTTGTAACATTTAAATATTTTTCTAACATATCTGCAGCATCATTTCTATTTAGTTCTAACCCTTTTATGGATTCTAACTCTGTTCTAGAAATTAAGTAAGGATCAACATCTGCTAGTGTTGCAGAGATTGAAGCAATACTTACAATCAATATTATGAATAGTTTCTTCATTATTTTAGTATGGTAAAGGTATAATCAATTTGTTTATCATTATTGATAACTAAGATACGTGCATATCACCTTTCACATTGTTATAATTTACCTTTATTAACCAATATTGTAAATTGTTTAAAGTGTTATGAAGAGTAGAAAAAAAATCAAGCTATTCTAAAATCATCAAGTTATTACAATTCATTCTCTCTGTATTTAGTACAATTTATAGTATATGTAGTTAATATGTTTTTTCAATTTAGAATAGCTTGATAGTGGGTAAAACAACTATAAGAAAGGGTTCATTTCTTATTAAGTCAATTCAAATAAATAAGATGCTTTTTCATGCCCTTTTGGGGTTAGGTCTGTTTTTGTACACTTATAAGAAGTGGATACACATTGAACAAAACCTTCTTTAGATAAACTTTCTACAATTTCTTGTACTTCATCTTTGTTAGAAGAAATCCCTAAATGTTGAGATATTTCTTCAATACTCTCTCCTTCGTTAAGACAAATTCCCATTAGAATTTTGTCTAGTTTTAATTGGTGGTTCATTGTTTTTCTGAGTTATGTGAAACGGATACTTTAGTTTTAAGTAATTAATCATATCAGTTGAAATACCTTGAAGGCTCTTTTCTACGCTATAAAATACCCTACTAATAGTGTAAAAATAGACCTCCTAAGTAAATCAAAAAGCTATATTATTACTTATTGATTGTCATTACGTTATGTAAATCTCAAAAAAAAATAAAAGTAAAAAAGTGACGATCATCACCAAATTAAAAATTTAAACAACCGGTTGCGTAATTTTAATAGAATTTATAATTTATTAGAATGATTAAGCACCTAGATATTATTTCTATTGTCCATATTTGGATAGTAGCTACTATAAGCTACAAGCATTCCAACAACAATAGCACAAAACATTAAAAGACCAGATGTTCCAATACTTGGGTTATCTAAAATTGGGTTATTATTTATTTGGTTAGACAACCCCATAAATAATCTACTTCCAGGTACTAAAATCACTATTCCTTGAAGAAGATATACAGAAGGCGGAACATCTTTTCGTCTACTAAAAACAATGCTCCCAAAAGTAATTAAGAAAGCACTTACAAAAGTACCAAATATCCAACCTATATTTTCAGCAAAGATCATTGGTCCCCAATACGCAATAAATGCAAGAAGTAACCCTAATAATAAATCAGATTTTCTGGTATTAAATACAACACCTAATCCAAAAGACAACACAGGCAATGCTATCCATACTATCCATTTAGGCATTTCATTTACAAAAACATCTTGTTCTAAAGCAAAGAAATATTGCCCTAAAGACATTCCTAAATAGACACCAATAAATAACTTTAGGAAAATCATGATTGCATTAAACAAGAAGCCAGAACCAGAATTAAACTGGTTAAACGCTATTTCTTCTAATGCAATTGAGATTGTTAAGCCTGGAACATATAAAATCACCGCAGCCAAACTCAGTTCTAAAACATCTAAATGAGGATAGAAATACTTAAAAAAGCAACCTAATAAACTACATGTAAAGGCTGTATAAAACTCTACTGTATATTTGGAGGTCTTATATCTACTATTAATTTTAGTGACTGCATATCCCACAAAACCCATAACAAAACAAAACATAAAAGTAATCCAGCTACCACCAATTAATGCTAAAAATGATGGAGGTATTATTGTATATGCTAAAGCCAACATCCCCTCAGAATACAATTTCTTTTTGGCAATCACTTTGTCAATATTTGCTGTAATTTCTGCAAAAGAATATTCATTTTTAAATGCTTCTTGTAGTTGGTTATGCAGTTCAGCTAATTTACCTAAATCATTAGAACCTAGCGGAATGTATTGCAACACAACTTGTCGTTCTTGACTTTTAGGATCTTCAATCTGATAATTAAGCGTATTTGTAGTTACCTGACAAGATACATCTACACCAATATGATCTGCTATATCTTGTATATAGGTTTCAACTCGAAGAGAGGAGCATCCAAAACGGTGCAAAGCATTTCCGATTTTCACTATCAATTTATATTTCTCTTCAAAGTTCTTCATTATGGCTGTATGTTATTCAAATTGGAATGCAAACATAAAGTATTCAGTAAATCATACCAAGTATTTTTGAGCATCCTAAAAAATAAAATAGTAGATAGTGTACTTCTTTTAAAAAAGGTGATTTTCTGTATCGTTTAATTTATATTTGTCGAATACATAATAGCAACTCTAAAGAAATAGAAAATATGAAATACAAATGTATTGTCTTCGATTGTGATGGGATTCTTGTTGATAGTGAAACTTTGACAATGGAAGTTTTTTCTGATTTATTTTTAGAGTATGGATGGAAAGTAAGTGCAGATGAAGCATTAAAGCTTTTTAAAGGAAAAGCCTTTTTCGAAATTATGGACTACGTGAAAACTGTTGCTAAAATTACTTTACCAGAAGATTTTGAAAAGGTTTTTAGACAACACACATTTGAAGCATTTACTAAAAACTTAAAAGCTATACCCGGCATTAAAGCTGTTTTGGATAAATTGGTACAAAATAACATCCCTTTTTGTGTTGCTTCTAATGGTCCAATGACCAAAATGCTTCATAATTTAAAAGCTACTCAATTACTTCCTTACTTTGAAGGAAAGATGTATAGTGCTTTTGATATAAAAAAATGGAAACCTTCCCCTGACCTTTTTCTTCATGCTGTAGCAGAAATGGGCTTTAATACTATGGATTGTGTAGTTATTGAAGATTCTCGTTCTGGTATAACAGCCGCGCAAAACGGAAACTTAGATGTAATTGGTTATCATAAAGATGCTAATCATTTTAAAGATCTTCCCATCCAATCAATTACTAATATGGCAGAGTTAATTACACTTTTCTCACTTGATTAGAATTACAAATCACTTTAAATTAAAACTTATTTAGAGAGTTAACCGTATTGGTGTATAGTACTAATCTAACAACTTATTTATTATGAAAAACATATTAACTGCATTTTTATTAATCATGAGTACTCAAATTATGAATGCTCAATCAAAGAATTTTATAGATCAACCGTATATAGAGACTTCTGCTAGTGTAGATTCTCTTGTTGCTCCAGATGACATTCACTTGATTATTACTTTAGATGAAATTGACACTAAAAATAAGGTATCTACTGAAGTACTAGAAAACAAAATGAATAAGGCTTTAAAAAGTTTAGGCATTGATACTAAAAATGATTTAGTTGTTGCTGACTTTTCTAGTGAATTCAATAAATCATTTTTAAAAGGCCAAAAAGTCTATAAAGCAAAACAATATGATTTGGTAGTACATACTGCTTTTATGGCAAGTAAAGTGATGAAAGCATTAGAAAAAGAAAACATCTCTCATATTCGTTTAGGTAAGTTAGAATATTCTAAAGCTGATGAACTGGAAAGTATACTAAGAGTTAAAGCCATTAGAACTTCAAGAGCCACAGCTCAAACACTTGCCGAAGGTATAGGTCAACAGGCTGGAAAAGCAATTCATATTATTGACAATACAAGTAACAATAATAGACAAATTAGAATGTATGCCAGTGATAGTTGGGGTGATAACGAATCTTATAACAAAAAAGAACAACCTCTTGATTTAGGTATTAAGAAGATCACTTTTAGTAGTTCTGTACGCGTTAAATATATATTAGAATAAAAAAATAGTGCCCGTAATTTCATAAATTACGGGCACTATTTTTTATTACTATTACTACTGTTGCTGTTTTGTAGCTGCTATTACTATCTCTCTTACGTTTACTCCTTGCGGTTGATTAAATGCATACCAAATTGCATTTGCAATATCTTCTGCTCTTAAAACTCCACCCATATCTTGTTTCCAAGCTTCATAACCATCCTTAATTTCATCAGAAGTAGTGTGCGATAATAATTCTGTTTCTACAGCCCCTGGTGCAATAGTTACCATTCTTACATTATCCGCTGCAGCTTCTTCTCTAGCATTTTCAGTTAAGGCATGCACCCCAAATTTAGTGGCACAATATGCCGCATGGTTACCAAATGTTTTTCTCCCTGCAATAGATGATACATTAACAATTGTACCACTTTTTCTTGCACGCATTTGAGGTAAAACAGTTTGCATTCCATTTAAAACACCCATAACATTAACATCTAACATTGTTTTCCACTCTTGTGGATTCTGAGATGCAACATCACCTAATAGCATAACTCCAGCATTATTGATAATTGCTTCTGCTTCTCCAAATTTGTTTTCTGCTTCTGTTACCGCTGCTTTAAATGCGTCAAAATCTGTTACGTCAACTTTTCTGCAGATTGCATTTTCTAATTGTAATGCTTCTATTTTATCTACTCTACGAGCTAATAATAATAAAGCATATCCTTCTTTAGAAAATAATTGAGCTGTTGCTGCACCTATTCCAGAGCTTGCCCCAGTAATGATAATTAATCCTTTTAATGAATTCATGATAATGGAAATATAAGTTTTATTTATACCTGTTTTGATTGATGAAACAAAAGTATTTTATAATTTTAAAGCATCAAAATACTATTTTTATATACCTATTATAATTAAAATTTATGGATGAAAGATTACTGCGCTTCTTTGTTGCTGTATACGAAACTAAAAATGTATCGAGAGCAGCAGAGAAATGTCATGTTTCACAACCCAATATATCTAATGGCATAAAGCAACTAGAAGAATTAATTGGCAAAACATTATTCTTAAGACATAAAAGAGGGGTTGAATTAAATGAAGAAGCACACTACCTCTATCCAATTGCCAAACGGATTTTAGGAGAATTAAATTCCATTCCTTCTTTATTTAAAGAAGAAATCTTAAAACAAAAAGTTACTGTTGGTATAGCAGATAGTTTACCTCAAAGTTTTAAAAGTCAATTTTTCGCAGCGGTTTCTAAAGAAATCAAAAACTTAGAGTGGGATGTTAGACCAATGAATCGGGATTGTGAAATTAATATCCTAGTTAGAGAATGGAAATATGAAGAGCATTTATTTCTACCATTATTTAAAGAAGAATATGTTTTATGTGTACCCATTAATCATCCTTTGGCAAAAAAAGATAGTATTGATAATGCTGACCTAATTGATGTTGCTTTTATTCACTGCCCTCCTTGTGAAGCACACCAACAATGTCTTTCAATACTAAATAGTTCTGGTTCAAAGTGGAATACAATTGCCAACTGTAGTACTAAAAACGAAGTATTAACTTTGTTAATTGCTGGACTTGGTATTTCCTTCTTACCTAAAGATTTTGCTTCAGGCTGGGATGGATTTGTTATTAAAGAATTCAACGGACCTCATTATTATAGAGAAGTTGGTTTTTCATATGCAAAAGAGAGCCTGAGAAATCCTGCAGTAAAGCAATTAATTGATCTATATAGTTAAAAAACAACCCACATTATTACGTTATAAAGAAAATATTTTGCTAAAAAACACAATAAATATCAAAAATTTCACAAGAAATATAAAACCATAAAAATCTGATTATCATTACATTGAATAGACATGTAACTTTTTGTAACCTATGTAACTTAGTTTGTAACCTTTTGTAACTTCGAGAATTTTGGTTTAGTCAAACTTCTCACTTAATTCGAACATACACAGAAAAATACATTTACAGTTAGGTTTCATTTGTTACTCAAAAGTTTTAAAATTGTTTGAAATATTTCTACACTAAGCTTTTAATATAACATATTTACGACGATAATATTCACAGGTATTAATCTTCGATTTACGATATTTTATCTAGATCTAACTTCTCTTTTACCTCGTATTAGTCAACTTGGTAAAAGACATTTTACACACAATAGGAATTAATAAAAACAGCATCATTCAGTGGTGCTGTTTTTTTTTAGATCATTATTAAATAATCAATTAGCTTCCCCTCAATTTGCATTTTCTTTTTAATACGATGTCTGGCAACTTTAACTGCTCCTTCAGATGTATTTCTAAATTCTGCAATTTCTTTATTCTTCATATTCAATTTAATAAGAGCACAAATTTCAATTTCTGAAGGAGATAATTGAGGAAAGTTCGTTTTTAATGTTTTTCTAAAACTATCATTCACAACTTCTATATTATCTTGAAAATAAACTTTTTTCTCTTCGATCTGTCGTTGTCTTGTTAAATCATTAAGCACACTTTTTAAATCTGTTTTAATATCTACAGAGTTTAAGGCTGCATTTAACTTATTTACAATTTGTTCATTGTAACCTAGCTTCATTTTATTATCTAATATAACATTATCTAGATCACCTTTTTGTGATTGCAAATTAGCAGCAAGTTTCTTCTTATCTTTAGCCAAGCTTTTATATCTATCTGCCAAAGCAAAAGACATTAAAATTACTTCTGTTGAAATTGCTATAGAATAAAATTGATTTATGAATGAACTTGACGGTATATAGCCAAACAAAACCAATGCTTTAGAGATAATACCTAAGAAATAAACAGACCAACCTATTAAATAAAATTTAGCTGATTCATTACCTTCTCTATAGGCATTAACCCCTGTGATAATTGCAATAATACAATATGCAGTAGTTATCGTTGCCAATAATTTATAGGTCATTAAATACCCATTAAAATTCATAAGCATTGTTCCTAAATAGGCCATTATATCAACAGTTATAAGCCCTATTAATATTCTATAAAACAGCTTATGTTTAGTTTTTAAATTAAGGAATTTGATACAAAAAATACTAGAAATAATGCTCACCATACTTATATTAAAAGTAATGACAGCTGTTTTCACAGTACTTGATAATTCTAAATAATTTAAGTTTAAGAAACCTTCTATTGACATCATTGCAAACACAATAAAAACACCATGCATGCTGTAATAAAAGTAGATTTTATCTTTAAAATTTATACCCAAGAACAAATTATAAAATACAATTATTAAAAACATTCCAATAAATACACCATACCTAATAGTAAGCCAAAAATCATATTCTGCTTTTTTCTCTTTATCAACTAATTCTAAGCTATACATATGAGCATAAGGACTTAAACTAGAAAAATAGAATGTGTTTTTACCTCTGTTAAGATGAATTGGAAAATAATAGCCAGACGGACTACCAAATTTATTTGGATGGTGCACACCTACTTTATTTATTACCCATTGAAATTGATTCTTTTTATAAAAGATTATTTCATCTGTCAGTAATTTTGGTATTCTTACTGTAAAATTATCCGTTGGGTTTGCTCTATTATTGATTTCAACTTTTACCCAAACCCTATCTGTTGTATAACCAAGGTTAACTTGTTTACTCCATTTATAAATGAATTCCTTTGTTTGCAAATCGCTGATTTTCAACCCATTTGTTTCATCAATTAAATAACTAACTTTAATAGCTATATCATCTACTGGTGTTGATTGACTATTTGTTGTAAAGAAAAAAATAAGTAGAAGTAGTAAAAAATAATTTTTCATAAATGCAGTCTAGAGCCTAAAAATGGCAATATAATCGATTTTTCATCAATCATTATGTGAAAGAAGAAAAGTAGAATGCATCCAAGGTTATTTTAGTTTTGTATTTAAACCTCTTTACAAAAAAATAAATTATTTTCTACTGTTAAATGTGAGCTTCTATTACGGTAAGCCATTTTTATAAGATATATTTGTAGAACTATTTATATCATAATCATTTCAAAATCTAGATGTCAAACTCTTTACTTTTTCTTCCTGATATTTCTGGATTTACTGAGTTTATTCAAACAACAGAAGTTCAACATAGCCAACATGTAATTGCAGAATTATTAGAGGTAATTATTGATGCAAATACAGAAGGTTTGGAACTTGCTGAAGTAGAAGGTGATGCACTCTTTTTTTACAAAGAAAATGAGGTCCCTCCTCAAGAAAGGCTTTTATTACAAATGGAAGCAATTTTTTCAGCTTTTTATTCGCACTTAAAACTATTAGAGAAAAATAGAATTTGCCCTTGTAACGCTTGTTCTTCTGCTCCTAAATTACAACTTAAAATTGTTGCTCATTGTGGAGAGTTACAATACTTAACGGTACAAAATAAAAGAAAACCATTTGGTGCTGAAGTAATAGAAGCACACCGTTTAATGAAAAATGGTGTACAAAGTGATAATTACGTTCTTATAAGTCAGAAACTTGCTAAGTTGATTGAGTTAAAGTCTGATTTTAAAAATAACCTCTATTCTTTTGAAGAAGGTACTAATACTTATGATGGTAAAGAAGTACCATATATTTATTCTATAATTGATAAATCTAACTTAAAATTAAAACCTTTTAGTTCGGCTAAAAAATTAGTATTTGATAAGCAACCTGAAGTTACAATTTCATTAAATTTTCCTGTTTCTGCAGAAACACTTTTAGAATTTATTTCTAATTATCATTATAGACATCATTGGGTTAATGGAACTGTTAAATTTGAATATAACGAAAATGAAGTTACTCGATTAGGAACTGAACATGTTTGTGTAATTAATGGAAAACACTTTAACTTTATTTCTATAACCAAAGATGTTGAACAACATCAATTAATCTATGGTGAACAATCATCAGATCCACCTCCAGTTGATAAAATCAATCAGTTTTTTATAATCACTCCTACAGGTAAACATTCTTGCCATTTAGAAATAGAAATTTATGTAGAAACAAGTAAGTTGCTTCAAAAAATTATTGTTGCTCTTGCCTTTAAACACTTACTAAAAAAGAATGTTCAGAATAGTATACTTATGCTTAAGGATTTTATTACTGAAAAGCAGTTAGATGAGGATACTTTAAAGTAGTAAAGAAGTCATCTAACATTTTATCTGCATTATAATTCTCCCAAATAATTATTTTTCGAGTATTATTTGGTCTATCAACCCATACCCCATTTTTAATGACAGGTGCAGGAATAACAGTTTTCTGTCCCCATTTTGGGTTTTTCATTATGGCCACAGTAACCATATCAAAAAGAGCATGAGAAGGTGGGTCTAAATAGTATTCAGCGTTTTTAAATAAAGTCACTGCATAATCGCCAAAGTTAGTATAATCTCTGCCGTCTCTACCTTTAACGGTAGTGTTTAATTGTACACCGAAACCTGCTATTTTCTCTTGAATAGTTGCCTTATAAATTTTAACTCCATCTGTTCCTGTTAGTGCACCATATCTACACGGAAGCATTTCAAACTCTACATTAGTATTTAAAACAAAATTGACTGATGGCACATCGTTTTCTTGGTTATACTCTCCTTTATCTGGGTAATTACTACCTAACCAAATTACCTTAATTTTGTCTGTGATTTCTGGGGCTTTTACTAATGCCAATGCGATATTTGTTAACTTGCCAACTGCACAAATTTGCAACTTTTCACCCTTTATTTTTTTTGCTTCATCAATAATGAAGTTTACAGCTTCATATCCATCAAAATTTGCTTTACTTATTGTCGTTTTTATTTGATCAAAATTGTTGTTAGCCCCTTTAATTACATTTACTTCATTTTCCTGATCACATAACTTCACCACACGTAACGCCTCATTATAATGGCTATCGATATCACCTCCATTATAGGTTGCACAAGTAGTAATTCCTTTTATATCAAACACTTGCTGATTAAATAATAAATAAGCTAGGGCGTTCTGATCATCTAATTCATTATTTGTATCTGAATCGAAAATCACTGAAATTCTAGTAGGTGTTGTCTGTTCACATCCAACTAATAATAGAACACAGCTACACACAAAGAGTAAATTTTTAATACTTTTCATTTATGATTTTAAAGGTTTACGCCAATTTATCATTCTTGTTTCCAACTATAAACTATTTATCATTCTTTTTTGTTATTGAAAAAAAATAAACTATTCGTGACCTTTATATCATCATTTAAAACAATACAATTATGGAATTTATTACAAACGAAAAACTCGTAATTTCTGGAGGTGGTGGTATGATTGGATCCAATATGATTCAGACTGCTATGATGATGAATTTAACACCCAATATTACTGTATATGATCCATTTTTACCTGGTCTAGAAGGTGCTGTAAAAGAAATGTACCATTGTGGTTTTGAAGGGTTTAACTTAAACTACACAACTGATATTAAAGAGGCGTTTACTGATGCTAAATATATTGTTTCTTCTGGAGGAGCTGCAAGAAAAGCAGGTATGACTAGAGAAGATTTATTGAAAGGTAATGTAGAAATTGCAGCACAATTAGGAAAAGATATTAAAGCTTATTGTCCTGATGTTAAACATGTCTGCATTGTTTTTAACCCTGCCGATATTACTGGATTAGTCACCTTAATTCACTCTGGTTTAAAGCCTAGCCAAATAAGTACTTTAGCAGGATTAGATTCTACACGTTTACAGATTGCTTTGGCACAACATTTTGGTATTCCACAAAGTGATGTCAAAACACCAAGAACTTATGGAGGGCACGGAGAGCAAATGGCTGTATATTCTTCTTCTTGTACAATTAATGGCGTACGTTTAGATGATCTGATTGGAACAGATAAATTGACGCTAGAAGAATGGGACACTATACGTAAAAATGTGGTCCAAGGAGGTAAAAATATTATTGAATTAAGAGGACGTTCTTCTTTTCAAAGTCCAGCCTATTTATCTATAAGAATGATTGCTGCTGTAATGGGTGGTCCTTCTTTTCAATGGCCAGTTGGTGCTTATATTAATACATCGCAATTCCCTAATATACTTATGGCATTAGCTACAGAATTATCTAAAAATGGGGTAAAAGCAGAAGTCCCGTCTGGGTCTGAAAAAGAAAATGAAGAACTCACAAAAAGTTATAATCATTTAATTGCTTTAAGAGATGAAGTTATTGCTATGGGAGTTATTCCAGCTGTAAATGAATGGAGTAATTTAAATCCAAATCTCTAAACCTACTATATATAATCTATTAAGAGTCTTCTAAAATGAATTAGAAGACTCTTTTCGTTTTATAACTTTTTGTTATACATCATTCGTATATATGAGAAACGAAGGAGAAATAAACTCGTTAATCTATATATAAGAATCATATAAATAATTAATTGTTATAATCTAATGAAAAATCAGATACGAAATTTCCCAGTAGGATTAACAGGAATTGCTCTTGGTACAGCAACTTTAGGTGCTGCTTGGGGTAATGAACAAATAGCAGGAGTTCAATATATCACCTTATCAATTGCTCTTATCTATTTCTTTATGGTGATTTTAAGAAATGTTCTACATCCAGATGTTTTTAAAGAAGAATTGAAACATCATGTCTTAGGCAGTTATGTTCCAACAATGGCCATGTGTATGATGGTATTTGCAGGTGTTCTTGTAAAATTTAATACTGTTTTAGGACAAGGTTTGTGGTTATTTGCCATTGGTGTACACTTGTTTTGCCTTATAGTATTTATCTACCATAGAATCAGAAATTTTGAAATGGAACATATTGTACCAAGTTGGTTTGTGCCTCCAATCGGAATTGTGGTTGCTTGTGTAAATGCTTCTCAAATGGGTTTTCCTAATTTAAGTTTAGCAATATGGTGGATAGCCACCCCTTTATATTTAGTAATGTTGGCGTTTATGATTTACCGCTTAGCATTTTATCAATTTTCTAGTCTAGAAACGTTTGGTATTATGGCTGCTCCAGCAAGTTTGTGTTTTGCAGGGTACTTAACAATTACCCCCAACCCAAATGAATTTATTTGCCATATGTTATTAACTCTGTCAATTTTAATGACATCAATTTTATACATTGCTTTCTTCCATTTGCTAAGAAATAAATTTAACCCAGGGTTTGCAGCATTTACTTTCCCACTAGCTATTGGAACAGTTGCTTTACAAAAATACAGTAAAGTATTAGAAGTTGCTGGTGAGTTTACCTTTAGTCACGTTATTCATTTTATTTCTTTAATTGAATTAGGGATTGCAACACTTGTTATAGGATATGTTGTTATTAGAGTTTTCTACTATTGTAAATCTGAAGTACTTGGAATTAGTACATTAAGAGCAATTGATACATTTTTAATAAAATTACACCTTAAACACTAAGATGTAATTTTATTAAATACCCAAATTATCGTCTTCTTGCTGGCATTGCTCTACTAGGTGTAGGTCTTGGTGCAGCAGGTTTAGGACGAGTAGCTGGTCGACTATAATTGTTACTATAGTTCGACTTTTTTGGTTGATAAGATTTATTATTTTTAGGTGATATTGATGGTCTTGTAGTAGGTGTTTTATTACTTTTTGATGACTTATTTTTCGACTGATTTTTTTGAGTTGGCACCTGTACACTATTGTTTTGAATTGGATTGTTTGATTTAGGCTTCCAATCATTTTGTACTTTTTGCCCCGTAGTTACTTTACCTGTTTTCTTATCTTTTGTTGAAGGTTTAGCAACGTTCTTTGTCTTAGTAGTTGATTTATTTAACTGACTAGCATTGACAACATCCTTATGTCTTTTATCAAAAGATTTGTTAGGGTATTGCTTTGCAAAATCGTTTTTATGAACCTTTTTATGCATGTGTACCGCTCTGTTACTTTTCCTCACAGAAGTATATCTATATGTAGTTTTTCTATTAACATGAACCCTTACATCTCTATGGTAATAATGCACTGGTCTAGGTCTCCATGGTCTATAATATGGAGGGTAATGATGCCAATAATAAGGTGAATACCACGGACTATAATACGGCCCCCAAAACCACATATAAATTACTGGTTGATGTACATAAACAGGTTCAATAATATAATTAGAACCATACATGTACACATCACCTACTACCTGTACACTTGTTTCTCCCTTATTATCTTTTTCAACATCAATAGAGGCAACATCTTGATATTGATTTTCACCTAATACAGCTTGAATAGTTACAACATGAGTATCTTTTTTTGAAGTATCAATTACTCTCAAATAATCTACTTCACCATCCTCATTAAGGTCTAGGTTAGATATTTTTTTATGTGGATCATTTAATTTTTCTTCAAATTCTTCTAAGTTTTCGCAGTCTCCAAAAAGTGCTGCTACAACTTCTAAATCAAGGTTTTTACTTATTTCACTATCTACAGCATTAACTGTAGTAACATCTTGAGCATGGATGAAACCCACCTTAAAAAAGAAAATTAATATTAGAATTTTGATTGTGGTAGTATTCATAATCAGTAGTTTTGTTTGTTCGATAATTGCTAAGTTCTTGTCACTTTATGTACCCCTATCTGTTAAAAAACAAACGAGATAACTCAAATTATTATACGTAATCAACCAATTTCAAAACGAATGTATTGGGGTATATTATTTATGAATGTTAAAATATTGATCTATAAATTAGGTGCTGATATCTGAGTAAATCATTATGAAAATACGTATATTATTTAATACCTTAGCAGCAGAATAAAGCCAAAAGTATTTGTAATACAATCAATAAATCAATGATTGTCAAAAGAAATAAATACGCTTCTAACAAATAACTAAACTAAGGTATACTCTTGCTCTTATGAATAAAATGCGTCCGATAATGTTAGTGGGTACTAGCTCAGATGTGGGAAAAAGTTGGATTACAACTGGCATCTGTAGATGGTTAAAAAATAAGGGTTTTACCCCTGCCCCATTTAAAGCTCAAAATATGTCGTTAAATAGTTTTGCAACTTTTGATGGCTTAGAGATTGGACGTGCACAAGCAGTACAGGCCGAAGCTTGCAAGTTGGCAGTAATGGTAGAAATGAATCCCGTTTTATTAAAGCCTTCTTCTGTAAATAAGTCTCAAGTTGTATTGCATGGTAAACCTATTGGCGACCAAACTGCAAGAGATTATTTTCTTGGAGAGAATAAAAAGCACTTGTTTTTAGAGGCACAAAAAGCATTTCAAAAACTATCTTCACAATTTACTCCTGTGGTGATGGAAGGTGCAGGAAGTATTAGTGAACTTAATTTAAAACATAGAGATATTGTAAACATGCGTATGGCAAAAGCAGCCAATGCTTGTGTTTATTTAATTGCAGATATTGATAAAGGTGGTGTTTTTGGAAGTGTTTACGGTACTATCGCTTTATTAGAAGAGTGGGAAAAAGCACTTTTAAAAGGAATTATCATCAATAAATTTAGGGGGGATGCAAGTTTATTTGTAGAAGGTAAGAAAAAACTCGAAGAACTAACGGGATACCCTGTTTTAGGTGTACTTCCATTTGCTAAAGATATCATTATTGAAGAGGAAGATTCTGTTGCTTTAAGTCAGAGAAATACTTCAGCAATAAAAGGAAAACTTAATATTGCGGTGGTAAAACACTACTATATGTCTAATTACACCGATTTTCAGGCATTAGAGAATGAACCATTAATTCAGTTGTACTACACAAGAGATATAGAAGAACTAAAAAAGGCTGATGTTATTGTACTTCCGGGGACAAAGAATACCATGCACGATTTAAAGCTGCTAAAAGATGAAGGGATTGCCGATGTCATCAAAGAATTATACAATAAAAAATGCATCATTGGTATTTGTGGTGGCTATCAGATGTTAGGAAAATCGGTTTTAGATCCTTTTAATGTAGAAAGTGATAAATCAGCAGAAAAAGGATTAGGCCTTTTTGATATATCCACTACTTTAACTAAAGAAAAGCATACTGTTCAACAAAATTTCTCTTTTAAAAACTCTAATGATACTTGCATAGGATACGAGATTCATATGGGTGAAACCAATGTTCCTGATGGATTCGCATTAACAAAAATAAATGGTAAACCAGAGGGCTATTTTGACGGAAAATTGAGTTGGGGAACTTACTTACACGGTATTTTTGATAATAAAGTAGTAGTGAATGAATTATTAAAACTTAAGTTTGATAAAGCTGAAGCTATTGACTACAAAACGTTTAAAGAAGAACAATTTGATAAACTAGCAGACTGGGTTGAAAATAACTTAGATATGCCTAAAATTATGGAAGATATATGCTAAATGGTCACGGAGATGATTTACATCTTATAGATACGCCTATAGAACATAACTTTAGTTCTAATGTATTTTACAAAGGTTGTCCCAAAGAGCTCACAACGCACTTGGCTAGTAAACTGAAAAACATACAAAGTTACCCTTCTCCTGCTGCAAATGAGTTAAGTAATGCAGCAGCAAAAAGGTACAACTTATCACCAAGTCAGTTCTTATTTACAAATGGTGCAATAGAAGCATTTTATTTAATAGCACAGCAACAAAAAAATAAGCACGCTACTATTGTAGGTCCTACCTTTTCGGAATACGAAGATGCTTGTAGAATACATGGTTTAGAATATAAAGTAGTTGCAAAAGAGCAATTATCACACATGATTACCGACCTTGTTTTTATTTGCAATCCAAATAATCCAACAGGAAGTGTGTACCAACAAGAAGAAATTGAACAGCTTTTAATTATAAACGCTTCTACTCTATTTGTAATTGATGAAGCATATATTGAGTTTACCAATCAGACCTATTCTGTTCTGCATTTAACAGAAAAATATGATAATTTGATTATAGTAAGATCACTTACTAAAACATTTACAATTCCGGGTCTTCGATTAGGGTATATTGTAGCGTCTAAAAAAGTAATTGATCAACTAAGAGATATTCGTATACCTTGGAGTGTAAACGGTTTAGCTATAGAAGCAGGTGCATATCTTTTTGAGAATTATGACCGTTTGCTATTTGATGTAGCTGATTTATACAAAGAAGCTAACATTTTTAGAGAGCAACTAAAAGGAGTTTCTGGCATAGAAGTTATCACTTCATCTACTACTTATTTTTTAGTAAAACTTCTCAAACATTCTGCTAAAGCACTTAAAGATCACCTCATTAAACAAGGAATTTTAATACGAGATGCCACAAATTTCACATTACTAGAAGGAGAATATATACGTCTTTCTGTTCAGTCACCATCGTCAAATCAAAAATTAATAAATTGCCTTAAAGCATGGAATTAGAGCATATAGCTATACTCTTGTTTGCGTATTGCCTCGATCTTATTTTGGGAGACCCAAGACAGCTACCTCATTTAATTGTCTTGTTTGGAAATTCTATAAGTTGGGGAGAAAAACGATTAAATAAAGCAGATCATTTATTTGAAAAAGGCTTGTTACTTACACTTACATTGGTCGTTTTATCTTTTGTAATTCCATACATTGCATTACTACAATTGTCCAATTATTCCATTTTTGCTACTGTAGTTATAAGTATAGTTTTGCTCTTTTATTGTTTAGCAAATAAAACCCTTGTAAAAGAAGGAGTAGCAGTTTTTACTACATTAGAAAATCAAGGTTTAGAAGCTGGACGAAAACGATTATCGTGGATTGTAGGTAGAGATACTTCTTCTTTAAATGAGAATCAAATACGAATAGCTACACTAGAAACAATGTCAGAGAATTTAAGTGATGGCGTTATTGCTCCCCTTTTCTTTTTTGCCATTTCAGGTGTTCCTGGGGCAATGGCGTACAAAATGATCAATACGTTAGACTCCATGGTTGGCTATAAAAACACGAGGTATGAACAATTTGGTAAGTTTGCTGCAAAACTTGATGATGTTGCGAATTACCTTCCTTCAAGAATTACAGCCTTTTTAATTCTTCTGTTTTCAAATAAACTAAAAGGCTTAAAATTCGTTTTTACAGAGGGTAAAAAACACAGTAGTCCTAATGCAGGCTATCCAGAAGCTGCTTTAGCCTTTGTTCTAAATTGTAGGTTTGGCGGTCCGAATATTTATTTCGGGAAAATTGTAGAGAAGCCTTACATTGGGACAAATGAAAGGAACATTCTTCATACCGAAATTTATAAAACAGCCAAAATAAACTATGGTGTAAGTTTAATTATGGTTGTTTTTTGTGTAGCATATTTACTTTTGATCAAAAATATCTAATGCAAAAGTTTATTATCTCGGGAGCAGCAGGTACAGGTAAAACTACACTAATTAATGCCATTGCCCAGAAAAATATTCCTTCTTTACCAGAGGTTTCTCGAAAAGTTATACAACAAGAGCAACGTATAAACTCAGATGGTTTCCCTTGGGCGAATATTGAAAAATACACAGATTTAGTGTTTCATGAATCTGTACAAAATCTATTTGAAAATACAGATGCCATTTTTTGTGATCGCAGCCTTATTGATGCAATTGCTTACCTAAATCATCAAGGAAAACCTATTCCAAGTAAATTAGCAGCCTTTCCGTTTAAGGAGCATTACCATAAAAAAGTTTTCTTTGCTATGCCTTGGAAAGATATTTACCGAACTGATAATCAAAGACCTGAATCGTTCGAGTATCACCTTTCTCTTTCTAAGGTTCTTTTCTCTACATACAACAGATATGGATTTGATCTTATCCAAATTCCCTTCGGTTCTGTTCACGCTAGAGTAAAATTTGTGTTAAACAACGTTTGCTTGTGACTTTTATTTAAGTAACTTTGCCATGCTTATTAGGTATTAATTTTTAAAAGGGAATTTGGTGTAAATCCAAAACTGTACCCGCAGCTGTAAGCTTTAGATCTTTTATAGATCACTTTAGTACAACAATACCACTGTCTTAATTGATGGGAAGGTAGTAGTAAAGAAAGTAAGTCAGAATACCGGCCTAAAAAGTAGATAAAAACAAACTTTCGGGAGTTAAAGTTAAGGCGTTTAAACATATTTATTATCCTTTTTAAGGGTATTACTCTGTGGGCAGATTGTCATTTCTATATCTCCGGAACACTAATTATTAATGTTCTCGACAATCTAACTAATGGGGAAAAATATTGCTAATACTACACATAACTTTCTATTCTGCGATGGCGGCTCTTGCCAAAAAGCAGGTTCTGAAGAAGTAGTCCGTAAAGTTAGGGCTTACCTAAGAAATAATGGACTCTGGGATAGCACTCATACAATAAAAACACGCTGTAATGGCAGATGCGAAGATGCCCCAACTTGGATTGTCCAACCTAATAATTATTGGTACAAAGAACTTACTCCTGAAAAAGGATTAGAAATCATAAAAAGCCATATTCATAACAATGAGCCTGTTGAAAAACACTTGCTGTATCAGAATAAATGGGATAAGGTGGCTTCCGAAAAAGAAATACCAGCCTATAAATTAAAACCTTTTTCTATTCTAGAAGATACTACTTTAGGGAGTTGTTATCTTACTAGAGGTTTTGCATCAGACCAATATACATTCCCACTGTTTCTTTATTTAAAAGAACACTCTCCTACTTCTAAATTAATTCTTGATGATAATAAGAGTATTTTATTCTCAGACATCAAAGAAGTTATTTATAGCAAACAATATGTTTTAGAATTAATACTAGAACAAGAAACAATAGAATTAGTAATTGCTCCAATAAATCAAAAAGACGAAGCACTTGTTAAAGCTAGAATTTCAATTGTAGAATATTTCCATCAAATCACTACAAATAAAAAGGGGATTCGCTTTAAAAATAAATTTGGGCATCAACTTGGTTTAATTTGGCTCTCAGATACAGCATGGGAATATTGCTCAAAGGTTCAATTACAAGGTTTAACCATTGAAAAACAGCCTGTATGAAAAAGAATATTTCAATACTAGGTGTAGGTTGGCTAGGTACTCCTTTAGCAAAACAGTTAAAAGAAAATAACCATGTAATAAATGGAAGTGTTCGTTTTAAAAATGAATTAGAGAAGCTAGCAGCTAACCACAATAACATAAATGTGATTAGCATTGAGGTAGATCAGATACTTGGGAATTGGGATGATTTTCTTGCAGAAACTACTCACCTAATTATTATGTTTCCTCCTAATTCTAGAAAAGATATTGAGCAAACGTACAAGCTGCAAATGCTTCAAATTACTAAAAGAACATCTCCTTCTCTAAAAGTCATTTTTATTAGTTCCACAGCAGTCTATCCTAATTTAAATCAGACGGTTACAGAGCAAAACACTCCTGCTCCCTCTACCGCAAATGGAAAGTCTATCTATGCTGCCGAACAAGTATTATCAGCTCATTTTAAAACGAATTTAACCATAGTTCGTTTGGCTGGTCTCATTGGAAGCGATAGGCACCCTACGCTATTTCTAAAAGAAAAAAGAGTACTTAAATCGCCCGATGTACCTGTGAATGTTATACATCAAGAGGATGCAGTACAGCTAATCACGAAAGTTATTACCAACAATTTATTTGGAGAGATAATAAATGGCTGTGCCGAAAAGCATCCTATCCGTAAAGATTTATATACAGAGGCAGCTTATTTATTAGATCTGCCCGCTCCAATATTTAACAAGCAACGCACTTCGTCTTATAAAATAGTAGACAGTAGTAAATCTAAGTGTTTGTTGTCTTTTGATTACAAATATCCAGACCCTCAAGTTTTTTTTAATAAAGGGGTTGAAACTGTAAAATAGCTATGAAAGAAGGAATTTTATTATGTGGTCATGGTTCTAGAAGAAAAACAGGAACCGATGCATTTAAAAGATTAGTAGGTATTCTTCAGAAGAGGTACGAAGAAAATTATGAGGTTGATTATGGTTTTTTAGAATTTAGTCATCCTTTGTATGAAGCAGCCGTTGAACGTTTATATCAAAAAGGAGTACGTGTTATTTATGCATTGCCCGTAATTTTATTTGCTGGATCACATGCTAAAAATGACATCCCTTATGAGATGAACACCATTCAATCTTATTACCCTGATTTACAAATTAAGATGGGTAAACATATAGGTGTGAGTTCTTATCTGTTAGAACTTTCTAAAAAACGTATTCTTGAACAAGAAACTTTATTACCAACTTTAGATAGAAAAGACTGTGGTTTAATTGTAATTGGTAGAGGAACTACAGACCCTGATGCAAACTCTGATGTACATAAATTAGCCGCAATGCTTTGGGAAGGAATGGGTTTTGGTTTTACCACTGTAGCCTATAGTGGTACAGCTTACCCTTCTATTAATGAGAGCTTACCAATGATGGAAAAGTTAGGTTATAAAAGAACATATGTAATTCCATTTTTCTTTTTTACTGGCGTATTGTTAGAACGGATTTATAAAGCAGTAGACGACTTTAATACATCTGCAACTACAGCGTACATAAGTACATATGCATTTGGTGCAGATGAATATATTTTACAAGCTTTTGATGAACGTTTAGACCAAGCAATAAATGGTGAAGCCAACATGAATTGCCAATTGTGTAAATACAGAAAACAAATAATTGGCTTTGAAGAGGAAGAAGGAAAAGAACAGATTGGACACCATTTAAATGTGAAAGGAATTCTTTTTGAGGAAGACGAAAAAGTGAATGAGAAGAAAGGTGTTTTAGCTGCTTTTAAAAATGTATTGGGAATTTAAATTATGGAAAAAGGCAAAATATATGGTATTTCTTTAGGCCCAGGCGATCCCGATTTAATTACAGTAAAAGGGCTTAAAACACTCCAAACAGTTGATAAAATTTATTATCCTGGTTCATTGCAAAAAAATGGTGCTCAACGTAGTTATTCTTTACAAATACTAGAAAATTACAATTTAGATCAAACGAAACTAAATGGCTTCTATCTAAACATGACAATTGATAGAAGTTATGTAGATGAAGTCTATGAGGCTACTTTTCAGCAGATAAAAAAAGATTATGAAAACTGCCTGACTGTAGCAATTGTTTCTGAAGGTGATTTAAGCACTTACAGTTCGTTTTCCTATTTATTAGAAAAAATACATAAGGCAGAATTAGCAGTTGAGCTTGTACCAGGAATCACTTCTTTCCATTTAGGAGCTGCAATAACGCAACAACCATTGGCATTATTAAACGAGACTGTAAAAGTTTTACCAATGCTAAAATCAAGAGAAGATTTAGAGGAGGCACTTAAAAGTTCGAATACCGTGATTTTAATGAAAATTAAATCAGCAATCAAATACATTCTCCCCTTACTTTCTGAAAAAAATATTGTGTTTACCTATTGTGAAAAACTAGGTACAGATACACAATTTATTACTTCATCTCTAGACCAGCTAAGTGATAGAGAAATTCCTTATTTCTCTTTACTAATTATTAAACAAACAAACTATTCATGAAAATTACAGTAGCAGGTTTAGGACCTGGACATAAAGAATACATTCTTCCAGTAGTTACAAATGCTTTACAAAAAGCTGATGTTATTATTGGTTACGATTATTACTTCCAATTTTGTGAAGATTTTATTCGAGAAGATGCCGTAAAAATTGCCATGCCTTTAGGCAAAGAGGAAGAAAGAGCCGTTGTAGCTGTAGAAGAAGCAAAGAAAAACCAACATGTTTTTGTTATTGGTTCTGGAGATGCAAGTATTTACTCTATGGCCGCAATTGTTTATCAGGTGGCCTCTTTACAACCTGAGTTAGATATTGAACTAGAAACACTTCCGGGGGTTTCAGCTTTTCTAGCGGCAGGCAGTAAATTAGGAGCTCCTCTTGGTCACGATTTCTGTTGTATCTCTTTATCAGATTTAATGACACCTTGGCAAGTAATTGAAAAAAGAATAAGAGCTGCAGCAAGCGGAGATTTTGTTACTAGTTTATACAATCCAAAAAGTAAAAAAAGGTATTGGCAATTAGAAAGACTGAAGAAGATCTTTTTAGAAGAAAGAGATGTGGATACTCCTGTAGCAATTATCCGTCAGGTAACCCGACCAGAAGAGAAAATAACGATACAAACTCTAGGCACTTTTGATGTTGAATTAGTAGATATGTTCTCTTTGGTTATGATTGGAAATTCTCAAACTTATCAATATAAAGAACACCTAATTACACCTAGAGGGTATTTAAATAGAAAGCCTAAAACAGGACTAGAAATACAACAGGAGAGCTTTAGAATTGTAACAAGTAAGTTGCAAGAATTAATGCACAGTATTGCAGATAAATGGGCAATTACAAGGGTTATTCATACCACAGGTGTACTTGATGACCATGTGCATTATGAAGCAGCACAAAAAGCGGTGGATAAAATCTCTAGATACTTACAAAATGGAGGTACTATTGTTACCGATGTTACAATGGTACAGGCAGGTATAACAAAGCAATTCTCTAAAAAATATAAGAATCAAATTGTCTGTTGTCTAAATGATGAAGATACACTTTTACTTGCAGAAAAAAAGGAACTGACACGCTCTCAAGCAGGGATTAGAAAAGCAATTTCATTATACCCAAATGCACTTTATGTTGTAGGTAATGCACCTACTGCATTGTTCGAAATTACAGATCAACTTCGTGATAATCCTTCTTTTAAACCTGCTGGTGTAATTGGTGTACCTGTTGGGTTTGTCAACGTGTTGGAATCTAAAGAACAGTTGGTACAATCAAAGAATACGCCTTGGATTACATTACATGGCAACAGAGGTGGAAGTAATATTGCTGCTGCTCTTGTAAATGCATGTTTCACGCTTCAAGAATCATCTAATTATTTTTAAAGTGAATGCATCTCCTCTTCATATTGACCTTATTGGTATTGGTAATAAAACCAATAGTGAGCTTTCATCTGAATACCGTTTGCTGATACAAAAGCACCGACTATTCTCTGGTGGTAAAAGACATTACGATCTAGTAAAACATCTTTTACCAAAGCAACACGAATGGATAGATATTGCTGGAAAAATGCCCGATTTAATGAATAAGTATATGGAAGCAGATCAAAAAAGAATAGTTGTTTTTGCCTCTGGCGATCCTCTATTTTTTGGGTTTGCTAATACTGTTAAAAGGCTATTACCTCAGGCTTCTATTTGTGTGTACCCCTATTTTAATGCATTGCAATTACTTGCCCATAAGGCTGTACTAAATTATAGTAATTTATGTACAATTTCTTTGCATGGTAGAAACACTTGGAAGCCGCTAGACAAGTGCTTAATAAATGGAGAGGAACGCATTGGTATACTTACAGACAATACGCATTCTCCTAGACATATAGCAGAACGCTTACGTTTGTATAATTTTTTAGATTACGAGCTTCTAATTGGCGAAGAACTAGAAGGAAAAAACGAAAAAATAAGACAATTAAGTATTGAAGAGACTCTACTAATAAATGATTTTCAGAAACTGAATTGCGTTATTTTAATCAAAAAATCTGAGCGTAAAGTTCCTTTAAGTTTTTCAGATTCTAGCTTTCAAACTTTAGAAGGTAGACCGGGCATGATCACAAAGCAGGCCATACGATCTATCACTATTCCTTCTTTAGAATTACACAATAAAAAATGCTTTTGGGATATAGGAAGTTGTACTGGTGCAATTGCAATAGAAACACAGTTAAGTTATCCATCACTTAATGTTTTTGCATTTGAAATAAGGCAAGAATGCGATCAAATTATAGCCAACAACACCTACACACATCAATGTCCTGGTATTCATATTGAAATCAATGATTTCATGAAGTTGGATCTTGATGAGTTTCAAAAACCTGATGCCATTTTCATAGGTGGGCATGGCAATAGGTTAGCTGAAATGATGGGTAAAATAGATTATGTACTTGATAAAGGAGGTATTGTAGTTATGAATACCATCTTAGAAAAATCGTTTAATACATTTATTAAATGTGCAACAGATCTGAACTATCAACTCCTACCACCTTTAAAAATTTCACTAAACGAACACAACACAGTACATGTACTTGTTGCTAAAAAATAGAACAATGAAGAAGATAACTATAATTGCTACAACAGATAAAGGCATTGGCATTGCACTTACATTGCATAAAGAATTCCCTAAATCTTTAATTGTTACTACTAGAAAAACAACAAATGAGTCTGTATCAGTAGTTGCTTCAATTAACGATTATCTCTCAAAAAACTACCATAAAATAGACGGTATTTGTTTTGTGAGTGCTTTAGGTATCTGTGTTCGTTTAATTGCTCCTTTTATGGAGAATAAAAAAACTGACCCTGCCATTATTTGTGTAGATGACCATGGAAAAAATATACAATCTGTTTTATCTGGGCATATTGGTGGAGGTAATGATTTCACTCAAAAAGTTGCTCAAATAGTTGGTGGTAATGCAATTATTAGCACATCAAGTGATTTACAAGATATTTGGGCATTAGATACACTAAGTACAACATTTAATTGGGCTACAACTTCTAATCAACCCTTGAATAAAATTATTAGCCTTTTTGTAAATAACCAACCTACAGCTCTTCTTTTAGATATAAAAGATAAAGGCACTGCTTATTTAGAAAAGCATCTCCCCAATTTTATCACAGTTTATTATGATGAAAAGGAGATTGATTATTCAAAATATCAATTACTAATTGCAGTTACATATAAAGTCTACAACACATCAATTCCACATCTTTTATATCACCCTAAAACATTAGCACTAGGAACTGGGTGTTCTAAAACTTTGGATTTTCCATTATTTGAAGAAAGAATAAAGCAAGAACTTTTAAAGCATAACATCGCATTTGAGGCCATTAAAGAAATTGGTTCAGTAGATATTAAAGCAGAACAGTCGGCATATTTAGCATTAAGTAAAAAATATAATATTCCATTTATCACTTTTACAAGAGAAGAAATTGATCAAGTTGAAGTACCTAACCCGAGTGAGATGGTACAATCTAAAATTGGGGTTGATGGTGTTTCAGAGTCTACTGCATTATTGCTTTCAAAACAGGAAGAAGTACTTGTAGAAAAGCAAAAGATTCATTTAGAAAACAATGATAAGTTTACATTTTCTGTAGCTCTGAAAAAGGAGTTTGAGCGTAAAGCAGCTATTGCAATTATTGGTGCTGGTCCGGGAGATGAAGAGCTAATTACAGTAAAAGGAAAGCAATATTTAGAGCAAGCGGATTGTGTGCTTTATGCAGGTAGTTTGGTGCCTGAAGAAATGATTAACTGGTGCAAAGAGGGAGCTATTGTTAGAAATTCGGCCATGATGACGCTTGAAGAACAAGTTGCCTTAATGACTGAACATTACAAAAAAGGAAACTTTGTAGTAAGGTTACACTCTGGAGATCCGTCTCTCTACGGTGCTATACAAGAGCAGATGACCATTTTTGATGAGTTGAAAATGGATTATTTTATTGTTCCGGGTATCTCTGCATTTAGTGCTGCTGCCGCTGTTTTAAGATCAGAATTTACTATTCCAGAAGTTGTACAATCTATTGTATTAACAAGAGGTGAGGGCAAAACACCAATGCCTCCAAAAGAGAGTATTTCTGCTTTTGCAAAAACAAATGCTACGATGTGTTTATTCTTAAGTGCTGGTATTGCTTCTAAAGTTCAATACCAATTATTAGAACATTTTGACCCTGAAACACCAGTTGCTGTACTCTACAGATTAACATGGAAAGATGAAGAAATCTATGAAGGGAAACTTTCTGATTTAGCCAAAATTGTAAAAGACAGCAAGAAGACTAGAACTGTATTAATTGTAGTAGGCAAAGCCATTGGAGCACGTAAAAATAGATCGCAATTATACAGCCCTGATTGGCAACACATTTTTAGAACAAATAAAAAGTTTGTCGTTAAAGAAGCTTAGCATATGGTTTTAATATTTGGAGGTACTACGGAAGGCAAAAAGGTTATTCACTTTTTTGAGAGAAAGAAAATAGCCTACATTTATTCTACAAAAACAAAAGTAGAATTTACAGAAACACCTTATTCTACATATAGATATGGAGCATTAGATCCTGCACAAATTGCAGCATTTATAATAGAGAATAATATCACTACAATTATAAATGCCTCTCATCCATTTGCTACAGAATTGCACGATTCTTTAGACAAGGTGTGTATACATTTTAATATTCCTGTTATTCGTTTAGCAAGAAAAAAACTTATCATTCCAAAGCATCCGTTAATTCATTATGTGAGAAGCTATAATAAGGCAAAAGAATTACTGTTCGGAAAATTTAATGGTAAGAAGCTTTTAGGCCTTACGGGGGTTCAAACAATACATATTTTTGAAGAATGGTGGAAAACAAACCCTGCTGTATTTAGAATATTACCAAGAGAAACCTCTAAAGAAATAGCCAATAAAGCTGGCTTTCCAAAAGAACAACTTATACTCTCCATGCCATCAAGTGATTCAAACCATGAGATTGCATTACTTAAAGAAAGAAATATTGAAGTAGTTATAACAAAAGAAAGTGGTAATAGCGGGTTCTTAATGACAAAAATTGATGCAGCTCTACATTGCAACATCCCTATACTTATTGTGCGTGAACCTGTGATACCTAGTTCGTTCACTACTATTTATTCTGTGGAAGAACTAGATAAATTAATGCCAAAAATATGGGGTTAAAAAAAGTTCCAGAAGGTAAATTGAGGGAAGGTTTTACAACTGGTACTTCTGCTACAGCGGCTGCTAAAGCTGGTTTACTATCAATTGTTTTACAACAAAAACAAGAGCATGTACCCGTACATTTACCCATTGATAAAGTACTCAACATTGCTATTCACAGCTGTGAGTTTACTGCTCAAACAGCAAAATGTAGTGTTTTAAAAGATGCTGGAGATGATCCCGATGTAACCAATGGCGCTGAGATTGGCTGTAAAATTCAATTTACAAAAGAACAAGAAATAACTTTTTTAGCTGGTGAAGGTGTAGGTACCGTTACGCTACCAGGTTTACAACTAAATGTAGGTGAACCTGCTATAAACCCTGTGCCAAGACAAATGATTCGAAATGCACTTCAGAAGATACTGCATGATTACGATCTAGAAGTAGGAATTGCAGTTACTGTATTTGTTATTAATGGCAAAAAACTGGCAAAGAAAACACTCAACGAGAGAGTGGGCATTATGAATGGTCTCTCCATTTTAGGAACTAGTGGGATTGTAAAACCTTATTCAGCTTCTTCTTATATAGCAAGTATTGAGCAAGGTGTAGATGTTGCTGTTGCCAATGGAATTACAGAATTAGTAATTAATTCGGGGGCAAGAAGCGAGAAATATTTAAAGCAATTATTTCCTGCTTTAACAGAACAATCTTTTATACATTATGGAAATTGGATTGGAGACACATTACGAAAAATCAATACATCGCCCATAAAAAAAGTAACAATGGGCATTATGTTGGGCAAGGCTGTAAAATTAGCTCAAGGACAAACCGACACGCACAGTTGTGTTTCTAGTTGGGACAAAGAGTTTATAGGAAATATTGCACTTCAAAGCGGCTATTCACAAAATCAAAAAGACCATATTCTTCAATTAAATATGGCCAGTAGATTGGTAGAAGTTATCCCATTTCAAGAAGATGAAACTTTTTATCAAGCATTGCTTTTAAAATGCTATTTAGAAATCAGAACATTATTTAAACACACAACTTTCCATCTTTTCTTAATTGGGAAAGATGGTGATTACATTCAACTTAAACATATATGACACTCACAAACATCATCAGACCTTTAATGGCAGGGATCCTCCATTCTTTTGAACCTGACCATGTTACAGCAGTTTCTGTTTTAGCTACAGAAAACGCCATCAAAAAAGAAAAAGCATCGGTTAAAAATGTTATTAAGGCATCTCAATGGGCATTAGGACATTCTGTAACATTGCTATTATTAGGTGGCATTGCCTTATTATTTAAAAGTACTGCAGAAATTTTTGTGAAAGATATTTCCTATTGGGCAGAAATCTGCGTCGGACCAATTATGATTTGGTTAGGTGTAGTTTCTATTAGACGAAACCATAAGCTAAAGGAAATGATGCAAGATCATAAAAAAATAGAAGAGCATGATCACCTCGATAGTAATTTAATTCACCTACATGGAAAGCAAGGCGAGGAGATTGCCATGAACCCTATGAACAAATCTTTTTGGGTAGGAATGCTACATGGCTTAGCCGGTACAGGTGGTGCGTTAACATCAGCATTAATTTTAAGTTCAGCTACTGTTATGGATGCTGTAATAATCCTACTAATAGAATCAATAGGTATTATTATAGCCATGGGTGTTTATAGTTATGCATTACTATCTGTTTTAAGCCGATTTATAGAAAAAAATCTATCCATTTTTAAGTGGATGAATGGTATTGCAGGGCTTCTCTCTATTCTGCTAGGTTTTTATTGGATTTACAACTCAATTGTTTGATTTATCATGACTTTTCCGTTCACAGCAATTGTAGGTCAAGAGCAATTTAAACTTGCACTCCTACTCAATAGTATTGATCCTTCTCTTGGTGGAGTTCTTGCCATAGGTGATAAAGGTACCGGCAAAACTACACTAATACGTTCTCTCTCCGATTTATTGAATTGTACTTTCGTAAACCTTCCTATTGGAGCTGCAGAAGATAGAGTTTTGGGACATATCAATTTAGAGAAATTAATTAATGATAAAAGTGAAGAAGTACAATTAGGACTTCTAGCACAAGCCAACAAAGGGTTTTTATATATTGATGAAATTAACTTGCTGAACGATTATCTAATGGATGTACTTTTAGATGCTTCAGCGTCTGGAGAATATTATTTAGAAAGAGAGGGTATTTCTAAAAAGTTTGACAGTAAATTCTGTCTTGTTGGTTCTATGAATCCTGAAGAAGGTGATTTAAGACCTCAGCTAAAAGATCGTTTTGGACTTAGTGTTCAAATAAAAACACCTACACTCTTAGAAGACAGAACTAAGATTGTTTCCAATAGGTTAGCATTTGATAGTAATCCGACTGAGTTTATTACTCAATTTAAAGAGGAACAGCAACTGTTACAAGCAAAAATTACACTTGCAAAAAGTAATGTAATTAACATACCAATTACAGTAAAAATTATAGAATATTGTACTCAACTAGCTTTAGATAATGCTGTTGAAGGTATGAGGGCAGATATACTTCTTGTTAAAGCAGCAAGAGCCTATGCTGCGTTTCATCAAAAGGAAAGTATAAGTACTGAAGATGTTGATGCCATTAAAGATTTTGTTCTTCATCATAGACAAAATAATACTACACCACCCCCTCCATCTCCTCCTCAAAATCAAGAAAAAGAAGAAAAACCTAAAGAGGAAAAAAAGCCAGAACAAGCACCTAAAGAAAGTGCCGTTTTTAAATCAATCATTCCAGAACAAAAATTACAAATTACAGAGAAGCAAGACATCGGTATTCAACAGACTGCTCCTAAAAGTAATCTCAAGAATTCCATAGATAGAAGAAAAAGTGTAGGACAATATTTAGCCAAAGATCAATTCGAAATTTTTAATAAACCGCAAGAAGAAGCAACACCAAAGCAAATTATTTTTCTATTGGATTCTAGCGGATCAATGATTAATGAGGAAGTAATCACTTTAGCAAAAGGGGTAATTGAGAAGATCGTAAGCAAAAACCAGAACGCTCCTCTTCAGTTTTCGCTAATTGCCTTACTACAAGGAGACGCTACAATTATAAAAGAGAATACCAGTAATATAAAAGTATTCATAAAGGCTATTCAAGAATTAGAATCAGGGGGTAAAACAAACATTATTGCAGGGTTTAAATGTGTAAAAAGTTTATTGGCACAAACTAGTAATCAAACCGAATTAGTAGTTGTTTCAGATGGTCATTTTTGTAGTGATTACGGTCTTGAAGATATTATTGGGAGCTACCAATTTCATTGTAAAAAAGTACAACAGCTTACACTAATAGATACAGAAACAGGGATAGTACAATTAGGTATTATGAAGAGATTAGCTGATGCACTAAAAGGTACTTATCAAAAACTTTTACTTGAACAATAATGGCAAAAATACACATGATTACAGGCGGACAACGCTCAGGAAAGAGTGTTTATGCAGAAAAAATTGCATTGTCATTAAGCAATACACCTTACTACCTCGCTACATCAAAAAAATGGGATGAGGAACATACAAAACGTATTGATTTACACCAAAAAAGAAGAACTAACAATTGGATCACAATTGAAGAGGAGATCGATTTACATCTCCATCAATTAAAAAATAAAGTAATTCTGCTGGATTGTGTAACACTTTGGCTTACAAATATTTTTGATAAGATGAACTACGACAAAGAAAAAACTTTCGATAAAGCAGTTGCAATTTGGGAGCAACTTATTTTACAAGATTGTACACTTATTGTTGTTGCAAATGAAATTGGTTTAGGAGGAATCTCAATGCACAAAGGCACCCGACATTTTACAGATGTTCATGGTTTAATAAATCAAAGAATAGCAAAAGATGCCCAACAAGTAACATTTATAGTTGCTGGTCTTCCATTGATAGTAAAAGGATAATAAAATGCATAAATCAAGTTTTATAATTGCTGCACCAACAAGTAATTCTGGTAAAACAACCATAACACTAGGGTTATTGAGGGCGTTAAAAAACAGAGGAAAAGAAGTACAACCTTTTAAATCTGGTCCAGATTATATCGATCCAAAATTTCATGGTATTGCCTGTGGAAAAACAGGAGTAAATTTGGATTTATTTATGATGACAGAGCAACATTTAAAAGAGACTTATCTCGATTATATAGCTACATCTGAGATACAGTGTATTGAGGGTGTTATGGGTCTTTTTGATGGAGCAAAAAAAGCAGAAAGAAGTACTGCAGAATTAGCTAAAAAACTTAATTTACCTATCATTTTTGTAGTAGATGCTAAAGCTGTAGCCTATTCTGTCGCACCCTTACTTTATGGGTTTAAAAACTTCGACCCCTCTTTAAATATAGTAGGGGTAATTTTTAATAGAGTAAACACCAAAAGTCATTATAAATTTCTACAAGAGGCCAGTGAAGATGTTGGTATTAAAGCTTTAGGTTATGTCCCTTTTTTAGAAGATTGTAAAATTCAATCAAGGCATTTAGGCTTATCAATTGCCAATTTAAAAGAATACGACAAAAAGATAACAGCTATAGCAAAACAAATAGAAAAGACCGTTCATCTAAATCAATTACTTGATTTAACTACCTATGCAGAAACCACACACACAAAGCAAAAAGCTGTCCCTCCTATTGCACCTTTAACGATTGGTGTAGCAAAAGATGAAGCTTTTAATTTTAGCTATAGTCAGAATATTAATGCATTAAAAAAAATAGGTAAGGTGGTATTTTTCAGCCCAATAAAGGATGAAAAACTACCGCAAACAGATGTACTTTATTTTCCTGGAGGATATCCTGAATGTTATGTTAAAAATTTAGCTGAGAATAAAGCAATGCTTTCTGCAATTAAAGAATATGCAGAAAATGAAGGGGTAATTATTGCAGAATGTGGGGGTATGATGTATTTGGGTAAAAATATGATTGATCAAAATGGAGACTCCTATCCTATGGCAAATGTATTTTCATTTAGTAGCTCTATGAAAGCTATGAAACTCCACCTTGGTTACCGCACCATCCACCTTGATGAGTACACCTTTAAGGGGCATGAATTTCATTATTCAGAAGTTTATGGAGATGAAAATATTGAAACTGTGGGTCAAATTTTTAGTGCTAGAAACCAAGAAGTACCTACAAAAATTTACAAATATAAAAACGTATTGGCCTCATATATCCATCTCTATTTTGGAGAAGCCAATCAATTTAAATCAATTACTAACTATATAACTGATAAAACATTACAACTATGAAAGTATATACCAGAAAAGGTGACAAAGGACAAACTGGAGTTTTTGGTGGTAAAAGAGAAGCCAAAGATTCGCCAAGAATAGAATGCATTGGCACTTTAGATGAGGTAAACTCTACTATCGGTTTATTGAGGGCAAAATTGGGTAACGATCACGAATGGCAACCCAATTTACATCGTATTCAAAAAGACATGATGAACATGATGTCTCATTTGGCTAGACCATCTGATTCTAAAAAAGAAAATAAGAACCCTCATCCAGAAGATGGTGCTGTTTTTTGTGAGGAATGGATTGACGCTATGGAAAATAATATGAGTAGTCCTTCTGATTACTTTTTACTACCTGGTGGAAATGAAATTTCTGCACTCTGCCATGTATGTAGAACACAAGTTAGAAGAGGAGAACGCACATTGGTAACGCTCGCTAAAGTAGACCCAGATAGCGTTTTTGAATACATTTCATCTTACATCAACCGCCTTTCTGATTTGTTCTTTACAATGGCTAGAGCAGAAATGGACAAACATGGTGTAGCTGAAGAAAAATGGAATCTATTTTTATATAAAAGAAAAAAGAAATAATGAGAAAAATACCTATTACAATTGTTACGGGCTTTTTAGGAGTAGGAAAAACTACCCTTGTCCACAATATTCTTAAAAACGCCAACGGCAAAAGAATTGCTTTGTTGGTTAACGAGTTTGGTGAAGTTGGTGTAGATGGAGACATTATTAAATCAGGTTGCGACGATAAAGAGTGTAACTTGATTGAATTATCAAACGGTTGTATTTGCTGCACAGTACAAGAAGAGTTTCTTCCTTCGATGCTAGAATTAATTGAGCGAAAAGAAGATATCGATCATATAGTAATTGAAACCTCTGGTTTAGCCATGCCAAAACCATTGGTAAGAGCTGTAAATTGGCCAGATCTAAAACCTCATATCACAATAGATGCAGTTATTACTGTAGTAGATGCAGTTGGTATAGCAACAGGTGAATTTTGTGATAGACAACGTGTACAAGCTCAACGTTTAGCAGACGATTCTCTAGATCATGAAACTCCAATTGAAGAGCTATTTTTAGATCAACTATCATGTGCTGACTTGGTTTTAGTGAGTAAAAGAGACCTGGTAGATGATAAAAAATATAATGAAATCGCTGCTTTTGTATCAGAAAAAATAAAGGCTAATACTAAGGTCATTCCAATGATTAAAGGAGAAGTGAGTAACGATCTATTATTAGGAATTGAGGCTTCTGCTGAAGATGATTTGGATAACCGTCATTCAATTCACGAACATCACCATGAGCATGGACATGACCATGAACATGATGATGACATTAAAACTGAACTCTTGGAATTTGAAGAAACGGCAAATATCAAGCAGTTGATTAATGAGTTGACGCAACTAGTTAAAGAAAATGAAATCTACAGAATAAAAGGTTTTGTAAACATTCCTAATAAACCAATGCGTATGATTTTACAAGGAGTTGGAGACCGTTTTGATTATTATTTTGACAGAGCTTGGGAACCTAATGAACCTCGTAAAACACATTTGGTTGTTATTGGACGAAACATTTCTCTTTCGGAAAATACAATTGTTTAATTATCAATAACCACATTAACAGTGTCTCCTACTAACATTTGAGGCACTGTTTATTGCTTACTCCAACAGCACATGCATTTAATTTCAACACTTCCTGGAGGATGGAATCCAAACGATGAAGGGGTCTTTCATATTCAACAATCTGGAGGAGATATTCTTTTTTTATCAGCTGCAGATACTGAACTCTTCACGTTAAATAAAGTTTATTCTGCATTACATAAAGAATTCCCGAATTTGCCAAGTTTACGTTTGGCCAATCTTACTTATTTTAAACAGGAACTAACTATAGATACCTATTTGGATGAAGTTGTGAGTAAAGCAAAAGTTGTGGTTTTAAAACTACTTGGAGGTACTGCTTACTTTACTTATTTATGTGAAGCCATCTCGTCTTATGCTGAAGAGCACAATATTGCTTTGTTATTTCTACCCGGTGATAACCAGCCAGATGTTGAATTAATGCATTTGTCTACATTGCCCTTACCGCTGGTTAATAAAATATGGTCTTATTTTGTTGCCGGTGGAAACGATAATACAAAAGAAGGGCTTAAATTAATAATGAAAGAAACGCTGCAAATTCATTTTGAAATAAAAGAACAAATTGACATTGCAGATGTGTTTCTTTACCACCATAAACTAGGTATAATTGATAAAAAGTGGAAAGAAAATAACCAACCAACAGCCTTAATTTTTGCGTATAGAAGTAATTATTTAGCAGACAACTTAGCACCTATTTTAGAAGTAGCCAATGCACTAGAACAAAAAGGAATTACTGCTATTACACTAATGGCTTTAACGTATAGAGAAATAGATATCCAACAACGTATTACAGAACTCTTAGCGTTATACCATATTCAAAGTCCAACAGTAATAATTAATACTACTGGATTTTCGTTACAAGGTTTTAAAGAAAACGAAAGTAAAAGCCTTTTCGAAGCTTTAAATATTCCCATTATTCAAGCTATTCAAGCCAGTTGTAGTAAACAAGTATGGGAAGAAGGTTCGTTTGGTCTGCCTCCAACAGATATTGCCATGAATATTGCTCTCCCTGAAGTTGATGGTAAAATTATTGGGAATGTAATTTCTTTTAAAGAAGCTCAAGAAAAAGATGCGTTAACAGATTCTGAAATTGTTAGCTACCAACCACATTTAGAAGGATGTCAATTTATTGCAAATCATGTAGAAGCATGGATTAACCTTCAAAAAAAAGAAAATAAAGAGAAAAATATTGCCGTTATTTTACCTAATTATCCAAGTAAGAACAGTCGTTTAGCCAATGGTGTAGGTTTAGATACGCCAGCTAGTACGTTACAAATTCTTCAGGCATTAAAGGAAAATCAATATACATTAAACAATGCAACTCCTACTACTACAGAAGAATTAATTGATTGTATAACAGATACTATAACTAACGACCTTACCTCTCTCGCTTACAAAAAAGCAGACATAAAAATTAAGGCAGAAACCTTTTATTATTACTATAATTACTATTCTGAAAAACTCAGAAAAAAAGTAGAAGAACAATGGGGACACCCTTCTTCATCACCCAATTACAGAGATGGTTATTTCTTAATCCCTGGAAAAAAAATTGGGAATGTTTTTTTAAGTATTCAGCCAAATAGAGGGTACAATATTGACCTTCAAGCATCTTATCATTCCCCAGATTTACCCCCTACTTATGCTTATTTGGCGTATTACATTTGGTTGCAAGAAGTTTTTAAAGCAGATGCTATTATTCATGTAGGTAAACACGGCAACTTAGAGTGGCTCCCTGGTAAAAGTGTAGCACTATCTAAAGAAAGTTGTTTTCCTGAAGCACTTTTAGGAGCAATTCCTCACTTTTATCCGTTCATTATTAATGATCCTGGAGAAGGAACACAAGCAAAAAGAAGAAACCATGCTATCATTTTAGATCACCTAATTCCACCTATGACAAGGGCTGAAAATTATGGCGAACTATTGCAGTTAGAATTACTTATTGATGAATTCTACGAATCTGCTTTACTTGATCCAAAACGGGCCAACCTTATCAAATCAAAAATAGAGACACTAGTAAATGAAACACACTTAAAAAAAGATTTAAACGAGGATGGAAAAGATATTGATGCACTTTTAGAAGTTATTGACGGGTATTTATGTGAGTTAAAAGAGGCTCAAATTAGGGGCGGATTACATATTTTTGGTTGCTTACCAATACATGAAAAATTGATAGACTTAATTGTTGCTTTACACAGATTGCCACAAGGTTCATCAAAAAGTATAATACAATGCTTAGCAATTGATTTAAAACTAGACATTGATGTTCTAGACACTAATTACGAAACTGAATTTAAAACTGAAATTTTTGGTATTCCATGTAGATCAATAGGTCAAATTGTTGAAGTACTTGAAAATAGAGCAAAAACAATTATTGAATGTATTGTAAACCACACTCCAATAATTGGAAAAATTGGTGTAGAAACTCAAAATTTACTTCATCAAATTACAGGCAAAACATTACCAACTTTAAAAAATACAACACAAGAAATTTCTAATTTAATGGCAGGGTTAAATGCGGCCTATATTCCTTCTGGTGGTTCTGGAGCTCCTACACGTGGGCGTTTAGATATTTTACCAACAGGACGAAATTTTTACTCTGTTGATACTAGAACAATTCCGTCACCCTCTGCTTATGAATTAGGCGTAAAAAGTGCTCAAAATATAATTGATCGATACTTGCAAGAAGAAGGGCAGTTTCCTGAAGCTGTTGCCATATCTGTTTGGGGAACTTCTACCATGAGAACAGGTGGAGATGATATTGCTCAAGCACTTGCACTCCTTGGTGTTTGGCCAATTTGGCAAGGTGTAAATAGAAGGGTAAAAGACTTTGAAATCATACCATTAATCACTTTAAAACGACCAAGAGTAGATGTACTTTTACGCATTTCTGGATTTTTTAGAGATGCTTTCCCTGATGTTATTTCTTTATTCAACACTGCCGTAGAAAAAGTAGCAGCATTAGACGAACCTCATGATCAGAATCCTATTAAAGCACGTGTAGAAGGTGAAATCAAAGAATGGAAAAATAAGGGTTTGGATAATTTTTTAGCACAAGAGAGAGCTTTATATAGAGTTTTTGGGTCTAAACCTGGTGCTTACGGTGCAGGCTTACAAGGTTTAATTGATGAGAAAAATTGGACAACACAAGAAGATCTTGCTAATGTATTTATTAACTGGGGTGGCTATGCATATTCAGGGAGTAAAAATGAAGGAAAATCTGCACATGAGTCGTTTAAAAAAAGATTATCAGAGGTAGAAATTGTTATTCAAAATCAAGACAACAGAGAGCATGATCTACTTGATTCTGATGACTATTACCAGTTTCAAGGAGGTATGACTGCTGCTGTAACAATGGAAAAAGGAGAAGCGCCTACAACCTATTTTGGAGATCATTCTCGACCTGACAAACCAAGAATAAAATCTCTTAAAGAAGAACTTTTAAAAGTGTATCGTTCCAGAGTTATTAACCCAAAATGGATGGATGGAATGAGAGATCACGGGTATAAAGGTGCTTTTGAAATGGCGGCAACAATGGATTACCTTTTTGCCTATGATGCCACTACTAACCTTATTGAAGATTTTATGTATGAAGGGATTACTGAAGAATATCTACTTGATCAAGAAAACCTGCAATTTCTAGAACATCATAACCCTTGGGCCATAAAAGACATGTCGGAAAGAATGTTAGAAGCTATTCAGAGAGGCATGTGGAAAGATCCTTCCGAAGCAATAATAGAAAAATTAGAAGCACTCTACCTTAAAGCCGAAGGTGCATTAGAGTAATTATTTATTGGATTACAAAAAAGACTTGCAATTTGATGTTTTGCAAGTCTTTTTATTATAAGGTTACACCAAGAACTAGTATTGTATTGATCTTGCTATTTTTTTTAAAGGAATAAAAACTGGTATATTTTTACTTTTTATTCTTTGTTCTGTTTTTTCTAAATCTTTCAAGAAAATAGCATTAAGGTTTTTTAAATATGCCTTTGTTTTCTCTGAATAATTTACTTTTTCAAAATGATAATACGTATTAAATAGATTTGATACATTTGTAGGTTTAAAAAACATTTCTCTTTCCATCCTATATCTAAACATATCTTTTATATTCATACCATTTTTCCAATCAATTTCTTGACTACAATCAATATCTTTAGGGTTTATTCTTACTCTTAATGGTATTAGATAACTAGGAATCTCTGCAAAACTATGATGATCAGCAGAGTGTGCAATAGATACATCCCAAATAATCATTGTAATCTCTTTAACTAATGTTTTTTTATCTTTAATAGCTTCTTTTGAAGAGAAAGTAGGTAACCATTGATTAATATGATTTGCCCATTCTTCAATTAAATTCATCTCTTCATCACTAATAACATTTACAACTTCCGAAACAAAATACTCTATAGTATCATAATACTCCTTTAAAAATAAATAGTAAGGAGAATCAAATTTTTCAATATCTTTAGAGTAACGATAACCATTATAACTATCATTTCCATCTATACCTGTATAAGCACAAGCTACTAAAGAACGTTGCCCTTCACCTTTTCCTAAAAAACCTGAATAAGGAAATTTTTGATCGTTCTCTACAGGAGATGCAGAAGAATTTAAGACTACTTTATTAAGAACTAAAGTATGCTCAAAATGGGGTAGTAATAATTGAAGTAATATAGAATTTATTGGCAATGTTGATTTACTTATTGCATTTATACAATCAAAAGGAAAATGTAATAACGCATGTTCTGATAAAATCAGTTTATAAGAAGCACCTTGCATAACAAAAACTTTAGCTAGTTCCCATGCATTACCATCTGAACGAGAAACTACATTATTGTTGGTAAATTCGTCAACAAATATCAAATGAGATATTAGCTTTCCTTTTTCTTTTTTAAATAAAACTATTGTTGCGCTTGAATAAATTCCTTTAAAAGGTTGAGTAAAAGACATCAAAGATAAATCAATGATATAATATTCATTACTATTATAATTTACAGGCAAAAATTTGCTGAATATTTTTTCTTTTTGAACTGATAAACCTTTTATCAAGAACTTACTAAATACACCTTCTCCTAAATATTGATCAAACAATTGATTATCAATTTTATGAAGTCCTCTATATTTTATTGAATATGATAAAGCTCTTGGCCAGTAAGTCCACATATTTCGAAAATACCTCTTACCAATTTTATTTTTCCAATCAATTTTTTCTTGACGTGGCAGACGTAATACTGCCGGTGCTTCCCCTTTTGGATTTCTTGGTGATGGTTGTGGCCAAGGACCTTCTCTGTTATATAAAAAATTTTCTTTTGGTAATTGGTATGTTTTGTTTAAAACTTCGCCTTGGTGTAACAAAGTTTCTTTTTCTATAGTCGACATTTTTAATTGAATTGAAATAAAGTAATACACAATAAAAGTAAAATTAATAAATATTATCTAAATAAATAAGTTATTTATTACATAATTGTTTTTTTATATATAAACTAACTTCAATGATCATTTTACTCGTATAAGGCTTCTAACTCCCATCGTTTATATCAGCAGCTTAAGCCTGAGGTGAGGTATGGGGCAATGTTCCAATTTTTCCCATGATTGAAATCTTGGCCTTTTGATACAGCTGCTCCACCTCCTACAAAAAGATCTAATTACGGTTTCTCTCCCATTTGTTTCAAGCTGTATGTCTTACAATTCTTGTTGTTGGAGAGTAGCCTGTTGCTGTTTTAGTTGGAATAGTAAGGGGTAGGTTTGTGAATACAACACCTCTAATGTGAAAAATATTAGCAAGAAGAGATTGTATCTCATTTTTTGATGTTTGCTTTTGATTTGGTGTTATAAGTTCAGAAACTTATTCTATAAATAAGTTCTTAGTGACAACTTACGTCTTAACACTCATATCTTTACATACATAAGAAAGAATACAATTTTCATAAATTAAAAATTAATTTTAAAAATAAAGGTATCAATTAATCACATTCAAAAAATCCTGATTTTTGTAATATATAAAAATCTTTTTCATTAGATTCAATACCAAGATAATCTCCTTTGTCAAATATCAGTTTTATTATTTCCTTTGAATTTCCAATCATGACTAATAATTCTAATTCATCTGATGATAGTATTGCACTTGAATATAATTTAATATTTTCATAATAATAATCTTTCAATCCAATATCGACATAACTTTCTAAATGATAAGTCATTGTATTAAATGAAACTTCAATAAAAATAGCATCTTGACAAGAATATAAATTATCGAAGTGTTCAGCATAAAATATATCATTCTCATTTATTTTAACGGTTATTTCTTTGTTTGAATAATCACCAAAAAAGAAAATTAAAAAAGTTAATATTTCACTAATGACCATCAGCCTCTTGTTTACCTTTATTTCTATAATAATTTTTAATTATATTAATTTGTTCTTCGGTTATTTCTGTTCCCGCTAATCTTTTTCTAGATTGAAGCATCAAATTCCCTGGAGCATCATTTTGAAGAGGATACCCCTCTAGACCAGCTGAATAACCAAATTGATGAGAAAATGTTCTAAATAATACCCCCTTTCTATTTATAGTTTTACCTGTCCAACTCATCGCATCTTCTCTAACTTTTGTTCTTAAAAGATTTGAATTAAAATATATATAATTCTGTCCAAATCCTGCTCTACCCATAATCCCTTTTCTTCCTTCAGCTCCACGTATTGTCATAGATTTAGTTAGATATATTGCGTGTTGTCCTTCATTTAAATCTTTCTCATAGTATTGGAACTTATGATCAGAGGTGTACCTTGCTTCTCAATACCCGCCATATTCATACCAAAGGTTTTCTTGGACGATGTAATCGTTGAAAGTTATTTTTACCTCCTACAAAAGGATCTAATTACGGTTTCTCTCCCATTTGTATCAAGCTGTATGTCTTTCAATTATTGTTGAGCTTGTTGCTGTTTTAGTTGGGAGAATGAGGGGGTAGGTTTGTGCCTGTAAAACCTCTAATAGCAAGAAGAGAGTGTATCTCATTTTTCTGATGTTTGCTTTTGATTATTGTGTTTTTAAAGGTCAACTCTTGGTGTGTGGTTATCTTGAATTGACCTTATATACTATTCTTATTTTTGTTGATGTTATAAGTGTGAATATTTATTCTATTGAATACGTCTTATTTGAATAATTTTGCTTGTACAAGATCACTAATCTTGAAGTTATTGAATCAGATTCGCTGTTGTACAAATCTTTATATTTCAAAAATACATCTTGCAAGGAGTCATTATTATTAAAGTCTGAAAAAATATACTTTGTTTTTCGTATTTTAGAATAAAGGTTTAGATAAGATACTTCTTTTGTATAAATATGTATATAGGTATCTTCCTCATTGAAGAATATATTATCCTGTATTAAAATAGGAATTGAAATATCCTTATGTTTTATGATAATAGTATCTCGGTCATAATAATTATAATTATGTAATGAATCTAATTCAGACAATATAAACTTCAATTCTTCTTTCAATTCCAAATATGTATTTAGATTTGAAAGATCTGCTATATTATGATTTGATTTTACATCGTTACATCCTGAAAGAAAGGATATAACGATAAATAAACTAAATATTTGAACGAGGTATTTCATAATTATCAATAATTTCTTGTAACTTTTCCATTTGATGTCTCATTTCACGCATATCTAAAATATTTAATTGTTTTTCCAAATTCTTTTTCCCAATTTCTATCAAACCAATCTAATGCACGTTTAGCTTTTGTGTCTTTTCCTTTCTGAATATCTTCATCATTTGGAGTATCTCATTGATATAAGCCAAAATACTTCTCATGATCTTCTTCATTTTTAATATTTTTATTCGGAAATAGTCCAAATGCTTCTGTACAACTATGAAAATCTTCGTGATTCCAAGTTGAAAAATGCTCTTTTATATTATCATAACTTCCATCTGAAACTACCAATATAACCTTTTTACTCCCATTATCTGTGTATGTGTTATATTGATCAATAGTTAAGTCTTTAATATATATTTTCATCGCTTTAAATGATGAAAAAGTACCTCTCATACCAGACCCACTAATGTCACTGACTACATAAATTAAATTGTAACTTTTCTGATTATTCTTAAACTTGTACATCATACTTTTTGTAGGGTCATATTGTAGATTAATAAAAAAAGCACTTCTTGCAGATTCATTATCATTAAAATCGTTATGAATTGACACCTTTTAAAGACCTTCTCGTTCAAAATGTGAGGTTACTGCATTTTCACTAAAAGCATAAGTAGAATTATAATAAAAACTTTCACTCAAAGGATCGATATTAAAAACCTACAAAAGGATCAAATTACGGTTTCTCTCCCATTTGTATCAAGCTGTATGTTTTTCAATTCTTGTTGTGCTTGTTGCTGTTTTAGTTGGGAGAATGAGGGGGTAGGTTTGTGCCTGTAAAACCTCTAGTGTGAAAAATAAGAGCTAGAATAGAGTGTATCTCATTTTTCTGATGTTTACTTTTTTGATGATATGCTATAAGTCAAAGACTTAATCGATTGATGAGTTCGGAGTGACACTTCGTTTAACATTCCGAACAGTTGGGGTAAATCAAAAAACAATCTTAATTAATCAGACCAATACCCGCTCAAACCAAATAAATTCTAAATTTTTAGACAAAAAAACCTCGCCGGTAATACCAACGAGGTTTTTCATGAACTTAACTCTCTCAATTTTTTTATCACTTATCTACTAAGCGCATTCATCTAACTTCTGATTATATAAACTGTTTCTATTGTTATTTTGTTTCAATTTAAACATAATAATACTATAACAGATGCTAACGAGGATAATTATTACGCTGTAAACTTAGTGTGTTATTAATAATTTTTGAGTTGAATTAAATTCATCATTTGAGATGGACATTATATAAACCCCTTCTTGTAATGTGGACAAAACATGGCTTATATCTGTACCTAGAACATCTAATTCAATTCTCTTTTTGTATAAAATTAAACCTTTTATATCATGTAATTCTACATCTACTTTTCCTTCAATGAAATTACTAGAAATTCTAATTTCTCCATTCGAAGGATTTGGATACACTACTATATTTTTCATGTCATCATCGCCAGATATTGATAGTATACCTTCGTCTTCGTTTTCTTCTTCTGGAATACAAGTTGACCCATCCATATTTACAATATAGGTTAGACTATCACAATAATTTGTGGCGTCACAAGTAAGAATGGAGATTGTGTACACTCCTAGTTCTTCGTATTCATAAGTAGGGTTCGACCCTTCAGTAGATTCTCCATCACCAAAATACCATTTATAAGATGTTATATTTTCGTGCTCATTATACGCCGTTAAAAATAACTCTTTAAAACAGGTTTCATGACGTATAGATGTAGACAAAAAATATTGATCTGCTCCTATATCTATTCCTTTCGCTTCTAAACGCGGATCGTTATCTCTATCTAAAGCAATCGAAGGAATATTTATACCATGCCTATAACTTGTACTATTAGTAATATGTAAATTGGCAGTTTCAATAAATTCTTCATAAGATAAAGTGGGATTGGGTAAATTTGATACAGAATTTGAATCTAAAACTATCGAGTTTTGACTATTATGAGATTGAAAATTTTGCCAATCAGATATTTGTGTGAATACAGAATCAACATCTGAATTGTCTCCAACAATTACATTTCTATATTTTATTATACTTTCTACAGATACCTTTTCATCATTTACATAATAGGAGTTATAATCTATTTTACAAGATGGAGAAGTTAAAGGTAAATCTACATACTCCAATAAAATATACCCTTTGATGCAACCATCACCCATAAATAAATTATTAGCTATTAATAAACTATCACCATCAAAATTATCAATATCTAATATGTAAGAAGAGCCTTTTGCAATAGAATCATATTTATAAAAAGTATTGTTCGCAATTATCATCTCTCCATCATTAGTGGTATTTTGTAGACATGGACCTGCATTATGTGCGATAAAGGTATTATTAACTACTGAATAATTTTTTCTTATTCCTCCACTTTCAATAGTCCTATAAATAGAAGAAGTAAGTGTATTATTTTTAACTAAAATAGAGTCGCCCTCCCCTATAAATAAAGCATAATATCCGCCTAAAATTTCATTTCCTACTATTTCAATATCTTTAAAATATTGGACATAAATACACTTTGAATTAGAAGCTGCATTTGGAGAATAGAAATAATTATCTGTGATGGATACTCCTTCTATAAATGTATCACTTTCAGGATATGAATCTGTATTTCCGATTATGTATAAGTGGTTTGATGCACTAAATAATTGAGGGGTAAGAAACTTATTCCCCGTTATAGATAACCCCGTAATATTGGTCAATAATGCATTAATGTCCCTATATGCTCCGTTAAATTCACTATTTTTTATGAGAACATCTTCAGAAAAATCTTTACTCATAAAAGAGATATTATACATTGCTCCATTAAAAGTACATGAATCTATCGTTGCACCACTAACAGCCCCTAAATAAAGATTTGTGCTCACATGAAATTGTTTATTTTCCATTAAAAAACTATCCGATAGAAAATCCACATTTTCAATAATTAAACCTTGGCAGGAATCAATTACAACTACATGGTTAGCATATGAGATTTTTGACAATGGATCATCAAGATAAATTGAATCGTTATAGAAACTTACATCCTTAATATAGAGGCTATCGATGTTTCTTATTACAAACCCAGAAAGGTAATTATTATCATAAGATTGAGGAAATATTTTTGTATTGTCTTTACTACCATTTGAAGTAATGGTTAGACTGAAGCCATTATTTCTTGCACTGTCTAAAATAAAATTTTCATTGTAAACTCCTTCATCTAAGAGAAGTGTGATATCTCCATTAAAAATACCATTATTCAATGCGTCTGCTGCTGCTGAAAGTGTTTTAAAATCCCCCTCTGTTCCAACAGAATAAATTCCCTGAAATGAATTTTGAGAGTAAGAAACTAACCCACTAAGTAGTAAGAAAGTAGTTAGGTAATAATTAATCATAGTCAATTTAAGTTCAAATAAAAAGTAGTTAGCCTGGTAAATATCTTACAATAATGAACATTTTTATTCGAATTATGAAATTTTGAGCATTTTATACTTTGTTATATCTTCCTCATTAATATTTAACTCAACGTATTGTATAATTTTCAATGATAGAAGTGAATGTTGTGTTTGCCTAATTATTTAAAATACTTAATCTATACAAATAAACCTCACCGGCAATACCAATGAGGTTTAATAACTTAACTCTCTCAATTTTTTTATCACTTATCTACTAAGCGCATTCATCTAACTTCTGATTATATAAACTGCCTTAATCATTATTTTGTTTCAATTCTAACTAATTAAATATATAATTAAAGTTAATACAAAAAGGCACCTCTCATAAGAAAGGTGCTTTTTACTGTATGTCAATAATAATTGTTCGTCTTTAAAATCAGTTTAGTAGTTAGTTGAATACTATCTTCCTTTCATTACTCATAAGTAGAGTATATCAAGATACTTCTAAAGAGTAATGATTCACATCTAACAATATATTATATTTCACTACTATCCTCTTTTAGAGGAATAAAGAGTGTATAAGAATCTTGCTCTTTCGTTTTAATACTAACTGTAAATACAGATGGGTTACCATCTTCTAGGAACACAAACGGACGCTCCATTCTATGGACTTTTATGGTCTTCCCATTTTTCGTTTTATAGTTCAGATCAGAAACTTTATAATTTTTGGCTTTATGCCATGATAAACCATCAGTAGATGTGATCATTCCTAGATAACCAAATGCGTGGTATATCGCATAATATCTTTGTCTATTTTTATCGTACCAAACACAAGGATCTTCTGCATTAAGATCTCCTACAGCGGCTTGTTCTTGTATTACCCAAGGTCCTTCAGGGTGATCTGCTAAAGCAATAGCTTGACTTCTTACTAATGTATTTTCATTTGGTTTGTCACCTCTTACAAACATTAAATATCCACCTTCTGGACGTTCAGTAATTGCAGGGTTACATGTAATATTTGCTATAGGACCTGCAGGGGTAACAATTGGTTGATCCAAGCGTTGCCAAGGACCATTTAAATTATCAGCTACTGCTACTCCTATTCTCTGATTTATTCTTACTAAAGCTCTATATTCATTATCAATCCATTTTGTTCTCGCCTGATTAAATTGATTTGGTGTTAATTCTGTATCCCCTGTATTTGTAGATATGTAATACAAATAATACTTACCATTATACTTTTTTATTCTAGGGTTATGCACTGAGTAAGCATCCCAATTTCCAAATCCCCTAGATGTTAGAACATCCTCTTTATATGTATAAGGGCCAGCAGGATGATCTGCGATAGCATGTGCAACAACACCATCTGTTAACCAACAAAGAAATCCATATTTTCTTGGCATCTGTGCATAAAAACAATGGTATTTGTTATCATCTCCTTTAATGATAGATGCGCCCCAATTAAAATTTAGAGAATCATAAAATATATTATCATCAGTAATACCCATAAAAGTATCCTGAAAAGTTAAATCATCAGTATCTTTTGCAACTGTGTAAGTTGCAGTAGTTTGTTTTGTTGTAGTAATACAAGAAAACAAAATAAGAGAGAGTAGTACTATTAAAAAGTTCTTCATTTTGTAGGTATAGTTTAGTAAAAAAAGTTTGCCTGCTAGTTTGTTTATTATCCACTAATTATATGAAATTGAAAGTAGTCTTGTTAGTTTAATTTTGCTTAACATGGTCCATCATCAAAAAGAATCAGCACCATGTGTCAGCAGAATTATTTATTAAAATTAATTAGTTTTAGTGATTACACTAATGCGACTTCTTGTACTCTAATCTGATGGATCATTTCGATTACATACGCCACTTTATTTTCAATCTGTTCTAAACTAAAATCTCCATTTTTATCTTTTACAAATAACTGAGATCCAATTCCTACACAATGCACACCTGCATCTATCCAACTTCTTAAATTTTCTTCCGTTGGTTTTACTCCACCAGTTGGCATTATGCTAGACCAAGGTTGAGGTCCATTTACTGCTTTTACAAATTCTGGTCCACCAACTTGTGCTCCAGGAAATATCTTAACTACCTCTGCTCCAAGCTCTTCTGCATAAGATATTTCTGTTAATGTACCACACCCTGGGCTCCAAGAAACTTTTCTTCGGTTACATACTTTCGCCATTTCTGCATTCAAAATAGGTGATACAATAAAATCTGCACCTAATTGTAAATACAGAGCAGTTGTTGGAGCATCATAAATTGAGCCGATTCCAAGTGCTAACTCAGGCAACTCTTTATTTCTAAAATGTACCAATTCTGCAAAAACTTCGTGTGCAAAATCACCTCTATTTGTGAACTCAAAAACTCTAGCTCCACCTTTATAGCAAGCTGCAAGAACCTGTTTACAAATTTCTATATCTTTATGATAAAATACAGGAATCATCCCAACAGATTTCATCATTAATGCAATGTCAATTCTAGAAAATTTCATTTTATCTTATAATTTTTCCTGATCCATTCGATTTTATAAAATCGAGTACTTCTTGTTTAGAACAGATATTCTGATCTCCTTCAATGGTATGTTTTATAGCCGATGCTGCAACAGCAAACTCTATAGTTTCTTGATGTGAATTTAAATTACGTAAGCCATAAATTAATGCTGCCATAAAAGAATCTCCACCACCAACTCTATCTACAATATGTGTTAGATCATATTGTTGAGACCTGTAAACATTCTTCCCATCATACAATGCTCCACTCCAAGTATTATGACTAGCCGAAACTGTTCCTCTTGAAGTAAAAACAACGATTTTACAATTAGGATTATCTTTAATTATTTTTTGTCCTTCTTCTTCAAATAAAGAATCATCAATATCACCAGCAAGAACATCAACATCTGGGTGTGTACCCGACATTACATGATTAAATTTCATCAATTCAGGCATTACTTCTTCGGCACTTTTACCCCATTTCCAAAGGTTACCTCTAAAGTTGTAATCCATAGAGATGGTTAGCCCTTTCCTAGTTGCTATTTCTAAACCCTCTTTTAAAGCCAAAGTTGCACTTTCTGATATTGCGGGTGTAATACCAGACCAATGAAACCAATCTGCCCCCTCAATTACTCCTTCCCAATCAATCATGCCTTTTTCTAGAGTTACCATAGATGAATAATTTCTATCGTAAACCACTTTACTTGACCTACCAATTGCCCCGTTTTCATAATAATACAATCCTATACGGTCGCCTCCATAGAGTACATCAGATGTATCAATTCCGAAACCTTTTAAATGACGTAATGCACTTTCCACCATATCATTATCTGGAACTCTTGTTACATAAGAAACAGTATCGCCAAATTGAGCTAATGATACAGCAACATTTGCTTCTGCTCCTCCAAAATCAATAGATAATTGGTTTGCTTGTGATAACCTTTGGTAACCCGGTGAAGATAATCTAATTAGTAACTCACCAAAACTGACAATTTTTTTCATAGTTATTTAATAATTAATTTCTGAGATAGTACTTGTTTGTCTAAATGTACTCTAACTATGTAAATTCCATTCTTAAGGTTTCTAACATCAATTTTCATAGTATTTAAACCCATATTCTGTGTTAAAACAACCTTACCCGATAAATCTACAAATTCAATATACTCAGGAATTTTATTTCCTTTTACTACAACAGAAACTTGTTCTTGCATTGTAGGGTTAGGGTGTAAAACTAATTTATTATTCGCTTTAGCTATCGGAATAATTGCCGTTGGAGGAACAGTTGTATTAAATGAGCGTTCTACTGGAATACTAAAATTAAACACGCGTAAGGCTACACTACTTACATGCCCTCCGTTATCTGGAAATGTAACCGAAATTGTATTATTGATATCCAATAAATCATAGTCTATTGGTATTTCTACTACTCCAAAAAATCGATCTTTATCCGTTTGATTATCTCCTTTAATATTTTCTGGTATTGCTACCTCTTGTCCATTTATTAGTACTTTTGGCTGTAAAGATACTCCATGGTCTCTTCCTAAACCCAATCGTAAAACGACTTCACCCTGCTTTTCTTTTAATACATTATCTATTGAAAAAACTAGAGGTGTTCCTGCTGTTATTTCTTGATAATACTCTGTTGCATAATATTTTGATTCGGTAGATGTTTCTCCAATTTCTAGCGGTGTAACCAATTCTACCTCTACAATAATTGTAGCTTCTGCACCAAGAGTTAACTCTTCTGGCATTGTTGTAAATTGATTAACAGCTAGAATGGGAACATTATTATTTGCATACAAATGCTTTACTTCTACACTCGCAATATTATCGTTCTCAACTCCAAACGTATTTAATGCTATTGTTGAAGATGTAGGATTTAAATTACTTAAAATGATATGTACTTTTTTATCTTCTACAAAAGCATCCGTTTGTATATCAATGTTTTGTGATAAAATATCTACTCTAGTTCCTTTAACATTTTTCCACAGGTCATAGAACTTTATAAACTCTGTATAAACCCATTCGTTTCCTGTCTCTCCTTCTGCCTCTTTTTTCTGACGCATTAATCTCCAATTATACGGCACGCCATTTTCTTTGCCCCATTCTGCTTTTAACACTATAAATGGAATTACCTTGGCAATTAAATCAGGTCTATCCATGAACGACAAAAGCATAGAATTTAACGATTTAATCATTAACCAATCTCGTTCTGGTGACCAAGGTTCTTGGAAATGAGCATGTGCTTGTGCACCATATTCAGAAATCACAAAAGGTTTTACAACATTAAATTTATTAAAACTAGCATGTTCCATCATGTCTAATGTTGCTTCTATATTACTCCCTTTTCTATATTGTTCTTTATTCTGAAAAGTTGGAAAATCGTAGAGATGAACCGACCAAAAGTCCATCTTATCGCCACACATATCCATAAAAGTATCCCAACGTTCTTCCCAACGTTCAAAATTATTTAATTCAAAATCAGGAAAAGCGGTTGTATACCCCCCTATTAATAAATCTGGGTTTTCTTTTCTTATCTCCGTTGCTACAGTGTTATGAAACTCAAAAATCTTTTTAATATCTGTTGCTCCATAGTCTACCAAATGCCAAACAGGTTCATTAATTACCTCAAAATATTTTGGCATTACCTCACTTGTCTCGTTATCGTGAAACTCTTTTATATAGTGTGCAATATATTCTCCAGTAGCAGTTCCTAAAGGTTCATTTTCTGTATCTGTTTCAGAAAATGCCCATCCTGTATTAGTTTTTTGACCATCAGGCCAAAATGGATGTAACTGTGCTGCTAATATTGTAGAATTGTTTCTACTCCCATAATTATAATAATCTGGCGTAGTATTGTATTGCTCTTTATAAGGAACAGACAACTCTTTTAAATGGTCTAAATCTGCATATCCAGGTCTGTTCGCATCTTCTCTTACTTGAGCATTTAAAAGGTAAGTAATATGGCCTGTGTTTCTTCCAAAATAGACATCATAGCCATTCATTAAATCATCTTTAATATCGGCTGGATCATTTAATCCTAAATTGAAGTCATTCTCTCGTATACCTGCATGTACAGTAATAAATTTCTCTCTATCAAATTCTGAGACATTACCTACACTATGTTTTATATTTAAATTTACATCTACTTCTATATTTTGTGCAAGAACACAAATAGGAAGAAGAAGCATTACTATTGATAAACTATATTTCATTTCGATATTGCTTTTTGTTAGTGTGATGAATTTTAAAAAATGAAGTTGTTTGCATTTCGATAGTGTAAATGTATCAAAATATAAATTTTATTCAGAAGATTACCACTCGATTTATACTGTACAATAAATTAGAGTAAAAGTTCAACTCTTGTCTAGTCTAAAAATAGTAATAAAGTACATTAAACGACTATTTTATCATAAATGACTATATAAATAAAGTATATTAAAACGACTCTAAAATCTAATAATTTTATTAAATAGCATGCACAAACGCATCAAAATAGCTTTTATTTAAATCCATTTCCATCACATTAATAACTTTCAATATTCTCTTTATAGTATATCATCTTTAAATAAATAGACGATGTATTTATTTAAATTATTATAACGATATGACTATGGTTACTACGCTAAAACATCTCTTTTTATTTTACAATAAAAAATAGGGTAGCTATTTTAAATAACTACCCTACCATTAGAAATTGATTATACCTTATATTGATTTTTTCACTTTCTTAGATGTTCTTTCATTTTTGGCTGTATGCACTACTTTTCTTTTACCAGCAAATCTTCTGATGTACTGATAATCATAATTATGATACTTATGCGTTAAGCCCCATTCAAAAACACCAAACGGTTCACCAGAATTTAATGATCTATTAAGTCCCATGGCATGTGGTGCTCCTGGAATAATGGCTTGGATATTAAAGTTAACTCCATCATTAGCAAATTGAACTGTGTTTTTTTCTGGACCGTCAGTTGTAATTAATGACATAATTCCGTCTTTATGTTTCCAAACACAAATTTCGTGACCACTATTAGAAATTGGGTTGTATGGAGATTTCACATAAGGCCCAAGTGGGTTATCTGCAATTGCTACACCATGTCTAATCTGACGTCCGCCAAATGTTACAGCTTCACCCATTTGCTCCCCTTTATAATAAAGATAAAACTTACCATTATATGGTACTATACACGGATCATGTACTTTATGACTATCAAAATCACCTTTCTTTTCAACTGCAAATCTATCTTGTTCAGTTCCTTTCCAAACACCATTATCTGCAGGTTTTAAGATCGGCTCTTCACTTTTTGTCCAAGGCCCGTAAGGAGAATCTGACCAAGCAACTCCCACTTCGTTTTTAGTTCTAACGTTATATGGAGACTTTATTGTTTGGTAACACAAATAATATTTACCGTTATATTCCATTACTTCTGGGGTAAATACAGAACGATCATCGTACGTTCCTTTCTCGCCTCTACTTACTGCTAAACCTTCTTCTTTCCAAGTCCATCCATCTGTAGAGGAAGCCATCCAAATATCACACCTATCCCAAGGAAAAACCTTATCTTTTTCTATATCTCCACCAAAACCATCAGTCTTACCAACTGATTTAGAATAGTAGACAAAATATTTACCGTCTTTTTTTATTAATGCAGAAGGGTCTCTCCTAACTACACCTTCTTCAAATGCTAGGTCTCCTTTTAAGTCATGTACAGAAAACTCTCCAAACCAATCATTATTTAAAGAATCAGGCCATTCTAATGCTCTTTTAGAAGCTGCACTTAAGTGGTTTACATCCGTAATTCCTAAAAAATCTATTTTCTCATCAGAAATAGTTGAAAATTCTTCTCCTTTAGTAACAGTTTGCGTTGTACATGAAGATACTATTGAAGCTCCCAACAATCCTGCTGCTAGTAGTACTCTAATTTGATTTCTCATAGTTTATTATATCAAAAAAATTATTTTAAAATTAAATTAAGCTGTTACCAAATGCAATAACAGAAATTCCTATTACCATACAAGAAATTCCTACATAAAGTGATCTTTTTGCATTGTTAGGTGCAGCTACCCATTCTTTAGTAATTAAGCCACCAATAATGGCAACACCCACGGAAACAGTATTAAAAATTGCATAACCTACTGTGCCTCCATTTTTACCCAACTTAAAAGCTGCATAAGCAAACAAAGCAGAAGCTGCAAAATTAAAAATGCCCATTAAAGTTGTTAAAAGAGAATTTCTTGCAAATTGTGCAGTGACAAAATTACTCCACAATTTTTTAGCTGTCAATTGGTAACCAAAATATGTTGCTATAGAAATTCCACCTGCAATGTAAATAATGTACATAACCACAATTGCACTCACCCATTCTGGATTACCATTTGCTACACAAGCGTTTCTAATAATTTCTCCACCAACAGTATTGGCATAGTTGAACCCCGTTGCTAACAAACCACCAATTACAGCTATCATTATACCGGTAAGCATAGAATCTGATTTAATTACAGAAGATTCTTCATCTGCAGTTTGTTGCTTTAAAATTCCAGCTCTACCATTACTCATAACACCTATTAATACAATACCAATACCTAACATAATTGTTAGAAAAACATGGTCTTCTGGAATACCATCTATCATAAAAGGTATCAAAGAACCAACTAGAATAATTGTACCTATAAAAATTGAAAACCCTAGCGATAAACCAATATAATTTATTGCTTTACCCCACATCATAACACCTATTCCCCACAAGAAACTCGCAATACCCATTCCTACAATCACTTTAGTAGGTAAGGATGCCATAATCTCACCAAAATTATCAACCATAAAAAATACGGCAATATTCGGAATAATAAATGTATTGATCATGAAGAATAACCCCCATGTATTTTCAAATTCAAATTCTTTTGTAAACTTTTCCGGTAGTGCATATAAGCCAAGCATTAGCCCCGCAAATATTGACCATAAAACTCCTTCGATCATGATTTTAGATTTTTATTTAGTTGAAAATTGATAAACAGTAGTACTATTATATGGCTCATCCGGTGTTGTAAAGGCATTAGGTGCGTCTTTGATATTTGGACCGTTCGGATAACGATGCGTCTCGCAACAAAAAGCCCTATATCTCCCAAATTGATCTCCAGTTTCTCTTTTTAAATCATTTGATGTAAAATAACCAGTGTAGAAAAGCATCCCTGGCTCTGTAGTTTGTATTTGAAGTGTAATGCCTGTTTTTGAATGATCGAATGTAGCGACCTCTTTTAATGTCTCTACCTCATTAAAAAGGTAATAGTGCTCACATCCTGTTGGCAGTTCTGCGAAAACTTCAGAAAGTAATCGCCCTTGATTTAAGTCTAATACTGTATTTTTTACTTCTTCTATTTCTCCTACTGGCACATTGGTGTGATCTGCTTTTAAAAACGCATCAGCTAAAATTTTAGCAGTATGGTTACCAACAGTTTCTTTAAAACCAGAAAGGTTAAAATAGGTGTGGTTTGTTAAAGATATAGGTGTTTTGTGATCTGTAATTGCATTATATATAATTTGTAATGCATTATTTTTTGTTAAAGTAAAAGTAACCTCAATTTCTACATTTCCAGGAAAACCCTCTTCTAGGTGTAAACTATTTTTTTTGAAAGTAATACTCTCTTTTTCAGTAGCTGATGCCTGATTAATACACTTCCAAATTTGTTTATCCAAACCTTTTAACCCTCCATGAAGATGATTTGATCCATCGTTTACTGCTAGTGAATATTCTGCACCATCTACTTGGAATTTCCCATCTTTTATACGGGAAGCAAAACGCCCTACTGTACATCCAAAATACGGTGCATTTGCTTTATAAGCAGTAGAGAAATAACCATCCAACTGATCAAACCCACAGGCTACTTCTGTTAACTCATTATTTTTATTGGGAACTTGTATTGATGTAATCGTGGCTCCTAAGGTCATGATTTTCACAGTCATGCCATTCGTATTTTGCAATGTATATAAATGCACTTTATGGCCTTCATATACACCAAATAGTTGTTGCTTGATCATTGTGTTGTTAATTAAATATTCATTTCATTTAAAGAAAGAGGAGTTAGAAACGTATCTCAAAAATATTTTTAACTCCTCCTTATTTTATACTAGCTCTTTGCTCTTTACTTCGAATGGAGCCAACTTATCCCAATTAAAAACTACTCCCGTTCCAGGGGCATCAGAAGCTACAGCTCTAAAGTTCTTTACAACTAAAGGTCTTGTTGTATATTCATCAATCGGGAAGCTATGCACTTCTAACCAACCTGAATTTTCTTGAGAGGATACTAAACTTACGTGAAGTTCTTGCATACCATGAGAACACACTGGAATATTATTTTCTTTAGCTAATTTGGCTGCTTTTAACCAACCTGTTACCCCCCCACAATTTGATGCATCTGGTTGAACAAAAGAAAGTTTTGATTGTTCCATAGCATATTCAAATTCATGAATTGTATGTAAATTTTCTCCCATAGCAACAGGTACTCCAGTAGCTTCTGTTATTGCTGCATATCCTTTGTAATTATCTGGAATAATTGGTTCTTCAAACCAAGTAATATTATATTTTTTAAATAAGTTTGCTGCTTTTATCGCTTTTTCTACAGTCATAGAGTAATTGGCATCTACCATAAATGTTACATCATTGCCAATAAATTCTCTCACTGCTTTTATACGCTCAATGTCTTCGTCAAGATTTTCTCTACCAATTTTTATTTTGACAGCATTAAAACCTTTATCAAGATAAGATTGCATATTGCCTAGTAATTTTTCTATTGGGAACATTAGATCAATACCACCGCAATAGGCTTTACAAGTATTGCCTACTCCTCCTGCCATTTTCCACAACGGCTGTGCTGCCATCTTACACTTGATATCCCATAAGGCAATATCAATTGCAGATATTGCAAAAGAAGCAACACCACCACGACCAACATAATGAATATGCCATTCCATGAAATCATAAAGATGATCTATTTCTGCTCCATCTTGTCCAAGTAGAGCAGGTGCAAAATCATGATCTAGCATTGCCTTTATGGCTTTACCACCTTTACCACCTGTGTATGTATACCCTGTTCCTTCATATCCATTTGCTAAAGTTATTGTAGTAGTTACTAACTCAAAATGAGTATGATCTCCGTGTTTAGCATCTGACAATACTTCAGGCAAGGGTACTTCAAATAACCTATTTTCTATATGTTTGATCGTTGTTTTTTTCATCTTATATTCAATTATTTTGACAAGAATTGATAAGTCATTGCACTCTTATTAATATTTTACATAGAACGTTTTCTTCTCCATGTATTGCTCAAAACCATATTTTCCATCTTCTCCACCTGTACCACTTAATTTGTAGCCATTATGGAACCCTTGATGTTGCTCACCATGTCCTCGGTTTACATAAATTTCACCAAACTCCAACTCATCATTACATTTCATGATTGTGTTGATGTCTTTTGTAAATACCATTGCAGCTAACCCAAACTCACAGTCATTTGCATTCGTAATTACTTCATCAAAAGTTTTAAACTTCAAAACAGGTAAGATTGGTCCGAATGCTTCTTCATGAACAACAGTCATATCTTGAGTTACATCAGTAATTACAGTAGGTTCAAACCAGAAACCTTTTTCAAAACCTATTCCTTGAGGTTTACCTCCACCAAAAGCAATTGTAGCACCTTCTTCTCTACTTTTAGCTACAAGGTGTTCCATATTCTTAATTTCTGAAGCATTTACTTTAGGACCCATTGTAGTAGAAGCTTCCATAGGGTTACCTACTTTTATTGCCTTTACTTTTTCCATGAAACGTTCCATAAATTCCTCGTAAATATCTTCATGTACGTACATTCTTTCGTTACATGTACATACCTGACCACAATTATCAAATCTAGAGTGGAAAGTACTTTCTACTGCTAAATCGATATCTGCATCTGCAAATACTATTGATGGAGCTTTTCCTCCAAGCTCTAATTGTACATGTGCAAGATGTTCCGAGGCTGTCTTAAAGATTTGTTGCCCTGCAGGTGTAGAACCTGTCATTGTTACCATTTTGGTAATTGGCGATGCAACCAATGCATTCCCTAACACTCTACCTTTGCCAGTAACAATATTAATAAGGCCTGCAGGTATACCTACTTTTTCCGCAATGTAGCCTAATTCTAAAGTTGCAAGTGGTGTTTCTTGTGTGGGTTTAACAACAATGGCGTTCCCCGCTACTAAAGCTGGTCCAATTTTTCGACCTGCCAAAGCAAGAGGGAAATTCCATGCTGTTATCGCTACTATCACACCACGTGGAATCTTATTGATCCATATTTGTTCGTTTGCATTTTGAGAAGGCATAATGTCTCCCTCAATGTGTCTTGCCCAGTCGCATGCATACTCAATAAAAGTTGCTGTAACTTCTACTTCCATTTCTGCAACAGACAATAATTTTCCTTGTTCTCTAGTTAGCAACTTCGATAAATAAGGCTTATGTGCTCTTATTTCTGCAGCAAACTTTCGCATAATATTGGCACGTTCTATAGAAGGTAATTTCTTCCAACTTTTTTGTGCTTTCTCGGCTGCAGACAATGCTAAATTAGCTTCGTGCTCATCACCCATTTGTACTATACCAACAATATCTTCGTCGATAGGGCTAATTACATTTTCTGTTTTACCAGATGATGCCTTAATCCATTCTCCGTTTATATATAAATCGTATTCTTTTACTTCTGGTGTTATAATTAGTTCTTCCATTGTGATTCGTTTTTTGTTTGAAAAAAGAGGACTGTATGAATAATTTTAAAGATTACTGTAGAGAAATTATCATCTAGATTCAGCCCCCTTTTTGATCATTCAAAATATATATCCATTACGTTATTAAGTATCCATAAATCAAAGTATAAAGTATACTTCTATGCACACTGATGAATTGGCTTATCTACCCATCCATCCACCGTCAACAAGCATAATACTACCGTGCATGTAAGACGCTGCTTCTGATGATAAGAATACAACAGGGCCTGCAAAATCTTCTGCTTCTCCCCATCTTCCTGCAGGAATTCTTGATAAAATAGATGTAGAACGTTCTGCATCATTTCTTAATGCTTCTGTATTATCAGTGCTGATGTAACCAGGAGCTACAGCATTTACATTTACACCTTTACTTGCCCATTCGTTAGCAAATGCCATTGTTAATTGCCCAATTGCACCTTTACTAGCCGCATAACCAGGAACAGTTATCCCTCCTTGAAAAGTAAGTAAAGAAGCTGTGAAAATTACTTTACCACTACCTCTAGCTACCATATCTTTACCAATTTCTCTAGTTAAAATAAACTGAGCATTTTGATTAACCTCTACTACTTTATCCCACATTTCATCAGGATGCTCTGCAGCTGGTGTACGTAAAATTGTACCTGCATTATTGATCAAGATATCTATCTGAGGATGATTACCTTTTACGGTCAAAATAAAGTCATACAATGATTTTCTATCAGAAAAATCACATTGATAAGCTTTAAATTTACGTCCTCTTTTTTCTACTTCTTTTTGCACATCACTTCCCTCCAATTCTAAAGTTGCAGAAACACCAATAATATCGGCTCCAGCTTCTGCTAAACCTATTGCCATTGCTTTACCAATACCTCTTTTACAGCCAGTTACTAATGCAACTTTTGAATTGAGTTGAAATTTATCTAAAATACCCATGTCTATTAAATTTTAGTTGATTGAATTGTTTGTTGTTTAGCTTATTATTAAGTATTACAATAATTAATTATCGTTACACTTAATAAGATATTTCATACCTTCAGGATTCTTATCGATTTCATCAAAAATAGATTGAATATTATCTAAATCATCTACTTTTGTTATTAGATCTTCAAAAGGAATATTCCCTGAACTAGCAATTTTTATTGCCTCCTCATAATCATCTTCTTCGTATAAACGAGCACCAAGTAACTCTATTTCAGACCAAAAGAACTTGAATAAATCTACCTTCTTTTGTTCTCCACCATGTATGGCAACCATTACAATTCTGCCCCTTACATTAACTACTTCTGTCATTGTTTGCACACCAGGTGCTGAACCAGAAACTTCAAAAGCACAATCAATCATTGCTTCTCCAGTTAACTCAGATATACGTTCTGAAAGGTTTTCTTTTGCTGGGTTAATTGTTGTAAAACCTAACTCGTTCAACATTTTTAACCTTGTCTCATTCACTTCTGAAATGATTACATTAGCTCCTTTTTCCTTTATCACATAACCAATCAAAGTACCTATTGGACCACCACCAATCACCAAACAATTCTCTCCTGCTTTTACTCTGCCAATTTTCACATCGTGACAAGCAACAGACAAAGGCTCAATAAATGCTCCGTGCATTAAGTTTACTTGTTCTGGTAGTTTATGTAAAGTGTAAGAAGGTACAGTCCAGCTATTTTGAAAAGCTCCGCTAGAATCTATCCCAATAAATTTAAGGTTTTTACCTACATGTTTAAATCCTTTATCAAATGGATGTTCATCTCCAAAATGTAAAGGTCTTACTGCTACTTTATCCCCTACTTTTACATTTGTAACACCCTCTCCAATTTCGGCAACAACTGCAGAAGCTTCATGCCCTACAGTTTGCGGAGGACTAACACGCTGATCCATCACACCATGAAAAATATGTACATCTGTACCACATACTCCACAGTACGCAACGTCTAATCTTACCTCGCCAGCTTTAGGTTTTATTTGTTCACCTTTACCAACAGTAAATTTTCCTTTCGATTCATAGAATGCTGCTTTCATCTTTGTTTTCGTTTTAGTTTAACTCTGCATAGACATCTTGTGCCATTGTGCCTTTTTCTTTAATTGTTAGAAGGATTTTATCTTCCAATAAACCCTCTACTTTTGCTTTTACTTCAACTTTACCCTTACCATCTTTCGATTGAAGAATAATAAGTGCTCGCCCATTTGAAGTCAATAATTTTCTTGCATTGTGCGTTTGCACATTATTTATTGCACCATTATCTACACCAAGAACTCTAAGGTTCTCTGGTATTTCAAAATTGATTATTCTTTCTTGATTCTTAACAGGCAAACCGTCTGCATCTACTAATTGAGCGACAACATGTGCTACTTCGTACTCATCATTATCAATAGAAGATTTATCTACAGACAATTTCACACCGGTTGGTTTACCTGCAGTTTGTAAAGTAGTTTCTATCTTCTGACCATTTTTAATACCTACTGCAGTCAATTTTCCTTTCTCAAAAGGAACCGCCCATTTATAAATATGATCTTCAAACTCAGAAAGGTTTCTTTGCCCTAAACTTTTCTCATTTAAGAACAATTCTATTGACTCACAATTAGAGTACATTTCTACACTAATTAATTGTTTGTCAGTATAGTTCCAATGATTATTCACATCGTGCCATTCCCATAATGCCTGCTTCCATGCATTTGGATCTTTTGCTACCATTAATCCTGTTTTTGGATCAATTTTATTAATAGATTTCTCTATTTCTTGCGTGGCAATATAAGTATGAGGATCATCAGACCATAACGTTTTAATCATGTGATAAGAGGGTTTTGTAAAACCTGCAAAATCTATCATTCCTGCGTTATTTCCCTTTATAGGCCATGGTCCTCTAATTTCACCTAAATAATCAATTCCTGTCCAAAAGAAAGTTCCCGCAATAAAAGGTCTGTCCATTACCGCTTTCCACTCGTGGTATTGAGCTAAATTTTCAGTACCCATTATTACTTTATTTGGATACATTTCGTGCCCATAATCATACAGCACTCTTCTGTAACTGTATCCCACAATATCTAAAGATTGTCCGTATTGCGTTTCGTGAGAAGCGGATGGTAAAATACAATTGGCTACAACAGGTCTAGATGTGTCCATTTCTTTCGTCCAACCAACTAACTTTTTTGCTGTAATTCCTATGTCGTATTTTTGATGAGGCAGTGTAGTTAACTCCTCTTTAATTTTGGCTGTTGAATAAGGTGGTTTAGACCAAAAGTAATTCCCATTCCAATTCATATTTCCAAAAAAACCTGTTGCTTTTGCTACTCTAGGATACGTCCATTCTATTTCGTTACCAATACTCCACTGAAAAATTGAAGGGTGATTACGGTGAGATTTCATTACAGATTTTAAATCATCTTCTCCATAATTATGGAAATAATTAGCGTAACCTTCCGTCTCTTTATTTTGAGATTGTTCTTTCTGATTAAAACGTTTGTCTTTTGGATAGTCCCACTCATCAAAAAATTCATCTTGAACTAAAAAGCCTAATTCATCACATAAATCAAGAAATTCTGATGAAGCTGGGTTATGAGCAATTCTTATCGCATTACAACCTCCATCTTTTAAGGTTTGTAATCGTCTTCTCCAAACATCTTTAGGTACTGCAGTTCCTACAAGACCAGCATCATGATGAAGACAAACCCCTTTAATCTTCATATTTTTATCATTTAAGAAAAACCCTTTGTTCGCATCAAATTTTATTTTTCTTACGCCAAAATTACTTGATAGTACATCTATTTGTTCATTATCAATTTGTAATCTTGTAATTGCTTTGTATAAATGTGGGTTCTCTACATCCCACATAATTGGATTTGATATTTTGATTTTTTGAATGACTTCTATCTCTTTGTTTTTATCAATTGCTAGTGTTTTTGATGATTCTCCAACCTTTATTCCATCATCATTATAAAGTTCTGTAAGTAATTTAAATGATTTATCTTCGTTATAATCATTTCTAATTGTAGTGGTTACATTCACCAAGGCATTATCATTTACTACCTCTGGTGTAGTAATAAATGTACCCCAAATTGGTACATATAATTTATTTGTTACTACTAATTTTACATTTCTATAAATACCAGCTCCAGTATACCATCTGCTATCTGCATACCTTGTATGATCTACTTTAACAGCTAAAGTATTTTTTGAATTCTTTTTGATGTATGGTGTTAGGTCGTAGTAAAATGGAGAATATCCATACGGATGAAAACCTAATTTCTTTCCGTTGATAAACACTTCTGAATTATTATAAACGCCATCAAAATGGATAAACGCTTTTTGCGAATTACTTAGAACTAAATCAAATTCTTTTCTGTACCAACCCGTTCCTCCTCCAAAAATATATCCCGTTGCAGGAGCAAATTCAGCATTAGTCGAGTCGTATTGATTGCCAATTACCCAATCATGAGGTAATTTGATATTTTCCCAGTTCTTCTCATTTATTGTTTCACTACTAAAATCACTTTGATTATTGTTTGATAAATGAAATTTCCAGTTAAAATTAAAATCGAGTTCACGTGCTGTTTTATTTGTTTCAGGACTCGCACAGCCAAAACATAATGTAAACAGAGTGAGTAAATAAATTACATTCTTCATTTGTTATTTAGAGTTATCAACCTCCCTATTTTCTACATTTTTTTAATGTGACATGATAGCATTAATAAAAAATCAAGGAAGTTAAATGGAGTACTTCAGCGTACCGAAGTACTCCATATATTTTGGTTTTTGTTATGGTCTTAAATTCACTTCAGAAATTGTGAAGTCATCCATGTAGAATTCCAAATTAGATGTGTTTGCAGGGTTATTACCTCTAAACATCATGTAATAGTCTCCTGAGTCTGGGAAACTTTGGAATGTTAAACGAGCATATACCCACTCACCTACAGGTGTTTGTGTTGTAAAGTCGAATCTACCTGCTCCCCAATCTGTACCTGGTTCAAAGAAGAAGATTATGTTTGGAACTTCACCGGCAGCATCATCAATAGTACTAGTACCACTAATAACTTTTACCCATACTCCAATTTCATAATTTTTACCTGCTTCTACAGTAAATGTTAGGTTTTCACCATTTCCATCTCTGTGTCCTAAAATTGCTCCCTCACCTGGGTTCATAGAAATTTTAGCACTTTTAGCACCAGATTTGGCATCCTCATCAACTACATCTAAAGTATATCCATCCCAAGGAGCACCCCACCATAAATATGGCCAGTTAGCAGCTGTAGATGTTTCGAAACTATTATCAAAAGCAGACTCTACTAATAGGTTAGTTGCTGGTTTAAAGACTAATAAGTTATCAATAAACGCTGTTGCTTTCACAAAATCTGTTGTTTGTAAACTTCCCGGTGTATAAGATACATAGATGTAATCATCATTATACAATGTCTCATTTTCTAAAGAAATAAGAACAACGTTTCCTTCTTCCGGATCTATCATTACACTAGCAATTTCAGGTGTCCATTCTGTACCGTTATTTGCCATTTTTACAGCAAAGTTGGCCGCATTAATTGATGAAGGATCCATCTCTCTAGAATAATCAAGAGCAATGTAACCGTTCTTTTCATAGATATCAGTTAATCTTACTGGCTGATCCGAAGGAATAACCTTAATAAGATTTGTGAAAGACAATGTATCAGCACCATAAGGTCTTGATCTATCAGCAATTACATCAACAGAATATGTTCCTAAACGCTTATATAAAACATCTGTTTCATCTGCAGAACCATCCGTAATTTGTGTTTGATCATACACTATTTCATCGGGAGTTCCTCCCTCAAAAGTGTACGTTAACTGAGCTGGTTCACCTTTAGAAGTATAGAAAAATCTCACAGAATTACCTGCCATCAATTCATTTTCAGCATTAAGGTCAAGATCAGCACCTAACGTTCCATCTGTATTTACATATTTTGCAGATAATGCAAGTTGTACAGGATCTAAAACAGTAACTGTATAAGTTGTATCTAATTGAGTTCCTACTTGAGTAGAATCTACAAATGCATTTGTAGAGAAAGTTTGACTTAACTTTACATCATATTGCCCTACAGTATTAAATACTACATGAATAACATCTTTATCTGATGTAGTTACATTTTCTGTTCCTTCAATTGTTGCCCCTTCTGGTAAGGTCCATGTTCTAGAAGTTACACCTCTAGATACATCACCAAAAGAGATGTTACCACCAATTTCTACTCTGTTGTCAAAATCTCCTTCAGATGAATATACAACGTGGTGACTTGGTTCTGCTCCTGGAGCTTCCCATTCCGTCTGACAGCCAAAAAGCATTGCTACCAGAGAAAATAATAATATATGATTAAATCTTTTCATTTCGATTTCTTCTTCTAGTTTAAAAAACTTTTTAGTTGCTAGTTAACCCAGTGTTAATTTGCTTTTCACTTGTTGGAATTGGGTAATAATCATGCACTTCAGGGTTATAGATTTCTGAAGAAACAGCATAATCTGGTCGTACTCTTTCCACAATATATAATGGTGCTTGGTTCTCTATAGAAGAGAAATTAGCAATTCTCCATTCTTCATCTCTACGGTTTTGCTTAAGTACTTCAGACATGATTCCCCATCTCGTTAAGTCTCTCCATCTGTGGCCTTCAAAACATAATTCTAAAGGTCTTTCAACCATTCTTAAGTGCGTTCTCACTGTTTCTACAGATGGAACTACTTGAGTATGAGGAGTACCTGTTACTTGAGTACTTTCATGAAGTGCTGGGAATGTACCTCCATTCTCAGTAACATAAAGTGCTAAAGTTTTCACACCTGCTCTTGCTCTAACCATATCTATATAAGTCATAGCTGTAGTAAAATCATTTGATCCTTCAAGAACTGCCTCTGCATACATTAATAAAACATCTGCATAACGAATATGTCTCCAGTTAATTCCTGATCTACCTTGAGCATCTTCATATTGCTTTTTGTACCAATTAGAGAATTTCTTTACATAAGCAGACTGACCATAAGCCCAACCTGTTTTTTCTCCAGTTAACTCTTCAAAGTATAACCCATCGTACTCTCTTGGTACAATAGAAGCATGCATTCTTTGTGATGTAGTAAACCCATTATTGATACTATTAGTAGGATCCATTTCGTCAAACACCATTAATTCGTGTAAGAAGTAAGAAGCTATTACTGTGTTATAACCACCAGCACTTAATGGAGCAGTTTGGGTACACATATTTGTTGCTTCTCCTGATGTCTCAAAAGGATTATCATCAATTGTTTCTCCAGAGGCACCTGGTTTTAATACATCTGAATAAGCCACTTCAAAGATAGACTCTACATTGTATTCGTTTTCATCTGAGAAATTATCACCAATATTTGCTGTTAAACTATATACTCTGCTATCAATTACTTCTTTAAAGTAAGTAGCGGCATTAGTATAATCTTTATTATATAATGCAATTTTACCTAATAAAGAAGTAGCAGCACCCCATGTTACACGACCAACGTTTCCGTTTCCGCCCCATTCTAATGGAAGATGTTGTTTGGCAAATTCTAGATCTGGAATAATTACTTCATTTGTAACCTCTTCTTTAGAAGTAATGTTCTTATTTAATTCGTTTGGATCAGTAACTACATCTAAGTGTACAACTGCTCCATTGTAAGAGTTTACTAGTTCAAAGTAGAAAAATGCTCTTAAAAACTTAGCCTGAGCTTCAATTTCAGTTTTCTCATCAGCAGTTAAATCAGCATCTTCATTCGCTAAATTTACAATTACCTGATTTGCTCTGAAAATACCCACATATGCTTCGTTCCATTTATTTTGAACATGCTCTGATGCATCATTAACTGTTAACTCTGAAAATGGATATTGAGGGTACCAATTTTCTGTACCTGCCATATCGGCTCTAACCATTTCATAACTAATATTTGCTCCACTTAAAGAACTGAATTGTAAGGCACCATATACAGTATTTAGCGCTTTATTAAAATCATCATTAGATTTCCAAAAACTTGCTGGAGTTATACTGTTAGGGTTTTCTTGAGTTAGGAATTTATCTTCGCTACAGCCGATCATTACCATAGCAGAGATCAATCCTAATATTAATTTATTAATCTTTTTCATATAAAAAATCTTTTGTAGTTTCTAGAAGTTTAATTTCACACCGCCTAAGAATCTTCTTGATACAGGATAGTTTCCAGCATCAACACCTCTCATGTATAGACCATCACCACCAACTTCTGGGTCATAACCTTTATATTTTGTAAATGTGAAAGGGTTTTGAGCAGTAAAATAGAATCTTAATGAATTGATCTTGTTATTAAAGATCTGATTTGGGATAGTGTATCCTAACGTCATGTTTCTGATTCTTAAATAAGTACCATCTTCTAAGAAGTAATCTGATCTTGCTCTTGTATTTTCGTGCTCTTGGTTACCTCGTGCTGTTGGAATATTAGAATCTGCATTCTGAGGTGTCCACATGTAAAGTTGGTCTTTATGACGTGAATTACTGTAGGCATACAATTCAGAACCATTGTATATTTTAGACCCATGAGAATAATACAATTGCATATAGAAATCAAAACCTTTATAAGATGCATTAATACCCATACCCATGTTGAACTTTGCTTGTCCTGAACCTGCATACACTCTATCGTTATCATCAATTACACCATCACCGTTTTGATCTTTATACATCATATCACCAATCAAAGCACTACCGTTCAATTCTTTATAAGCTTCAAGTTGTTCAGAAGTTTTAATCACACCTTGATTCTCTAATAAGAAGAATGCTCCTGCTTCGTATCCTTTAATTAAGAAAGTTGTTGGATCTGTTCTTTCACCTCTAGAAGTAATTGGAACACCACCACTTAATGCAAAGCCTTCTAAACCATTTAAGTCTGTAACTTTATTTTGATTTTGGGCATAAGTACCTGTTACACTCCATTGGAAGCCATTCTCATATGCTTGCTTATAAGACAATGATAACTCAAGACCTTGGTTATACATATCGCCAGCATTCACAACAATATTGTTGTAAAAACTTACTGCTCTTGTTGCCCAAGTACCAGAAGATGGTGCTAAACGTTGATTTAGTAACATATCTTCTTTATTGTTTCTATATACATCTGCAGTAAATTGCAAACGATCATTAAACATGCTTAAATCAATACCAATGTTTTTTGAGATTGTTGTTTCCCATTTAATACCTTGGTTAGCGTATTGTCTTTGGATAGCTCCAACACCTAGTTCTTCACTTCCTTCAGGTCCGAAAGGATAATCTACACCAGATTCAATCACTGGAATGTACATGTATGGATCGATGTTTTGATTACCAACCTCACCATAACTTGCTCTAATCTTTAAGTTATTTACAAAGCTTAAAGACGTACTATTTTTAAAGAAGTTCTCTTCTGAAATATTCCAACCTACTGAACCTCCGAAGAATGTACCGTATCTATTTTCTTCTGAGAAGTTTGAAGAACCATCATTTCTTACACTGAATGAAGCCAAATACTTGTTATCATAGTTGTATTGTGCTCTAAACATTTTACCAACTAATGATTGTGTATTTTGAGATCCATAAGGTTTAGTAGATGTTGTTCCAGCACCTAAAACGGGTGTGCTATTACTTAATAAACCTACTACACCTACACCCATTTGTTTATAGTTGTATTCCTCCCAAGAATATACAGCTGTTAATCCAATATTGTGTTTACCAAATGAATGGTCATACTTTAATATGTTTTCTAAAGTAACACCTGAGTTAGACAAATAGTCTTCGTTTAACATAGCGTCTACGTTAGAACCTGCAGGTACTAAACCGTTCTCGTTATATACTAAGAATTGAGGTCTGAAATAATTACGTTCATATTCCCAAGTATTTCTACCAAGGTTTATTTGATATTTTAAACCTTTTACAAACTCATATTCTAGCGTTAGTGCCATGTTAGTAGACAGTACATCACGTTGGTCTGTGTTGTTTAACTGTCTCGCTAAATAACCGTATTGTTGTGCATTTTGCGATTCTACAAAGATGCCATTATCACCTACACTTTCAGCATCTGATAAGGCTGGATCCCAAGGTCTTTGCACAATAGCAAGTTCATATAAAGCCCAAGGCTCTTGCATTGTTGTTTCGTCTGTAATACCTAAAGAGGCAAATGCTCTAAATTTGTTCTTCTTAAATTCACCATTAACACGAGTAGTAAATCTTTCAAAACCAGAGTTTATCATTACACCATCTTGGTTAAAGTAGTTTGTAGAAACATTAAACTTTAACTCTTTAGTACCTCCAGAAATTCCTAAGTTATAACTTTGAATAGCAGCATTGTTATTTTGTACATCTCCTACAAAATCACTGTTATTATAAAGAGCATCAGGATTAAATAAGAATGTTATTGGCTCTTGACCAACGGCATTTAATCTTGTTTTTTCTACATACAACTGTTCTGTAGTATTCATTACAGGAGTACCTGAAGTAATGTTTTGAACACCTGCGTAACCAGAGAAATCAACATTTAAAGATCCTTCTTTACCACGTTTAGTAGTAATTAAAATAACACCACCTGCTGCTCTAGTACCATAAATAGATGCTGCTGCACCATCTTTTAATACATCTATACTCTCAATTTGTTCTGGTGCAATGTTAGGATTACCCTGAAATGGGATACCATCTACAATGTATAAAGGTGCACCTGCAGATGTTGCTGAAACAACACCACGGATTTGAATATTTGATTCAGAACCGGGTCTACCTGAACTGGCTTGCACATCTACTCCAGCAATTTGTCCTTGAAGGGATTCTCCAAGATCTGAAGTAGGTACTTTCAAAATAGCATCTGATTTTAAGACACCAACAGCACCTGTAATTTCTTTCTTTTTCTGTGTACCATAACCTATAACAACCACTTCTTCTAAAGCTTCTGTGTCCATTTGTAAGCTAATAGATATTAATGCTTCTGTTGTTACTGGTATTACTTGTTGTACATATCCAATAAACGATGCAACGATAGATTCACCTGGTTCAACTACCAATGAGAATTCGCCATCAAAATTTGTAATAGTTCCTTTTGTTGTTTTTTCTATAAAGATATTCACACCTGGTAGTGGCTCTCCTGTCGAAGCATCTACAACTTGGCCTTTTAAAACATTCTGCGCGTATCCATCAATTGACATGATAGAGAACAACGTTAAAGTCAGAATAATTTTAAAAAATACATAAGCTTTATTCATACTTGTATTTAGTTAATTTAGATAAAAGAGTAGTAAGAGCTTTTCAATCAAATGAAATAGTTGCTTTAAAAAGTAAGCGTCTTACAACCGTTACAATTAAGTGTTCGCGAAACCCTTAACAAATATGTGTGAATGAAATTTAAAAATCATATATTTGACTAGATCAAAACTCAACACAGCTAATAATATCTATTAACTCGCCTTGTTTAAACTAGACAAGGTTTTTATAACTAACTGATATTAAGATTTTTAATTATTATAAAAACAATATTTTACTTAATTATGACTAGACAAATAATACTCTACTTTTTAGTCTTTTTCCTTCCAATAAAAACTTGTTTCTCTATAGAAAAAGACACTAAATCTTCAATTAAAACAGAAAAATTAGAAAAAAATTATACTGTACAGCAAAAATCTAGTGTAAATAATACACACCAATACTATAATCAAGCCGAAAGTTTAAAGTTTTCTATGCCTGACTCTGCAATCGAGCTATATTATCAGTCTTTTGATGTTGCAGGAAAAGAAAAAGACAGCTTACAAATGATTAAATCTATGGCTGGGCTAGCTAATTTATATGCTCATAATGGAAAATTTGGTCATGCATACGATGGGTACTGGGAAGCCTTAACTATTGCAGATCAAGTTGGAGATAATGAATCTAGAGTTATTATATATAATGGGCTTGGCTGGCTATATAGTTTCTACGAAAGAAACACCCTTTCATTAGATTATTTTAATAAAGCGATAACAATACTAAAAAAGAATAGTTCTATAAACCGACTATTATTAGTTGATACTTATTACGCAGTTGCTACTTTAAAAAGAAAAATTCAGGATACAGATCAAGCTAGACTTTATTTAGATAGTTGCCTTCAAGTGAAAAAAGAGCATCCAGGTTTACAAGAAACCAATGCATTTATTAATGCAGAATTTGGATATAATCTATATGAAGATGAGGAATACGAAAAAGCATTAAAGATTTTACTTCCTTTAGAACCCTTTTTTAGTGAGTTTAACCATAGTTACTTGGTTATTTACCATTACTTTCTTGGTAATATTTATAATAGAATGGGAAAACTCAAAACAAGTGAAAAGTATTATAAAAGCGCTATTAATACCGGTTTAGTGCATCATACACACTCAGATTTATTCCCTATTATATATGAAGAGCTCTCTACAGTACTTTTAAAATTAAATAAAACTAAGGAGGCATATAAAATGCTGAAAATTTCTAAAGATTTTAACGAGAACCAATATGGTAGTAGAAATACTAGAAATAGACGCTTTTTAGAAATAAAAGATGAGTTCCGTAAAAAACAAGAGCAAGAAAAGGAAATGCTTAGAGAGCAAGAATTGGAACGCTTAACACAAGAAAGTAGAATAAACTATCTTAAAAACATAATTTTCTATGTAACTATTGTTGGTTTAATATCTGTAGTATTTTTTGTGTATCGAACACTTAGAAACAAATATAAAGCTAAGCAGATGCTTTTTATTGAAAAGCAAAAAATGGAAGAGCAGAAAATTAAAGAGGTTCTTGATATTAAAAATAAGGAACTAACAGCTTCTGTTTTACAAATAATTCAACATGAAGAAACGCTTGCTGAAATTAAGCATGATTTATTAAAACAGAAAAAAGAACCTGATGCAAACCAAATAAATAAAATTGCTAAAAAGATTAACCTCAATACAAATAATAACTGGAAAGAATTTGAAGCGAGGTTTATAGAGGTTAATGGTAATTTTTATGAAGAGCTAAATTCTCGTTTTCCTAAACTTACACAAGGAGATCAGAAAATATGTGCACTTATCAAACTTAATTTTGACAGTAAGGGAATGTCCAAGTTATTGGGTATTTCTACAGAATCTGTTCATACAACAAGATACAGATTAAGAAAAAAGTTAGGTTTAGAACGACAAGACAATTTAGAAGAATTTATTTCTCAGATTGGATAGTATACAAAACACCTATTATAGTAAATATAATGGGTGTTTTTTTTCATTAACTACATGATAAGCATTGTACTTTTCAAGTATTAAAAGAAAATTTTCTGGCTTAACTTTTTCTATTTTAATAAAAAACCAAAGCCTGTTTTACTTAATGGAATAATTTTAGCCATTTTTTACTAGGAATTTAACCGTGATTAACTCTAATGAAGAAAAATTATAGTCATTCTTTTACATAATTCATACAAATCCTTTTAGACTCAGTATTTCTTCAAGGTATAGTCTGACTGAGAGGTATAGGTATGGGTTTAATGAAAACAACAGGAGATAAGTTTTTGAACAAGCCGAAAATCAAATTAAACATGCAAATGGAATTCCTGTGCATTGGCACTTTAGTAATAAAGAAGCTGCAGATGCTACTAGGAAATATTTCAATGGAGAAGATGTTAAAGTTAAAGTACATCATACACCAGTAAAAAGATAGAAACATGGAAAGATATTTTTTAGGAACATATTGGGGAGTAAGAAAACTTTCTTTACAGGATTCCTCTTTATTATTATTGGATATCCTTAAGTTAGTTGAAAGCTTTGAGGGAAAAGAGTTGTTTTATAATTTAATAGAAGATGATCATCGTTTAGATTTAAGAGATGAAGACTATTTTATAGATTATGTAACAAGGAAAATTAGACATGAAGAAAATAAGTTCAATAAGGACTATAATCAAGAAGTTGATCTTTTAACAGAGAATGAAAATTATTTTTCTGATGGCGGTTTTACCATGAGTGTAAATATCAGAAATGGTGAATTAATTAAACATGTAAAAGCTAGTGTTGGAAAGTATTCCAAATACTTGACAAATGTGGTTACTATGGATTTAAAGCAAAGTAGTTTAATTAAAGATCATGCTAGATACACATTTTTCTTAAAGGAGTTGTGTGAAATTTTGCAACCTAACAATGCAGGTATTTATAATGATACATTTTCTTATGACATAGCAAATCAGGAGGCAGGAGACTTATACGTATCAGGAATAATGTATTTTTCAAATGAAATAAAAATACCGAATAAAGATTATATTAATGAAATAATCCCTTTAGATAATATTGGAAACCTTGTGATATTAGAAAAGGAATTATTTACTATAAAAGATCCTAAACATGTTGAAAAAGGACTTCAGTTTATAAAAGATTTGTCAATTGTGAATAAATAACCCCAACTGTTCGTAATGTTAAGCGCTAGCATCATTACGAACTATATTATTGTTTAAGTTTCCGAACTTAAAACAAAAAGCCCCACAATCGAAAAACTTGTGGGGTTTACTCTGCCAATAAATCGATCAGCAATTTCAAATCTTTTTCACTAATAGTAGCCTGTTCAGATTTATCATAAATATCCAATAAGAAGACAGTTTCATTGATAATTCTAACATAAGTAATAAGTCTAGCACCACCTGATTTACCCCTCCTTCTCAAGCTTCATTTCTGCAACAGCTTGTTTTACTTTTTTTTCAAAACTGTATCCTTATAAGGCATAAATATATCTGTTTTTAAGTAATTGAAATTATTGAGAATTGCCATAATAAATGTAGCATTGCTCTTTAATAATACTTTCACAACAAATTATTTGAGATAAAGAGATGCACTAACAACTAATAGTTTATACTTTTTGAAATCACTCATAAAGGATTATAAACATAGACCTTTTAGAAAAATTATTATTAATTCATTTCCATCATTGCTTTGGAATAAATTAGAATGTATTCTAGAAACAGATAATTTATACCGTAAACTCACAAATGATTCAAAATTCTTCCAAAAAAAAGGGCTACATAGTGTTTAAACTACATAACCCTTTGGTATAATACTGTATATCAATTTACTTATTAATGATAATCTTTTTTACCATTCTTCTATTGTCTTGAATAACTTCTATAACATAGACACCATTCTGTAATGAACTGATATCTAAAGAATTTGTCACATTTTCTGACAACACTCTAGCCCCCATTGTATTATATACTTTAATAGCAGCTATTGATGATAATCCATTGAAATTTAAAGTGTTCTTAGCTGGATTAGGATACATCGTAACTCCTTGTAATTCGTCTTCTAAAGATAAAACTCTACTGTTCGTATTAACAGCGTTAAATGTAATTTTATCAAGATTCCATTGCCAATCATTACTGCCTGAAGCATAAACTCTAATGGTATGATTACCTGCTGATAAGGTCACTTTGTTTGCAGCTAATAATGAAGTATAAACTTCCCAACCACCTGTATTTTGAACATTATCTTGAGAAACACCTGCTCCATCTACTACAATTTCAATTTGTGCATTATCGCTTGGCGTTGCAATTGTGTAGGTTACGTTAAATGTACCTGCCTCTGGAAGATAAACTTCATAATCCGCCCAATCTTCTGCATTAACATAATTAATTCCATTTGCAGATGCGTTAACACCAAAAGGGACAAAACCGTCATTAAAACTACCACTTGTTTCATTATAGTCTTCCGCTTGAATTACAAAATCTTCGGCTAAAGGAGGCGTTGGTTCTTCAGGATTCGTTCCTGAACCTAATTTTTCTAAATTCATTTTATCAAGATTCCATTGCCAATCATTGCTGCCTGAAGCTTCAATTTTAATTGTGTGATTACCAGTTGTTAGCGATAAATTATTAGAAGCAGTTAATGCTTGGTATGCATCCCACTGTCCATTGTTTTGAACATTATCATCTGCTACTAAATTACCATCAACATAACATGCAATTTTAGCATTATCACTTGGAGTAGATATTTGATAAGTAAGAGAGTAGTCTCCCATTTCAGCAATTGCAACTACATATTCCATGTAATCACCAGCATTAATATAATTAACACCAATTGATGATTTATTTGCACCAAAAGGAACAACACCGTCATTAAATGTACCGCCTGTTGATGAGAAATCTTCAGCTTCAATTTCTAAAGAGCTAATTGGACCTCCAACATCTTCAGCCTCTACAGTAATATTAGAAGTTGCAGTATAACCACCGTCTGTAGATGTAGCTGTAATTATTGCTGTACCAATTCCGTTTGCAGTTAGTAAGCCTGATTGATTAACAGAAACTACATTTGTATTATTAGAAGTAAAAGCAATTGTTTGGATTGTAGCATTCGAAGGCAACACTCTACCTGTTAAGTTACTCGTCTCTCCTTCTGACATAGTTAAATTAGCAGGTGATAAAGAGACACTTTGTACCGCTACATCTGAACCTGGATTAGATGATACAGGTTTGTAAACACGTACCCAATCTACTTTCATTTGATTTTTCGCTGGGTTTTCTAAATCACTTTGTGATGGTGTAGAAGCTGTTAACCACGTTTGTGATTCCATATTAATAATAATATCTAATTCTTTAGTGAATCCTCTAGCCTCTTGTGTTACTCCATTTCCATCTGTATCACTATCATCTCCCCCTTGGAACCAAGCCGGATCAATTACATTAAAACCGTTAGATGCATTAGATGCTTCCTTTAATTTTTCAAAATCGTATGCATTAGATGTAGCATAAGTAGTTACATCTGTATATCCAGATCCGTTGTTAGTAGGAAGATTATATCCATTTACATTCCAATTCATAGAATTAAAATATGTGTATTGCCAAGTTCCGTTGTAATTAGTGGCAATTGCATTATAATACATCACTCTAACTAACTCACCATCAATATAATACTCAAAATGTTTTGGACTAATCCAGTTTACACCCATACGCATATAACGTCGGTTTCCATTATTATAACACCAATCACCCCAACCATAACTTGTACTAACTCTGCTATCTGGATACCAAGAATTTGTATCCCTTGGTTGATAATCAGTAAATGGGTTACGAATAAATGAATGGTGACTAATGTGTGTTAGGTGCTTGTAACCGTTAACACCACCGTAATTCTCAATAATGTCAATTTCTTCTGTATCATCTGGACTTAATAACCAAAAACATGAAGCTAATGATATATTTGCCACACTAATAGACGACTCAACGTATACAGGAAAAAGGACTTTACTATTTGATGTAACACAGCCAGATGCAACACCATAGTTACCTCCTTTGCCATTTTCTGAAGTATAACCTACATTAATAACTAAATTGCTTCCATCTACACTAACATTTTCATTTTTCCAATAGGTATATCCTGGGCCATCCCATCCGTTATGATAGAAATTATACCACTTGTCATCTTCTCCAAAATTTGACCAAGAAGATGAATTAAAATTGTAATTAAAATCATCTGATACATTTTCTTGTAATTCCCATTCTTTGCCACTTCCTGCGTCAGCTGGGATTTCAATTCCACTCCAATCTTGTGCAAAAAGTTGAAAGAATGAAACAAGTAATAACGAAGTTGTAAAAAGTAGTTTCTTCATATCCATTTTAAAAATTAAGTAGTTATTAATAATTAAAGGGATGAGACCTAAATCTCACCCCTTGTATAGTTTATTTCTTCACAGAAATTCTTACTCTTTTATCAACACCTTCGCCATTTACTCTTAATAAGTAAATACCGCTAGGTAACTGATTTATATCTAACTGATGTGTATATCTGTAATCCATTTCCCCTTGGAATACATTTACACCATTCATACTAAAAATTGATACATTGTAAGTACCGTTTTTCAATCCATTTAGATTAAGCACATTAGAAGATGGGTTAGGATAAACACCTAACACAATCTCTTTTTCTAAAGAAATAGCATTTGAAGTAATTCTTGCAGAAGAAGATCCTGTTGTTAATGTCATCTTATCTAGATTCCATTGCCAAACACCCGTTCCAGAAGCTGTACATCTTACGGTATGGATACCAGCAGAAAGTACTACATCGTTTCCAGCTTGTAATGCTGAGTAAACATCCCACTGACCATTATTAGGAACATTATCAGTAGTGATAGTTTCTCCATCAATAGCAACCTGAATTTGTGCATTATTTTCAGGAGTTGAAATCATGTATTCAATACCATAAGTACCTGTTACTTCTACATTAATTGTATACTCTGTCCAATCTCCACTGTTTACCCAATTTATACCTAAACCATTTACTTTGTTTACACCCAAAGGAACAAAACCATCGTTATATGATCCTCCATGAGTAACAAAATCTTCAGCTTCAATTACTAATGATGCAAAACCTCCACCGTTAGATGGATCTGTAATAGTAACATTTGTTGAAGCTGTAAACCCACCATCAAGTGTAGTAACAGTAATTATTGCAGTACCTTCTGCCACCGCAGTAATTACACCATTTACAACAGTAGCAACTGCTGTATTATTTGATGCCCAATTAACAGCCGTGTTCGTTGCATTTGCAGGTAAAACTGTCGCGTTAACTTGTACTGTTTCAGAAACTTCCAGATTCTCTGATGAAGAACTTACAGTAACACCAATTACATCAACATCAGGTGTAGTTGTAGCTTGAGCTCTTAAAGTAATTTTATCAAGGTTCCATTGCCAAGTATTCGAACCACGTCCGTAGATTTTCAATGTATGCTCTCCTGATAAAACTACTTCATCTGTAGTTTCTAACACTTGGTAATCATCCCATTGTCCATTATTCGGTACGTTCACAGTAGAGATTACCACATCATCAAGCTCAAATTCTATAGCAGCACCATCCATTGGTGAAGAAATCAAATACTCGATTGTATAAGTTCCGTTTCCAACAATAGAATATTCTGCCCAATCATCTAAATTGACCCAATTAATACCTTGGTTAGCAACATTAACTCCAAGAGGAACTTGCCCATCATTAAATGTACCACCAGTAGCAATTAAATCTTCTGCTTCAATCACTATATCATCCCCATCAGGAGGCAATACAATTATTGTTTCTTCTACCGTAGTAGATGTATTTGCAGTAAAATTACCGTCTGTTGTTGTAACCGTAATAGTTACTGTACCCTCTGTTAATGCTGTAACTAAACCACTTGCATTTACAGTTGCAACTGACGTATTAGATGAAGCCCATGTTACTGTTTTATTTGTTGCATTAGCAGGTGAAACACTAGCTGTAAGTTGTCTAGTATTCCCAATATCCATTGTAGATGGTAATGCAGAAATAGCTACACCTGTAACACCAATATTCACCATGCCTTCAACTACAATATCTTGTGTTGCAGTGTGGTTGCCATCCTGAGTTGTAGCAGTTATTGTTACTGTACCAACACCAATACCTGTCACTTTGCCACTTTGGTCTACTGAAGCAATATTTGTATTACTAGACGTCCAAGTTACATTAGTTGCACATGCACTAGATGGTTGTAAAACAGCTGTAAGAGTTGCTTCATTACCTTGCTGAATTGTTGTAGAAGTTGCAGTAATTGATACTCCCGTTAATGGATCACAAGTAATTTCTCCTTTAAAGGCCATTTGGAAATAATCTAAGTTCCAGTTCCATGCACTAGAACCTGCCGCCACAAGACCAATTTTTACTAAACCTTGTGGTAAAATAACATTTTGATCAAGTTGAACTGTTGCAAATGCATCCCAATCATTCATTGGAACTTGTTTAGCCCCAACACTTGTACCTTCTACATACATTTCAATTACGCCATCTTCTAAACCAGTTCCTGCCAAGAAAGAGATTTCGTATTCTCCAGCTTCTGGAATATACACTTCATATTCTACAAAATCTCCCGCCTGAACATTATTGATACCTTGTCCTCCAGATGGAATATCATAAATAGCAATTTCTCCAACAGCACCTCCCATAGATGAGAAGTTTTCTGCCTGAACTGTTAGTGTTGTTCCAACCGTGGCAGCACTTGTTACCGATACATTATTTGCCGAAGCAGAAGTTGCCGTTAACGTAAATGTACCAGTAGTTCCACTAGCCGAAACCAAACCGTTAGCATTTACTGTTGCTAAAGCTGTATTACTAGATGCCCAGTTAATATTCTTCTCTGTAGTCCATTCAGGGGTAAAAATTGCCTCCACTTGTAATGTTCCATTCGGGAAAATAGTTACTTCACTAGGTATAAAAATTTGTGTTGGTTGCACAATAACCTGTGATTTAACTTGCACTGTTACCTCAGCAAATAAACCTCCGTCTTGAGTAGTAGCTCTAATAACTGTTGTACCTAAAGAAACACCTGTTACAATACCACTGTTATTTACTGATGCTACAGAAGTATTTGATGATGTCCAATTGATATCTTTGTTATATGCATTTTCAGGAGCTACTATTGCAGTAACTGGTAATGTTTGTCCGATTTCTACCTCTCTCAACCATTCAGAAATAGTTACTGAAGCAGGTCGAATTTGCTCTAAAATAGATATATTTGAAATACATTGATCTATAACTTGTCCCCCTGATTTAGCAGTAGTTCTAAGAGAATAATTTCCGATAGCTGGCACTGAAGATAAATTAACTTCTACAGCGACAACGTCTTTACCAGAAACATCGGCAACCGTACTTCCAGTACCTAATACTGTATTTCCTTGCATTAACTCTACAGTTAACTCTCTTGTGCCTAACAGATTTACGAATACATCAAATGAATACGTTGTATTTCCTGTTACTTCTGACGGAAGCGTATTACAATACACCTCTTCATTACCAACAATACCTACATTTACAGTTGTAGAAGCTGTAAAGGCTTGACCGTTATCTGTAATAGTTGCAGTAATAATTGCAGATTCTCCAATAGAGATACCATTTATTTTACCTGTTACTGCATCAACAGTTACTACTTCATCATTAGAAGAACTCCAAACTACAGTTTGGTTTGTTGCATCTTCTGGAATTACACTTACTGTTAATGGTGTCGTTACATAATGATCTACATCAATAGAAGAACCTTCAACAATAGCAACTCCAGATAGGCGTGTTTCTGAATATGGAATTGCACTAATTGCTACCGAAGATGAAATACTACCTGAAGCATCTGTTGCTGAAATAGTTGCCGATCCAGAAGACGCTACAGCAGTAACCACACCATATTCATCTACTGTTGCAACAGCAGGTGCACTTGACGACCAAGTTAACACCTTACTTGTTGCATTAGCAGGGGTAAATGATGCTCCTATACTGATCGTTTTTCCTTGCATTAATGTAGATGATGGTGCATCTAAACTAACACCACTTAAAGCAACACCATTGTTGTTTTCAGAACGCCCAGGAGTTTTACTAAAGTCCCAAATTTGCATTTGAACTGTTGCATACTCAATCTGATTATTTGCAGAACAAGTAATAACATTATTAGCTTGTAAATAAGCTACCGGCACTTCAACCTCTAAAACGCCTAACCATTTATTTCTCCCAATATCAGTAATACCTCTAACGTTACCGTCATAGTTTACATCGTAACCATTCACAGTAATTACTGGAGTACCGATATGATCAGAATAAAAATCACCAGAGATTCTTAACATCGCTTCAGAAGCTCCTTCTGGAATCGTAATGTTGTTTACGTTAGCTGTTAAAGTACCATTTGAAACCGAAGTATGAATTTTATCTCCTCCAGCAACTGTTGATCCAGTACCTAACTTTTCTCCCATAAATTTATATTCTTTAGAAGAAGCATTTAACGTCACATCAGATGCAAAAGTATATTCTAATACCATTGTCGCATCACCTCCTAAAACTACTTTACCTGGTGCTGTAGCTACAGTTTTTTCAGAAAGAACAGGTTCACCTGCCGCTCCTCTATTTTCATCTAAATAAAGATGTTTGATTTTAACACTTTGTACTGCATTTTCGTTATCATCAAAGAAATTAAGATTGATACCACTCTCCGTTGGGTTAAGGTTATTTAAAATTAAATAAGTCTTATTCCCCTCTACATAAGCATCAACTTGAATATCAATGTTTGTTGATTTCGTATCTACACGAGTACCTTTAACGTCAGACCATAATTCAAAGAATTTAATGAACTCTGTCCATACATATTCCCCTGTTCCGTCATCATCTAACATTTTGTATGGGTATCTACTCTTAATAGAACCGTCGGCATTTAAATGATCTCCCCAATGTGCTTTAATTGGAGTAAATGGCATTGTTAGTGTAATATGAGCTGGTCTTTCTAAGAATTGCATCAGCATAGAATTGAATGGTTTTAAGTTCTCCCAATCTCTTCTCTTAGGGTCTGCATCTGGCATATTATCTATATAATGACCACTTACAGCTCCGTATTCTGACAGTACAATTTCTGTTTTTTCACCTTTCTTGTAAAGGTCATACCATTCTAAAATATCTAACATTGCTTCTGTATGTCCACCAGATCTAATTACAGAACTAGGCGTTTCCCATGTAGGCCAATCATAAATATGAACTCCATAGAAATCTGTTTCTTCTCCACAGTAATCTATATATCCCTGCCATAAAACATCCCATTGGTACCAATCATCACCTTGGTATTGTTCAAATTTAGAGGCTACAGCTTCTTCAGGTACACCCCAACCCATTGCTTCTTGGGCAGAGTATCTACTTGTCCAATCTAACATATGGAAGTCATGCATTCCCCATGTCATACCACCAACCTTAGGTGCCCTATCACCTAAACGCTCTTTAACACCCTGTGCTACAAGGTTATGGTATTCCCATACATGCTCTAAAGTTGTCCATGTCTGATGCCCTGTCATCATTAACATATCAATCTCATTTACAACTTCCCAATATGTTGGCATTGGTTCGCCAGATCCACCAGGGTTGTCTTTAAAATACTTATCAAGGTATTGTACAACCCACTCTACAGACGTTTCTATAGTTTGAGGTTGCCACCCAGTCCAAGTAGTTCCAGGTCCTTGCCAGTTTAAAGTAGGATAAGTTGGATGAGGATTTGTACCCATAATCATAGGGCCTTTGTACTCAAATTGATGTGCAAGATACTGCTGATCGTAAAGTGATTTTAAACGTTCAGCTTCACCTTCCATCCAAGTTAAATCTGGTTTATTAGGACGGTTTTCATCTTGAGGAGTGTTGTTAAATTTCCATGTTGCAGAACCGTTATCACGGCCAAAATATACATCAAGGTCATTAATTAAATACTCTAGTTTATCTTCTTCGCCCTCCCAATCAGCATCGGTTGGAGTGGCATGAACAATCATATGACGTTCACGACCAAAATCTGAAACACCTTCTACAGAATGGACGATGTTTAAGTTTACATCAACATCTACATCTTGTGAAAATGCGGTGTACGAAAAAGTGAGCATAAATAGTAAGAGCAGTGCCCTACTATTATGTAGATAATAATTCATTTCATTTATTTATTTAGTTAATAATAGTTTGCTCTTGAGTTCAGATTTAAAAGATTGTTGTAATATTTTTCAAGAGCATAAAAGACTTGCCTGTCTTTCAATTATTCATAGCTGTCAACCCTTTTCTATTTGATCTTAGAGGGGAATGAGAATAGAGAAATAGTGTTCTCAAGTTAATTCAGTTGTTTTTATTTTTTCATAGGACAATAATAGTTTGAAGTGGAACATCAATTTAGTACGCTATACTCAACACAATAATTAGCTCTACTAATAGTATGAAGAGCCATAGGTTTGTAAATAACACTTGTGATATTGGGTTCGCGTTCACTAAAAAAATGACAATACCACAAGTGTATTATTTACGTCAACTAATTTGAGCTTTCCTCTTACGATTATCAATAAAAGTGACTAGATAAAAACTGAATTATTTTTTTTTGAAATGAACAAAAACTGATCATACGGTAGTATAAACCCAATATTTTCTAGACTGAAACTGTACAGATAGCCCTTTACATGTAAAAAAAGAGGGGGCAATTATAAACCATCAAATAAATCAACTTTTCAGCTCAAAAAAGATGTTGCATCATAAAAAACACCTAATCTTGTTAAAAACATTGCTTAATCAGAAGTGAAAATTAAAAAAGAAAAGCCCCTTATTTAATAGTTTAAATAAGAGGCTCTACATTATTGATACTAAATATACTACACTATCAATTAATAAATTATAGTTTTAAATAATAGTCATAATAAATATAATTTGGATCTGACGCTAACGCTTCTGTTACTGTTGTTATTCCAGTCACTTGACGTGATTTTAGATCGTCAAAATACAGTTTATTTAGTGATGTATTTTCTAATGCTGTTCTATAGTTAAAATCAGAAAGTGTATTATCATGATATTCTATTTTATGAGATAATTTATGTACAACATTCCCTTCTTCTTTGTTTTCAAAATTAATGGTTATCTGACTATTCAAATTCTTTTTATCAATATTTAGCTTTGAAGAAACTTTAGTTGAATTATAGTCTATAGTATTCACATTGTCTAAATAAGGTTCTTTAGATATATCTATGGGTAACTTACCACCATTATATCTAACCTTTGATATAAAATTATTAGATGTGCATGTCTTCGTAATTATTGATTTAATATATGTTGCATTTAAAACTTTGAGACCTGAAAGAATCATATTCTTATTATTAATTGAAGACACAATATTGCCTATATTAAAAGTATCTAATTCTGAACTAATTTGACCATAATATGTATACATTTCAGATAGTGAACTTGAGTTATTAAAAGTTATAATTTGAGAAGATGTATTCATTGTGTAATCAGATTTTTTTATAACTAAAGTATCCTGATTATTTATTAAACTTGTAACAATAAAAGCGTAAGAACCATCTTCTCTTTTAGAGTAAAAGTGATTTAACCATTTATCCTTAGCAGACCTCTTTTTTACTTTCATGGTGTAGTATACGTGATTATATTTTTCTTCTTTCGTAAAATCTCCTATACTATTAAAATCGTTTTCAACTTCTTTATCAAGTTCTAAAGGATATCCAACAGTAACTGTTATTAAATCATTTAAGTCTGTTTTTGGTTTTTTGATTTCATAATTAAATCCTACTACAGCATTAGAAACAATTTCTTTTGAATCTATATTCTCAATAACTTCACTAGTTGTTATCGTTTCCCCATTAAAAACTCTCTTAGTTTTAATTAAATAATGCGTTAAAGTACTTAAAAAGAAATTTCGATCAGTACTTTTTTCGGGTATCAATAATCCTTTTGGAGTACCTACAAAAGATTTCGAAGGACTAACTTCTGAAATAACATCACCATACTTATTAAGTAGTACAAAATTAATAGTATAATTTGAAATAAACGTTTCTACATAGTTTCCAGACGATTTATCTCCAAGTGAAAATTTATTAGATCGATTTTTACTTTCTATATAACCATTTTCAATAAAAATATTAGGGATATAGTTATCGACTTCTACGTCAAAATCAATTGTAATAGAGTTCTCTTTTAAAGACGATACGCCTTCTAAAATAGCAACTGCAGTTAATTGATTTATACCCTCGGGTAATATTTTAGAATCAAAAGGAATTGAATAAATACCAGAGATGTTTTTTGATTGTTTCCCTAAACTTTCAGTTCCATTAAAAAGTTCTATTTCTTTAATGCGAAGGCTATTTTTCCAACTTCCTGATGTATTAATTTTGATGACTGAATTTCCTCTTAAAAAATCAATTTCTTGAATTGATAATTTAGGAATGCTGTTAAAATGCTCTTCTTCTTTTGTTGCACAACTATTGAGTAGGCAAAAAAGACAAAGAACTAAAAAAAGTTCTGATTTAATAAAATTCATGGTAATAGTAATTGTTTATACAGAGAGTGTAAGTAATTGATTTAAACTAATGGTTTTTATTATGTGGTATATCTAATAAATTGATAAAATGTGTAGTTGTTTTAGTATTTATAAGTGCAATGTTATTAAAAATATTAGTAGATAAATAATTAATATTTGTAAACGTAAAAAAGTCCATTCCCAAGGGAAATGGACTTTATCTATTCATTTGTATAACTAATAATGATTTCTTAGTTAGATGGTGTAATTACAGTATCTATTACATGTACAACGCCATTACTTGCAGGAACATCTGCAGTAACAACTGTAGCACCTGCCACTGTTACACTACCGTCTTGTGCTTTTACAACATCTATAGTTCCTCCACCTAAAGTTGTAACTGTAGTTGTTCCAACTGGGATGTCATCGTACATAATTACTGAAGGGATAACATGTAAGTTTAATACTGTTCCTAAAGTAGTTAAGTCTAAAGAAGCTAAATCTGTATTTAATGAGGTTAATAATGCTGAGAATGCATCGTTTGTTGGAGCAAATACTGTAAACTTAGTATCGCCGTCAGTTGCAAAAGTAGATGTTAATTCTGCTCTTTCTAATGCTGCTAATAAGCTTGTTAAACCTGCTGTTGTAGCTTGGTCTGCAATTGTACTTGGCAATAATACTTGATCAATTGCATGGATTACACCATTTAATGCATCCACATCTGCAATTGCTACAGTTGCTCCACCAATCATTACAACACCGTTTGCAATAGAAACTTCTAATTTAGTACCTGCTAAAGTTTCTATCATTTGTCCATCTGTTAAACCTGATGAGAATGCTTCTGTAGAAACTACATGGTGTAATAAAACTCTTTGAAGTTGCTCTTGAGTTAAGTTTGCAGCCGCATCTCCTAAAGCTTCAAATGCTGCATCTGTTGGTGCAAATACAGTATACTCTGCTGTTGGTAATGTAAAAGGAGTTACCAAATCTGCAGTAGTTAATGCACCTACAAGTGAATTAAAACTTCCGTTACCAATTGCTATTTGAGCAATAGTTAGTGCCTCTGTTGGTACAATTACACTAGAAACTACATGAATGACACCATTACTTGCCATAACATCTGCTGTAGCTACTTGAGCTCCACCTACAGTTACTACTCCATTAGAAATAGCTACCTCTAACATAGTACCTGCCAATGTTTCTACCATTTGACCATCTGATAAATCGGCTGCATATACTTTACCTGCAACAACATGGTGCTTTAATAATTTATCTAATCCTTGAGCAGAGATGTCATCAAAAGATGAAATACCGTTTTCTGCATCCAACAAGCTCTGGAAAGCCGCGTTTGTTGGTGCAAAAACAGTATACTCTCCTGCTGGATCTTGAAATACACTTACTAAATTTGCCGCATCTAGTGCTGAAGTAAGTGTAGAAAAGTCGTCTGTACTAGAAGCAATTCCTGCAATTGTTTCGTCTGCCTCTACTTCTGGAAGTGTTGTTGGATCATCATCGTTATCTTCAGTACATGCACTGAATGTAAACATTAGGGAAATGATCATTACTAGTTTAAATAGATTAAGCGTTTTCATAGTTCGATATTTTTACGTTATAAATTTCAACTCTATAAAAGATCTGTAAACCAATTTTGTTTAAACAAATTTTAAAAAAGTTAAACACAACATCTTGATATATAAAAATATTGCTATTTAAATCGTTGATATGTACTATTTTTAATTGCCTCATCAAAAAATAGTACTATGAAAAAAAATTAGTGTTTTTTATACACCAATAGTTTTAGCTTAAACAGAAGTTCTACAAACCTTCATTTTTAGCGAAATTTGAAGAAATGAATCAACTTGAATTTTTAGGATAAAATAATGCTTATTGAAGATTAGAATCATATTAACTAAGTAGAATTATAGATTATATTTGCAGTTATGAAAAGACTGATGTTTTTATTTCTATATTTTTTTATAAATGGACTTTCTTTAGTGGCTATGCCAACTGTTCCAATAGTAAAATCTTTTAATAGGTTTGACTACTTAGGGGATCGTCAGAATTGGGATATTGATTTTGATAGAAATAACAATGTTTATTTTGCTAATGGTAACGGTCTTGCACAATACTCTTTTGGACATTGGGAATTTTACACCACTCCTTCTAAAGATAAAATTATATCTATTAAAGTAGATGGTAATATCATTTGGACTGGTGGACATAATGAATATGGTTTCTTTTGGAAAGAAAAAAACAATCAGCTATCCTATACTAAGTGTGGCAATATTACAGATGGTCAAGTTTGGGAACTAGAATACACAGATGATAAGGTGTTTATGCGTACTGAACAAAGTATCACCATCTATAATTCTCAAACAAAAAAAGAGGAAAAGATAAAAAGTGCTGCTGGCTTTACTCGAATGAAAAAATGGAACAAAGTAATATGGGCTATAAACAGAGACAATGCTTTTGGGTACATTAAAAATAATCAGTTTATTATAACTGATACGCTTGTAAACCATTCTGAAGTAAAAGAATTGATAATACATAACAATGAACTACTTCTAATGCATACCGATGGAAGTATTTATTCCTTCAATGGTGGTATTTTTCAGAAATTAGATGTTCTACCACGCTTAATTACTAAAGAGGGTATTTTTTCTATTAAGAATATTGATAAATCACTAATTGCAGTGGGTACAATATCTGCAGGTTTATTTATATATGACCTTAATACACGTTCCATTATTGAGCATATTGATGCTACTAACGGTTTAAATGACGATACTGTGCTTGCTATTAATGTAGATGAACATGGTAATATTTGGCTAGGACTTGACAATGGTATTTCGTTTATAGAAAAACAAGGGGCTCTAAAAACTATATTTAATAAAGGTGCAACTTATAAAGTTATTACGGATGATGAAACAACTCTTTTAGCAACCAATAAAGGTTTATACATTTCTGAAAGAAAAAATGAATTTACTCCGGTACCTAAAAGCCAAGGACAGGTTTGGAATATACAAAAAACTAAAAATGGAGTGTTTATTTGTCATGATAATGGTTTGTTCCTCTATAAAGAGGCACAATTAAAACCTATATATACTAAAATTGGTGTAATGAATATTTGCCAATTTGGACAATCTGAGAACTATATAATGTCTACTTATATAGGGCTTTATCTTATAAAGATAAGAAATAACAAAGTCACTATAATAGATAAGATAAAAGATGCCAATGTTACAAAAATGTTGTATGATACAAACTCTAATTCTATTTGGACTATTGATTCTTATAGAAATGTAAAGCAGTTTCAATTTACTATTAATAATACTTTTAGTAGTAAACAGTATAGTAATTATAATCAGATTTTTTTTACTGACAATCAAATCATTTTTGTACGAGACAGTAATCTTTATACCTATAAAAATGAGAATTTTGAGCTATTAAACTCTCCACCTTATTCTCTGATTTCAGCAAAAGACATTTCAGCCTTAGCCATAACAGACAATGGTTCTAAATATGCTTACATAAAAAACGGCTTATTACATATGGGTATTAATATCCACAATGGTCATTTCTTTGCCTATGATAATGCTTTTACATCTTTACATAATCAGTTTATTAAAGGTTATGAATTTTTAGATTTTCATAATGGTACGCTTAGAATTACTACAGAAACAGGTGTAGAAATTTTTGATGCTTATTCTGAATCAAGAACTATAGAAACCCCTGTACCAGTTATTTCAAAACTATCTGTTTCATCAATTGATAGTACGCGTACATTTTTTCAACCAATCGTTTTAACGAACCCATTCCCTGCCGGTAAAACAGATATTAGATTACTTTTTGGCATTGATAAAAAGAGTCGAGACTTCAATGAATATAGATATAAATTAAATGGAGTAGATACCAATTGGTCACCTTGGAATGTAACAAATGAAAAAGAATACACTCATCTTGATGGTGGAGAATATACATTTGTATTAGAAAGTAGAATTAATAACGGTCAAGTAAAAATGACTTCTCTTACTTTTAGTATCAAGAAATACTGGTATCAAACATATTGGGTCTTAATCCCAATTCTGGTCTTGCTTATTCTACTGTATTTTATTGGAAAAAAGATTTGGTACGATGTAAATCAAAAAGCTGAAAAAAGACAGCGTAAAGAACAACAAATTGAAATTGAGCATCAAACGCTTGCTATTCGTAATGAACAGTTAATAAAATATGCTGAAGAGATTTCACGTAAAAATGAATTTCTTAAACAAGTTAGTGATGGGTTATCACTCATAAAAAATAAGACTGCTGGAGTATGGGTTGAACGTATTGAAAATGAAATGAACAACGAGAAGAAGAATTTCATTTTCTATCAATTGTTTTCTGAATTACATCAAGATTTTATTAAGAAGTTAAATGAAGATTATCCTCAGTTAACTTCTCATGATCATCGATTGATATCGCTTATACGTTTTAATTTAACAAATCAAGAGATTGCCAATATCATGAACATAACAAACCGAAGTGTTATAATGAACCGTTATAGATTGCGTAAAAAAATGGAATTAGACGGTGAAATTGACCTTGATAAGTTTATTAAAGACTTATAGTAGCTCATCTATTTTTTGTGCAGTTAGCAGATGAAGATTTTTTGTGATTTTATCTATATCCCAATTCCACCATTTTACATTAAGTAATTTCAAAATATGGTCATCCGGAAATCTCATTTTAATAATTTTAGCAGGATTACCACCAACAATAGCATACGGTGGCACATTTTTAACAACAGTTGAATTGGTAGCTATAATTGCACCATCACCTACTTTTACGCCAGCCATTATGGTTGCATTATACCCTATCCAAACATCATTACCGATTTCTATATTTCCTTTTGAAGGATATTTTCTACCTTCCATTGCTTTCTCCCAACCATTACCGAAAATCCCGAATGGATAAGTAGATACTGCATCTGTTAAATGATTCGCCCCATTCATTATAAATTTAACATCGGAAGCAATCATACAAAATTTTCCAATAATTAATTTATCATCTATAAAATCGAAATGGTATTTTACATTTTTCTCAAAATTTTCAACGGAGTCGAAATCGTCATAATACGTATAATCACCAACTATAATATTAGGATTTTTAATGATGTTTTTTAGAAAACACAAACGATCATATTGTGCTAATGGAAATTTTGTTAATGGGTTAGGTCCATTCATAAAGAGGTTGATTTTGATTGAAATTCGTTTACTAAAATAGACATAATTATTTTATCATGATACTCACCTTGTCTAAAACAAGCTTTTCTTAACCGACCTTCTTTTATAAAGCCTGCTTTTGAATAAGCTTTTAGTGCTCCAATATTCGGTTCTGAAACAGTTAACATTATTCTATTAAACTTATGCCCAAAGAAACCTATTTCTAGTATTTCTTCAGTTACTCTTGTTCCTATTCCTTGCCCCCAGAATTTTTTATTACCAATAAAAAGAAAATATTCTGCTGAGTTGTTTTGTCTAGAAATATTACTAAAGCCTGTATACCCTATTAATTCAGAGGTATTTTCTAAATATATGCCGTAAACAATTTCAAAAGAACTATTTAAAACAGAAGTATACCATTTATTAATTTCAGATTTAGAACTAATTTTAGAAAAGATTGACAAAGAATACCTTGTCACTTCTTCATCATTTATCCAATTATAAAAATAATCTACGTCAGCTTTTTGAAGGGGTTTTAGTTGTATCATAGTTTTAGTTTTGTAGGTGTATATCAAATATACTTCTAAAAATAAGATTTCATAGTTTCATCTATTAAAATCTAACTAAAACTTAACTAAGTTATAGTATTAATTTAGATGTTATAATCTAAGTCAAACCCTTCTTTAGCTATCCAATTAGAAATTAACTGATAAGCAATAGATGCTTTACCAGGTATTACAATAGTGCTATCTCTAATGCCCATTGAAAGCTCTTTTGCAGTAAACCAATCTGCTTCAACTAATTCTAGAGGGTCAATGGTAATGTTGTTTGTTGTTGCATTAGCTGTAAAACCTAGCATTAACGAAGAAGGAAAAGGCCATGGCTGAGATTTAATATATTGGATATTATTTACTTCTATACCTACTTCTTCAAGTATTTCTCTTGATACAGCTTCTTCTATCTGTTCTCCAAAATCAACAAAACCTGCAAGTGTAGTCCAAAAACCAGGAATTCTGACATGTCTACCTAAAAGGCATTCTTTTACTCCCTCTTTATTTATTCTTTCAACTAAAACAATAATTGCGGGTTCTAGTCTAGGATAATGGATTTTATTACAAGCTTCATTACTACATTTTCGAGTATGTCCAAAATCTTCTGATATTGTGAGGCCTCCACATTTACCACAAAATTTAGAATTTTTATTCCAATGCATTAAACCTCTTGTATAGGCCATTAATGGTGCTTCTGAAATTGTTAGGAGACTTCTTTCTTCTAGCATATTTAGGAATTCACCTTCAGGAAGTAACTCTTTAAGATTATCTTTTTCTAAAGATGAGAAGTCTATACCAATTATATTAATTGAATTTCTTATTCCTAAAAAAATTATTTGATCAGCATTCTCAATCAATTTATCAGTTAATGTAACTTCAAATGGTTTTGATTTGCCATCAACTTCAATTATTAAATTACAATTCCTCCATATAGGATAAACTTTTGTTTGTTTACTTTTCAGTACTTCATTTCTAAAATCAAGATCTTGACGTAAATCTACTCGCTTCTCAAAAGACATTTATTTTACTATTATGTTTTAAATACTTTATCGAAAGTAACTAAAACATATCACATTTAAGATTAAATAGTTTAAACTATTCAGAATAGCCGAGTATAGAAATGATAGTTGAGTGCAATAAAGCAAAAAAAAGGCTACCCTAATTAAAGGGTAGCCTAAGACTATATATATTTATTAGAAAACAAATTCTTACTCAAACTTGAAGTTCTTGATGTAGAAAGTACCTGTTTCAAGGTGACCACCGCCACCAATTACTAGACCTACTAAGTCTAAATCATTACGAGATTTATTACAATCAGTCAAATCAAATTTCACAGTAACCCACTCTCCTTCAGCAATATCTTCCATAGCATATGTTTCACCATATTTCCAAGAATTTCCTCCATCTTCACTTGAATCTCTGATAAATATTTCTACTTTTTTCGCAAGAGCTCCTGAATAATCATTAGTTGAAGGGAAATATACTTCTACTGATACCGTAGTAAAGTTTTCGAAACTAGCATCCTTTTCGTCAAAATAGAATTGAGCATCTGCCCATTCAGACTCAGTACGCTCGTACATACCCACTAATTCATCATTAGGTCCTACTGATGCAGGAGTAATTATAACACCCGATGAATTAGCAGTAGTTAAACCTTTAACATTATCATCATCTTCTGCTATGAATGTGTTTGAAAGCTCTGTTAATACAATATCTTCCCAATCAATAGCTTCTTCATTTACATCTTTATCTCCAACTTCATTACAAGGATCACTGTTAACAACATTATCAATCATACATTCTGAAGTACTTTCTTCAGTTGCAATATTGATTTCTGGTTCATCATCCCAATTATCATAACTTACGTATACTGCTTCATTATAAGTTGGTCCATTAAATACTACTCTCATAAGATCATATCCTTCATGTTCTTCAATAATAGTAGATGTAGGAGTGATTTGTGCTCCATCAAAAGGAGCCATAGTTTCCCATTCGTCACCTTCACCACCTAATAACTTAGGAACAACCATCCATGCTCCATTACCTTCTAATACCAATTTACCCTCAACTGCATCATATGTATACTTATGACTTCCCGAGCCCCAAGCACTAACATCTTCATTATCAACATTTTTCATTGTTGATGGGCTAGGTGTAAAGCATTGATCTAAAAGGTTGTCTCCTGCAGATGTTCCAAATGGGCCATGTTCACCCCAAAAATATCCATTATCTTTAAATTCAACTGTTCCATTTGATTTGAATATCCATTCTTGTTGATATAAACAATCTCTAGCTCCATCATTAATTAAGGCAACCCATTCTCCTTTATTTTTATCACTACTTCCAATTAACATTGAGTAGCATTCTCTATACAACTTCCATGTTTTAGACCCTTTTCCTGCAATTAAAGTTTCAGTACCAGGAGCAACAACTGAAATAGATTTAGTTACTTCATTAGTAACACCAGCCGCATTTGTTGCAATTAATTTTACTGAATAATCGCCAGCTTCTTCGTATGTATAAGAAGCATTTTCTTCTACACTTATTCCTATTCCATCACCAAAATCCCATGCATATCCTACTGCACCAGTAGATGAATTTGTAAAATTCACTAACAATGTATTTTCTGCATCTACTGCTGATTCAAAGTTAGCTTGTGGTGGTAAAGAAATTATACTTTCTACTTCTTCTGTACTACAAGACCAAAGTGTTGCCACGGATAAAGACATAAGAACTCCGATAAGTTTTGTGAATAACCAAAACTTGTTTTCAATTTGCTGTTTCATAATTTTTATATAGTTAAGAAATTTGTATCACCCCCGTTTTTAAAAAATAGTATAAGGTGATTTGAAAAATAGATAGAACGGGGAAATGATATTCCATAATATCACATTTAATATCATTCCCTTTAGTTAATTTACCAACCTGGATTTTGTATTAATACACCACCCGATAAACGTATTTCAGATTCCGGTATCGGTAAGAAACCATTAGTTTCAGGTCTATAGTTTACCTCATATGGAGTATCTATATTTCTTGTTTTTACAATAGTTCCATTAGATTTATTAATTGCAGTTTCAGCATCTCCCCAACGTTGAAGATCAAAATATCTTAAACCTTCGAAGGCCAGTTCATGTCTTCTTTCAGCTTTGATATTTTCTAAACTTGGATCTTTTGTACCTAAACCTGCTCGTGCTCTAACTCTGTTAAAGTTTTCGTTTGCATTTACACCTAACTCCGCTGCCATTAACAATACGTCAGAGAACCTCAAAAGCATTTCATCTTGAATATTCCATGTTTGGAAATCATCAGGTGATCCATAAAGATCATAGAACATTCCTTTCACAATTGTGTTTCCGTCAGGATCTAATGTGTTTACAACAATTGGCGTATATTTTTTATTCCAATATCCTGTTTCATGGAAACAATCCCATTGCCCCCATACATAGTCCTCACTTATTCCTTCTGTTGGGTTTTCTACTGATATTATAGATCCTTCTTTTCTTAAATCTCCATCTTCGTATGAATTCCACAAATCAGCATTTGCAGGACCCCATCCCCATCCCATTCCGAATGGTAAAAGACCATCTTGACCTCTCATTGCAGTATACAGAACCAATTGATTAGAATAACTTAAAGAACCATTTCCATCATTTGCTCCAAGAATTGAATATTTTATAGAGAACAATACTTCCTCATTTCCACTTGCATCGTCAACCCAAGATAAGTTGTTATCTTTAGCGTATGCATAATCCTCATTTGCATAAGAGTATGGCCAGATATTTCTAAAATCATCGATTAAATCATGACCACTGTTTTTTATGCAGTCATCAATCCAAGTTTTAACTTGATCTTTAGTCAGAGTACTACCGTCTGATAATACAATACTTGATTTGTTGTATTTACCAGTGTAGAATAAAAATGCTCTTGCCATCATTCCTTCAGCAGACCATTTTGTAGCTCTGCCATTCATATCTGATGAATACTTGTTTGCAGGCATTACATCAATTGCCATCTTAAAATCAAGCGCTATTTGTCCAAATAATTCATCAGCAGATGCTTTAGGATTATCTGTTGGTTCAGGTTTTAATATTAATGGGGCTTCTCCGAAGAATTGAGCTAAACGTAAGTAATAAAATGCTCTTAAGAAATGAGCTTCACCTAACAACTGATTTTTAACTTCCTCATCTTCAAATACTGAATTATCAAAGTTGGCAATAATAGTATTTACTCTGAAAATACCCTTGTAAGAATTTCCCCAAAGCTCAGCATATTTGTTTTCAACATTATTTTGAAAATTATCCATTGCTTGTACATCGGGGTCATCAGGACCTCCACCACCAAAGCAATCATCCGACATTACATTAGCAACTAATGTAGGGTTATCTCTTCCACCCTCTGTAGGTAAAGCATTATATACACCTGTTAATGCTTCAAATATTTCGCCAGAATTCTTATAATAAGTATCTGTACTTACTTCTGTTAGGTTTTCTTGTGTTAAGAATTTCTCTCCACAGCCACTTAACATTGATAGACAAAGAGCACCTACTACAGTCAGTTTTTTATTTATCTTAATCATGATTATCGTCTACTTTAGAATTTAAAACTTAACCCTAACATATGTGTTTTCGAAGCTGGGTATAAACCTACATCAATACCTGATGAGAAAGTATCTCCATTCTGATCTTCAGGAGAGTATCCAATCTCTGGATCCATTCCTGAGTATTGAGTGAATGTAAAGAGGTTTAAGCCTGTGTAATACACTCTTAAATTCTTTAATGGGGAATTTGGTGATTTAGCTAAACGACTAAAGTTATACCCTAGAGTTATATTACTTACTCTTAAGAAGTCTGCATCTTCAACATATAAATCAGATACCCATTCATTTTGGTGGCCCGCTTCAGCTAATCTTGGTTTAGTAGTTGAAGTACCTTCACCTTGCCATCTTTCGAAGACATCAGTTGTGTAGTTTTGTTTTGGTTGATCCGAGAAAGATCTCCATGAACGAATTACTTGATGACCTAATTGAGATGTAAATACAATACTTGTATATATTCCTTTGTATTCGGCATTTAATTGTAAACCTAATGTATAAGAAGGGATCGGGTTACCGATCATTGTTCTATCATCAGCGTCAATTTTACCATCATTATTTTGGTCTACGAAACGAACATCTCCTGCTTGTTGGTTGTTAAAGTATGGATCTCCATTTGGACCAACATAAGCAGCAGCTTCCTCAGCATTTTGTAAAACACCTGCTGTTTCAAAGCCATAGAAATAACCTAGTGGATATCCAACTTCTGCTCTAAACATTGGTTCTGTACCATTTGATAAAACATTTGCAGGACCACTTAAAAGTTTTTCTTCATTTCTGATATCAATAACTTCATTAGTATTATGAGCAAAAGAGAAAGTAGCTCCATAAGAGAAGTTCTCTTTTCTTTCATTCCAGCTAATAGAGATTTCATATCCCTTATTTACAATCTCACCACCATTTTGGAATGAGTTTGTAGTACCATAATATGCTGGTGCTGGAGGAATCACTAACCAATCTTTCGTGTTTTTTTGGTAAATATCTGCAGTAATTTGAAGTTTGTCATCAAATAAATTAGCATCAAAACCAATATTTGCTTGTTCAGAAGTCTCCCATGTTACATTAGGGTTAGGAATTCTTACTGGAACTCCACCAGGTTGATTTTGCGTAGGATCATTGAAAGGGTATCCATTATTTTCAAAACCAATTGTAGCTGCGTATTGATATCTTCTTATATCTTGGTTACCATTTTGTCCCCATCCCCCTCTAATTTTAAAATAACTTACTTGAGGTACAGACTCCATAAAGTCATGTGAAGTTAAGATATAACCAGCTGAAAATGAAGGGAAGTAACCCCAACGATTATCTGCTAAGAAATTTGATGATCCATCTGCTCTTAATACAGCGGTTAACATGAATGTTTCATTGTAATTATATGATACTCTACCAAAGTAAGACATTAATCCCCATCCATATGAATCTCCACCTTTGATGATTCCATCAGCAGAACCCTTTGTATTTACAGCATTTGATAAATAACCAAATTTAGGATCTTGAAAGATTGTATTATAGTTCTCTCCTTCTAACTTAAGTTCCTCAGTTTGCTTGATCATTTCCTGACCTAATAAACCAGTCAAATTGTGTTTACCTAATTTTTTAGAATAAGTAGCAGTATTCGTCCATGTCCATTGGCTATTAGAATACATTGTTTGCTTAACTCCATCTAAAGCTCTTTGATTATGTATTCCATAATTATATGAAGGTACATAAGTACGAGATGAACCATAAGATGCATTTATTCCAAATTGAGATTTAATTTTCAAGTTTTCGATTGGTTCTACTTCAAAATAAGCACTACCTACAACCTGGTGATTTTTATTCTCAATATCTTTACGCTCAGCTTCCATTATAGCAATTGGATTTGCCCCTTGATCAAATATCTGAGGGTCATGATAAGGATATGCTTTATGCGTTCTATCTGGAGCATACATTGGTAACAATGGACTTGCTACTAACATATTATGTAAATCATTATAATAACGGTTTCCAGATGCAATATTTGGCTTAGATGAATTTGTATAATTCAACGTTTGACCAAATTTTAAAATATTTCTGTCAACATTATTTTTAATTAGTACATGATCAGTATTCATTCTAACATTTACTCTAGTGAAAGATGAATTAATTTGTTTACCAATAATCCCTTCCTGATCAAAGTAGTTAAAACCAATTGAATATGTTGATTCTGCACTACCACCTGTCATATTAATAGAATGGTTTTGAACGGGTGCATTTTTATTATAAGTTTCTTCAAACCAGTTAGTTCCTTTATTTATACCTAATGCATAGTCATTAAAGTTTGTAACTTGTTTCGACCAATCAATTGGTGCATTTCCTCCGTTTGCATTTTTCTCATTCATTATCATGATATACTCTTGAGCATTCAAAAGATCTGGTGCTTTTGCAACTTGCTGTACACCATAATACATATCATAAGATATTGTTGGTTTAGGCCCTTTTGTCCCTTTTTTTGTTGTTACTAAAATTACACCGTTAGCAGCACGAGAACCATAAATAGCAGAAGATGCAGCATCTTTTAAAACATCAATTGTTTCAATATCTGCTGGAGATAAATAATCTATATCTCCTACTGCAGTACCATCTACAATATAAAGAGGATTAGAATTACCAATAGTACCTGTACCTCTAATAACGACCTTAGTACCCGCTCCAGGTGAGCCATTACTTTTTGTAATATTAACTCCAGGTGTAATACCTTGGAGACCATCCATTGCAGTTGCTGTATTTAGTTTCTGTAGATCTTCCCCTTTAACATTTAAAGTGGCACCTGTGTTTAACTTCTTCTTTTCAACACCATAACCAACAACAACAACTTCTTCTAGTTGCTCTAAATCTGGTTCTAGAGAGATATCAACAACATCTGACAAGCCTACTGACTGAACTAAATCTTTATACCCTACATATGTAAAGACCAATTCCGTTACAGTTTCATCTGTTGATAGTTTGTAATTACCATCAAAATCAGTGACTGTACCAATTGTTGTTCCTTTAACCAATACGTTTACACCTGGTATTGGAGACTGATCTGCTCCATCAAGAACTCGTCCTGTAATGACCCTACTTTGTGCATACATTGGTAATGAGCACACCAGGGACAAAAGAAACATTAATAATTTAATATTTCCTTTTAATTGAAAATACTTCATGTTTGTTTTCTTTAAATAAATAATAGTTGTCCATTTCATAAATGAGCAAAATATTTTAGGAGTGTTCCAGCGATAAGGTATACTCTTTTAAATGTTATCTTGCTACCCAATAATTAATTTTATTAATGGGATTTATCGTACATATCAACTATTTATATAGACTAACTATACTATACTTTTTTTACTGTTTGCTTAGTTTTAAGAAATCTTCAAAAGTAGAGTTAGTTTATTACAAAGAATAGGACAAGTTAGCCTATAAATAGTAGCTTAATATTAAAATGAGAAAGAGTTATTTCATTATTCTTATAGATTTAAATAGTGAGCAATTTTACTGTAACAATTGTTAATTCCGTTAAGCAATGTTAGTGATTTAATGATTACGTGATCAAGTTTTATAGCTTTCAATTTTACTATATTAATACTACATCTTTACGTACAAAGATACTTAAGTTGCTGATTTACTTTTATTTAAAGGTTAATATTCGATTACGTTTTCTAATATTATTTTTCAATAATAAATAACACAGTATATATTTAACAGAAAAAGTACTGGTGAACTTTAATAATCTAGTATGTAAAAAGAGTATTCAATACGCTTAAAGAAAAATTCTTCTATTTAAAAAAAAGTTTTCACAGCTGTATTAGGATATAAATTATCCACAAAAAAAGTCACACCTAATAACTTAGATGTGACTTCGTATTATTTATTATTATTGAATAAATAATTAAAACTCAAAAATAGTATTAATCACTATTTCAAGTTTTTTAATGTAAATGATACTTCGTGAAGATTATCAGATGAATTACCTACATATGCTGTAAACTTTCCTGACTCTAATAAAGTTTTACCATTTCTATCTAAAAAAGATAATTGATCAGCTCCTATTGTAAAAGTAACTACCTTTTCTTCTCCGGCATTTAAAGTAACTTTTTCAAACCCTTTTAATTCTTTCTTTGGGCGCATTGTAGAAGCAACATGGTCTTTAATATATAATTGCACAACTTCTGCAGCATCAACAGAACCTGAATTCTTAACTGACACCTCTAATGTAATTGTTTCTGTAGCAGTAATTTCCGCTGAAGATAACTTTGGTTTTGAAATAATGAAATCTGAGTATGTTAAACCAAATCCAAATGCATATGCAGGAGTAATAGATACATCCAAGTAATTATTTGATAGACCTACAGGGTCTAATGGTGTACCAGTTGGTATTCCCAACATATCTGGATTTGCTGGTCTTCCTGATTCTAAATAAGCATAATATAAAGGAACTTGTCCCACTGTTCTTGGGAACGTAACTGGTAATTTTCCAGTTGGAGATACTTTACCAGAAATTAAATCTGCTAAAGCAGGTCCTCCCATTGTACCTGGGTGCCATGCATAAAGAATTGCATCTACTTTATTTTCGATATGATCAAAAGTAAGTGGTCTTCCTGCCATAACTACCATTACTACTTTTTTACCTGTAGCTGCAACCTCTTCAATTAAAGTTTCTTGAGCTCCAGGTAAAGTTATAAATGCTCTACTGTGTCCTTCTCCTGATAAAATGGCATCTTCACCTACAAACATTAAAACTACATCTGATTGTTTTGCAACATCTACAGCTTCTTTAATAGAAGAAGTATCCATATCACGTGAATTCTTTAAACCTTCTGCATAAAGAATTTTATCTCCATACATTTCTTTTAAAGAAGTAAGAGGAGTAATAACATCTTCTATAACAGCATCTAATGACCACGTACCAATTTGTTCTGCCGGTGCATTTGCAAGTGGTCCAATCACTGCAATTTTCTGAGCCTCTTTTAATGGAAGTAACTCATTGTTCTTTAGCATCACCACAGATTCTATTGCCATAGCTTTTGCATCTGCTTTATGTGTATCGCTTAATATTGTTGACTTTTTTGGAACCCCTTTATATTTTTTATCAAAGAGACCTAATTGTACTTTTGAACGTAAAATGTTTCGTACAGCAGTGTTTACAATTTCAACATCAACTTCACCTTCTTCAATTAATTCTTTTAAATGCTTTTGATATGAAGCACTTACCATTTCCATGTCAAGACGAGCATTTGCACTTTGACGTGCAACATCTTTTAAATCTTCACTATAGCCTTGATTCATCATTTGAGACATTGATTCCCAATCACTTACTACAAAACCTTCAAAACCCCAATCGTCTCTCAGTACATCTTTTAATAAAAAGGTATTTGCTGATGCTGGAACACCATTAATATCATTAAATGCTGTCATAAAAGTACCTACACCTGCATCTACAGCAGCTTTAAAAGGAGGTAAATAAACATTCCATAAATGATAATCTGGAATAGAAACAGCATTATAATCTTTTCCATTTTCAGTTGCGCCATAACCTACAAAATGTTTTGCACAGGCTGCAATTCTACCTTCTTCATCACTTAATTGATCTCCTTGAAACCCTTTTACCATTGCAGCTCCTAAAACAGAAGTCAAATAAGGATCTTCACCTAAAGATTCTGCTATTCTACCCCACCTAGGATCTCTACTCACATCTATCATTGGAGCAAAAGTCCAATTAATTCCTTCTTCGTAAGCTTCTATTCCTGCAATATTAGCACCTTTTTCAACTAGTTCTTTATTCCAAGAAGCTGCTTGACCAAGTGGAATAGGAAATATTGTTTTATAACCATGAATAACATCACGACCAATAATTAAAGGAATTTTATTTGGCCCTTCTTTGATTGCTAAATGCTGAAGTTGCTCTATAGCTGTTGGAGTACCTGCATTTAAAATAGAGCCTACTCTTCCTTCCTTTATTGCATCTCGTACCCAATCCGGTACTTCGTCACCAGAAGTTGATGTTATTTGAATCATTTGACCAATCTTTTGGTCTAATGTCATTTTAGACATTATCTCTTCAACTCTTTGATCAACAGAATTTTGAGCAAATAGTGCATTATGAAACATAAGCATCACAAACAATGCAAATGATTTTTTTAATAAGTTCATTTTTTTATTTAGATAAGGTTCTGTGAGTTAATAAAATTATCCATAAAAAAAGTTAGTGTTGAAATGCGTTTTCAACGCTAACCTTTTCTTTTGTTTGTTAGTTAGAATTAGAGCCGAATCAATTTATAATTCAGCTCTAATTATTATCTATTTGTATAATAATGTCTGAATTGCATGAGCAGGAATTTCAGCATTAACTTCTTTGTCTCCTACAATAAAGTTATAACTAATCGCTTCATTTGTTTGATTCATCACTACTGTAGCAATACTTCCATCTGTATTTCTAAACGAAGTGCTTATTAAAGTACTACGACTAGTTGTTGTAGAAATTCTCTTAGCACCAGGCTTAATATATTTAGAGAAATGACCAATATAATAATATGAAGGAGTATAAATTAACTCTCCTTTATTAACATCTGCATGAATTGGAGAGAAACATAAATTATTAACGTGGTTTGGACCACCTGTTTGATCTAATAATATATTCCAATCTGTCCAACCTACAGTTCCTTGATTGAAGTCATTAATCATATTTCTACCATAACGTTCACCATTAGACCATCTCTGATAATGTTTTGCATCAAAGCCTTCTTGACATCCTTCTGTAAATAATATATTCTTGTCTGGGAAAGATTCTTGGATATTATCTAAATTAAGTTGCATTTCTTTACCACCAGTCCATGTTTCGTACCAGTGCATACCAATGCCCCAAGCATATTTTGCAGCTTCAGGATCTTCAAAAATTACATTCGCTCTATGAGAAATAAGATCACGGTTATGATCCCAAACTACAATATTTTTATCAGCCATTCCATTCTTTTCAAATGTTGGTCCTAAGTAATTCTTTAAGAAATCACGCTCTTGCTCAGCAGAATAAATACAAGATTCCCATGTTTGAGTCGCCATTGGCTCATTTTGGATTGTTACACCCCACATTGGAATACCTTGTTTTTCATATTCTTCGATAAACTTCACATAATAATTAGCCCATGATTGATAAAATTCAGGAAGTAAAGAACCTCCTTTTAGCATGTCCTTTTTTCCTTTCATAAATGCAGGAGGAGACCATGGAGATGCATAAGTTGTTAACTGTCCACCACTAGAAGCAATTGCTCTTTTCATCATTGGAATACGAAATTCCAAATCATGTTTTATTGAAAATGATTTCAATTCTTTATCACCTTCTTCTACATAAGTATAAGAATAAGAAGAAAAATCACAACTATGAATTGTTGTTCTTAATAAAGAATAACCAATACCATCGTTTGTGTAATATGCACTAATTAATTCGTCTTGTTTATCTTTTGGTAATTTTGCCCAAACTTCCGCAGATGCGTCAGTGATTGCTCCACCAATTCCTAAAAATGTCTGGAAAGATTTATTAGGATTAACAAAAACAGATACTTGATCTTCTCTTGGCTGAGTAGCTTGACCAAACTTAAATTCACCAGTTTTAGCTAATCTCAATTGTGAGTTATCAGCAGTTGTAACTACATCTACTTTTGATAATTCTAAAGCAGGCATTTTAGTTTCAACTTTAGTATCCACAGTTTCTACTGATGCCTGTTTTTGTGCACATGAACTTACTGCTAAAACAGTAAGTAAACCACCGATAAGTTTATTGAATTTCATTTTCATAATTAATGATTATATAATTTAGTTGACTCTACTAAAGTCGTTCATTTCATATTTCAAATGTACAATAGACATTTTTTGATTTCTTCATTTTCTACTATCAAATACAGTCTACACATTAAAATAATGGAGTATACATCAAGTCTACAACTGTTTTTTAAAATCTGATTAACAGCTACTTAAACAATAAAATCAGTCTACTTGTAAAATAAACAAAAAAGCCACCTAAATATCTAGATAGCTTTTCCCAAAGTTCAATAAGCGTAAAAAAGATTACAAATAACCTTTTTCACCCAAGGTATATTTATCAAATAACTAAACTTAATATGGCAATGAATCTAGAAAAACACATAGTAAATTTCACAATGATAGAATTAAGAAAATATCAATAAATTTTAACTCTAGATATACAACCTATAATTCAAATAGTCGATTCAGAAAAAACCATTTAGGCATGCTTATTTTTATATTAAACTATTTTCTAGACCAATTAATTGATTTATTTATCATCCATAAAAATCCTACTTCTCCAGTTACAGTTACGGCGGTTTCTACTCCAATTTTCCAACCATTATTTCCAATTTTATAATAGACATCTACCCATGCATTACTTCTATTCCAATCTTGTGTTACATCATATGTAGATGTAAACCCAACTGTATAACACAATCTTGTTTTAGTAGAAATATCAACTCCTGTTACAAAGCCTATATTATCAGCTCTATTCAAATCTTTCCTCACTGTTAAATAAGGCATCAATTTATCTGTTAACATATACCCATACCCTAACGAAAAAGAATAATTACCATTCATTTTTTTATTGTTTACATCTGATGGATTAGCTGGAGACATCCAATCATTTACTCCCATTCTTACATTTAACCAATGCCTACTATCGTTTTTTCTCAATTGCTGCCAAGCAGAAAATTCCGCGGAATTATCCCATCCTGCTAATTGGAAAACTGTTGTTTGTGCATGCGATTCATTAGTCAAACCCCATAATGATATTAAAAGAATTCCTAATACTTTTAATCTATAATCTGTACATATTCTACTCATAGTAATTATATTGATAATCTATTATTCAATCGAATGAATAGTAACGATAATTAAAAAGTAGAGTTACATTCTAGTTGTTTTAAAAAGTTAAATGTGTTTTTGAAAATAGTTATTGTAATAAAAAGGTAAAATAAACTACGAACTACTCCATAAAAAGAATAGGAAAATTGCTTTGCTACTTCCCTATTTACAGTCTACATCAAAGAGAAATTTTTCTTTTCGTCTTTTAATTTTGATAACTGTTCGTATGTTTCTTTAATAATAGATTCACAGTACATCTTCTCCCTGTCTGCCAATCTATCTATTTCTTTAGATTTTATGGAATGAAAAACAACAATGATTTTTGAAAGATCTTTAATCATAGCTGTTTGGGTAAGTAACTCTTTGTTTTGTTCTTCAGAATATTTAAAAAATTCTTGTTTAACATCACAAAAGTACTTTTTATCTAATGATTGAGAAAAGAATAAAGCCTTTAAGGAAGCATTTACTAAATCAAATTCCATCTTATATTTCGTTTCTCCGTTAGATTTAATGTATAAACCTCTAAGTAAACCTTGTTTTTCTACATATTTCCTTTTCAGTAAAGAGATATAACTAGAAATTTTTGTTTCATTATCTTCAACACTCATTTCTAATACTCTATTTTTCTTTTTAAGTAAAACGATACTTTTTTCAACATTAGAAATTTGCTCAGATTGGTGTTCTAAAACTTTCAAACTAACATTAGATTGAACCAATGTATAGAGTTGCTCTAAATATTCTGTCTGCGATTTGTTAAGTTGGTTAATGTAATTATTCTGATCAATTAATTTTAGATAATATTCATTCCTATCCTTTTTCAGCATAGATAATTGAGTATTGTAATACTCTACAACTGAATCAATTTCATGAATTTGCTGATGTGTTATTTTAAAATATAACCTGTCATATTCAGATTTCCTTCTAGGCTTTGATAAACTTGGATAATAACGTTCTTTTATCTTTTCACTAAACTTCTTGTAGTTAGATTGCTCATTTTTTATAGAAGTTTTACGTTCAGAAATCACTTCTTTGGTCATTAGATTTCTAGAAATATACTTTTCTCTTTTAGATAAAGGCACACTAAAGTTATGACGCTCCCACAATACTAGGGCATCTTTCTCTATTCTAGAATAAAATGAAATATCACTATTGTAAGAAGCCGCTGAAGAAGCTGCCTCATGATAATAAATTTGCTTCTTTTTAAAATAATCAGAAACAGCTTTTTTACTTTTATCTTGAGGAACAATTAAAGTTCCCCCTTTTAATAAACTAGCTTTAGAAAGTTGTTTATGGTTTTTTTGATTAAACTCTAGAGCCATTTTAGCATCTGCATAAATAAAATCTGCTGCTGCAAGACTATCGAAGTTATCTAAATTATCTGATGAATAAACAACACTATTTTCTACGGGAACAATACCTTGCATAAACTCTTTGAGAGTAATTGTATTGTCTAATAATTGCCAAGTTGGGTTTGCAGGCAGATGAGTTTTAATAAAATTATCAGGAGATATACAAAAGTAATTGTAAGTCACTTTGCTTTGAAAAACTTTTTCATTGATATCATTCTTTGCAGATTTATCTTTATCAGCTGTAATTCGTCCTGCTCCCCATTGTGTATCAACTAAAAACCATCTTTCGTCTAATTTAATTGCATTCCAAGCATGATTCGGTTTAAAAATTACAGTATTAATAGCACTGTTATCACTAAAAACATACCCTTCAACTGTTTTACTTCTAATATTAGCCGCATTACAAAGAGAGTCAAACACCATTGCAAAATCTTCACTTGTGCCTTTCTTTCTTTTTAAAATCTGATTTACAGAATAATATTTTGGCTTAGTGAGATTGTAAGCCTTAGTATCTACTGATATATTATGAACAACCCAAGTATATATATTTAATGCTTTAGAATAATCTGAGTTCTCATTCTCAGTTAAGTATTTACTCAACTTTTCAAACGAACTTGTGATTTTACTAGATGCATATTTTGCATATTCTTTTCCTTGTATATCCTGTGCTGTTACCGAAGAACAATTTATAGCCAGTAGAATTGTAAAGAAGTAAATAATTTGCCTCATAAAAAATGTAAGTAGTTGATAGTTATGCTTTCGTACACAATTTAATAACATCAATTTTCGTATTTTTATTGTACTAAACAAGTATTTTTTACACTTTTTTTATGACAGCAAGTCACTGCAAAACAATTAAATATAAAAATAATTCAATTTAATTTGAAAATATTTTGACACATTAAGTAACTTAATTGTCTATATATCGTAAGGGTATTTTTTGTACTTATGATTCAATCATATTTTTTCCACCCTTCATTTTTAAGAAAAAAGCTGCAAATAATTCTATATTATGTTAACGCAACCGGTTTAACGTAGTTTTTAAATACAAAAGCAACTCAATAAAAAACTAGTTTCTATTAAGTTGCTTTTATCCTTTAATCAAATTCCTATCGTTTATAAAGAGAGTGTTTTTATGAAAATAGATTTTCTCAAAATCTAGTTTATTTCCAATAAAAACACTCTCTAATTATTTTACTTTTTTATTGTAATATATTTTTTATACACTTTATTATCGATGGAAATGACAGCAAAATAAGTACCATCAGCTAAATATTCACCCTTGTTCTGAATGTTAGATTTACCATCCCAATCGTTCTTATAATCACTCGATGTATATACTTTTTGTTCCCATCTATTATAGACTTCCATCTTAACTTCTGCATTAGGCGATAAGCCCTCAATTACATATTTATCATGAATGTTATCATTATTAGGTGAGAAACCTTCAGGAATAAAGAAATCTAATTTTACCTCAATTTTAATTTCTTGGCTTGTAATACACCCAAACTTATCTTTTACCTCTAATACTAAAGAATACTTTCCTTCTTTAGTTGGAGTATAATCTGTCTCTAAAATAGATTCATCTGATAAATATGTTGCATCACTCCAAGTAAACTTTAGATTTTCGCCAATAATTTCAGGGTCTAATTCATACGTTTCTCCTCTTTTCATTGTTATTGTTTGAGGTAACTTTTTAATAATTGGAGCATCCTTCTTTACAACATGGTATTTATACCTTGTTATGTTATTTAATCTATCAGTAATTTCATATAAATAATCTCCTTCTGTTACTGTAATTTCTCTTTGGTTTACTACTGGAGATAGAATTTTACCTTGAATAGGCGAACTCTTGTCAACTATCCAAAGCACTTTTTGAGTAGAATTAGAAGGTTGTAAACCTAGAATTTTAATTTCAGAAGCACAATTACCCATATCAATATTTGTTACGTCAATTGCTGCCACTAGTCCTGGAACAATTTTAATTAAAACTGCACCCTCTTCTGATACCGCTGAATCATTATCTGTAATTACATATTTAACTTCAACATCACCTTCATAATCCTTTACTGGGAAAAACTTGATTTCTTTTTGAGAAATGACAGTAAATGTACCTTTATTTGGTATTGTAACAGACCTTTGTATACCTTTTTTAGAAGGATCTAAATCAATTGTTTTCGTATCAATAGTACCATCTAAATCAAAATCATTCGAAAGTATATCTACCACAATTGGTACATTCTTACCGGTTTCTGCATAATCTAAAATAGCTACTGGAGACTTATTTGGAACTACTAATGCTCTTGAAAAGTTATTCGGAAGATTAAGGTCAGCTTCAAATCCACTCACATTAGCTTCATTTAAATACACCCCTTTATCTAGAACTTTAACTTTAACAGTTAATGCCTTTTTATCACCATCTTTAAGCGATCCAATTGTCCATTTACTGTTTGCAAAATCAAAATTTGGTAAGGATGCACTTATAAACTGATAACCTGAAGGAACAATATCATTTACCTTAACTAACGTTGCATCAGTAGGACCCATATTTTCAACTAATAATGTGATATCTATAACATCATCAATATTGGGATTTAAATTACTTACTGATTGTGTAATTTGTAAATCAGTATCTTTAATTAATGATTTATTTTTCACAACAATTGGTACTACTACAACTAATATTTTAGCTTCTTTTGAAAATGCTCCTTTTACATCTTTCACTTTAAATCCCACTTCAACATCACCAATAAAATCTGTTGCTGGTGTAAATTTAATGTTTCCATTTCCTAAATACTCAAAGGTACCGTTATGAACAACTTTGATTCCGCCTGGTGTAGTATTACCTTCAAAATAAAATTGATTTAAATCTATTCTACTATCAATATCATAGGTTTGATCTTGCTTACCAAAGGTTGTATAATAATCTGCTGTAACTACATTTTCACTAGCTAATATCTGATTTACTGTTACTTTTAAATTTTTCTTAATAGCTACTGGAGGCGTATTAACCTTTACAGTACCATTATCTTTTTTATTTTGGTCTACACCTTTTCCATCTTTATAATTTATGCTCACAGCATTAGACCACGTTAAAGCGGCATTATTTACAATTACTTTTTCTGTAACTGTATAAGCCTGTTTCGAAGGTATATCATGTATATTTTGAACAGAGCCTAAAAGTGGATTATTACTTATACTATACCCCTGAGGTGCATTACTTAATAACTTAACACCTCTAGCATATGATTTACCGTTATTACTAACTCGGAACCTATAATAAAACTGATCATTATAATTTACATCAATATTCTTTACCCATGTCTTTCCTTTATCTAAAGAAAAATCTACTTCCACTTGAAGATCAACAATATTTTCTACTGGAACGGTTTCATCATCAGAATTATCAGAAATATCAATCTCTTTTTCATAAGAAGATACTTTAACTTTATTAATATAATTGATATCATCTAGTACTTTCATTTCTATCAATAACGACTCAGAACTGTTCTTTGAGACGACAGGTATTTCCCAAGTATTATTTGTATTCTTAAAAGTTCCATTTGTAACATTCTTAACAGACATATACTTTAAACCACTTGGAAAATACTCCTCCACTTTTACTTTAGTTGCATCATATTTAGTTGATTTATTGGTAACCTCTAGTTTAAATTCAACTATGTCTCCTACTTGATATTTTTTACCTGCTGCACCCGTTAAACTCTTCTTTACTATTAAGTCTACCTCTTTTACAAAAACATTAAATGTAGTATTCGCAACACATTTCCCATACCTATCTTTTACTTCTACTTCATAAACACAATCAGAAGAAGGTTGAGGAAGTATACCGTTGTACCTACCTGCTGGAACTTTAGTGTACACCTTTTGCTTTTGGTTTAAAGAGCCTTCAAAACTTCTACCATCCTTTCTACTCCAGGTTACATCAAAAGGTCCTGCTCCACTGAGGGTTAAATCTAGTGTTGTTGTATTTGTATTAAACTTATCAATTATAAGATCTGCAGCAACTACTTTTGTAATAGAAAGAGGAGCGTCTTTATTAATATTAAAAGTCTTTTTTATACTATTACCAAAATTATCAGTTATTATAACTTCATAACTACCCGGAGTAACGTTACTTTCCTGTGTACTTATATTTGTAACAATTGACGTTAGATTATTACCAGTCCATTTTGTTGTTACATTATTAAAACTAGACGATGATTGAATAGAATAATCAACATCAGTTTCACAATCTGAAATTGTTAAGTCAGGAGTTTGAAAATCATCTACTAAAACACCTATTTGTTCAGTAAAAGTACACCCATATTTGTCTGTAACTTCTAATTGATAAATTGTTGACTGAGAAGGTGTAACAGTAATATCTTTAGTATTATTAATGGTAGGAAGACTTGTTTTATCTCCTGACACTATACTCCATTGGTGTGTTAACCCTTTCCCTAAAGTTGTTGTTTGAAGTGTAACAGACCCTCCCGATAAAATTACATAACCATTAGGTAGCAACTTTGTAACTACTACACTTGGTGCAATATCTTTTTTGACCTCAAAGGTTTTATAAGTAATATTATTATAGTAGTCTTTTAAAGTTAATTGATAGATACCAATTGGTAAATCAATCGCTTCATCTATTGCATTGGTTGTTGTAGACCATGTTTTATTAATAGAATTACTAGCAGCTGAAATCCCTTTAATCGTTAATTTTGCTTTTTTACCACTAGCTTTGACATGATAATTAGATGCCTTTGATTCACAACTTCCTATAAGAACTGTACTAGGTGTTTCTATCTTAAATTTAGTCAAATCTACATTTACTTCAACAGGTAACGTTACCTCACAACCAAAATTATTAGTAACCTTAATAGTATATTTATTGACTGCTTTTGTCAAATCAATTTGACTACCCGTTGGTGTAAAACTGTATCCATTATGGTAAAAATTAGTTCCATTTTCATCATACCACTTAACAGCATCATTCGGTAACCATAAGTTATCATAAGGCACCATTGCACCATTCTTCAAATATTGTAATGTCACATCCAATTTTGGAGTTGGAGTTCCTGTAATTGATGTCTTTACATTATTTGTAACAATTTTTGGGCTTGGAATTTCTTTTACCTCATAAATTTTTGATTCAGTTTTTGATGTTGTTTTTCCTGGAAATGTATTTTCTGCAACAAACTTATATTTACCTTTTGAGTTTACAGTTAATTTTTTTCCTATAAGTATACCATTTGTATCTTTAATATCTGTAATACCACTTGTAATTACCTTATTACCTGTAAGATCCATATTCATCCATACCATACTAGATATAGTACCAGTTGTAGAAGAAGCTATACCATTTAACTCAACATCATTTAATGCACATTCACCTACTTCTAATGATGTATTCGTAATTGAAATAGTAGGACCACTAGCAATCTCTACATTAATTATTCCCTTCTGACAAGTTTCCACACCAGATAAATCACTAATTAAATATTCAACAGGATCAAAAGTACCCGTTTGTGTTACCGAAGAAGATGTAAAAGTGATCTTATCATTATTTATCTGAAATTCACCTACTTTCACACCAGATTTTTTAGCATCTGTCTTCTTCGTTCCATTTTTAAATTTAAATGTTGAGATATTTAAACCTAAAGAACCAAATTTCTTAATTATATTATTTCTAGCATCATATTCTAAATCATAATCATTTAGTAGAGGTTCAAAATCGAAAGTGTTTACCCCAGACCCACCTTTTATGTTATCAGTTGTCGCAATAGGACAGTGATTTGGTTTTATAGAAATATTATCCCATTTATCTGAAGAAACTGAACTTGATACTCGAGCCCAATTTATGTATTCTATACCATTTTGATAACGTAAAACCTTTAATTTAATCGTATAAATATATGATTTAGAAGGTTCCATTGTAGGTTCTACCCACTGATTATAATTTGAATTTTGTGAACCTCCTGAAGCTGAAACAAATTTTAATCCAGTAGGTATTACATCCATTATTTCAACATTGTCTGCGTATGATGGACCAATATTTTTAACTTCAATTTGATATGTAATTTCATCTCCAATATTTGGAGTTATACTACCATTTTTAATTGTTTTTTTAATTGAAAAAGCAGTCTTACGGATTACGTTATAATTGGCAATTGATGTAATTTTTGTAGTCCCTAAAGTATTTGCTGCATCAATATTCAATGAAACTACCTTATGTTCCGCCTTAGGTTTAAAAGTAATTATATACTCATAAGTATCTCCAGAACTAATTAATGGTTCTGTAATAACTAAATTTCCAGAGAAAGTAGTTTTATTAGGTATATTCCTAGTTCCTGCACTAACACCATTCTTTTTTACTGTAATATCTGTAACAGCTGATAAAAGTGATGAATTCAAGTTTAACGCCAAGCTATTAGATGTTGCATTATTACAAGAAGACGTGTTTGTTACAACAGCTTTAACTTGAAATATATCTTGACCTGCAATTAAATCTCTTGAAGATTTTTCCCATGGTGTACTAATGTTATTCCCTTTTTTTACATATAACTCTAAGGCAATAGTAGCTCCATTTACAATTGTAATTGGCAATTTATTACTTACTGCACAAGTACTTAACTTCTTATTCCTTGAAGCTACCCAATACTTACCTGGAGTTAATGCGGTTCCATCAACAAGTCCTGCTTGTGTTAAAATTACTCCTGGACTATTTGACACATCAGAGTAAAAAATTAATTCTTCTCCAAAACCTACTTTAAACTTTTTACTAACATCTGCTGTACCTCCTGAACAAGCATCAAAGAAATTAGAAGAAGTAGTTTGTAAAATAGTAGGGTTAACAAGTTTCTCAATAGTAAAAAAGTTTTCTACACTAGAATTACAAGACCCGTTTCTACCTATTACTTTAAATTTATTTACTCCATCAGTTATTTTATTAAAATTTGTAATTGATGCAAAACTAGCCAGTTTATTCCATGATGTACCTACTTGAAAATATAAATCAAAAGTAGAAAGTGTCGTAGGTTTTATACCATCTACAGTAAATAAAGATGTTAAATCATATTGTTTTTGAACATTACAAATTACATCGGTATTCTTTAATAAATTTACTATTCCTTTCTCTACAAAAGTTACGTTTAATACATCACATGTAGAAGAAGAGGTCTGTGTATTTATAACCTCAACTGTATAAGTTCCTGCATTTAAAGCACTCGTATTTGTTAGTACAGTTCCTGAATTATCCTTCACAACTACATCTGTATAATTTAAAGATGTAGGAGAAAATCTATCTCCGGTTTCTGCGTCTAAATAATCAAAAATATTAAAAGATTGCCCTTCACAAATTGGAATAGTAGATGAATAAGGAGGTTTTATTTGAACATATTTACGATGTAAAACAATCTCTCTTTTTTGAGATTCTCCACCATGATTATCTACTAAAGTATAATAGAAACTCATTGTTTCTTTTCCCTTCCAATCTACTCCTTGAGTAAATTTCAAAATTGCATTATTTACAGATACACTACCTTTTGTAGCAAAAGATAAAGTTGTTTTACCATTCAAATCTGCCATAGAAGAATAAAGTTTCACCTCACTTCTATTTAACCCTGAATTATCAGGATCGGTAAAATAAGTAGATAGGTCTAAAGAGTATCCCGTTGCAGAATTACAAATCCATTTTGATACATTTTGAGCATCAGGTTTTCTATTTATTACTGGAGTTATTTCTTGAATGTTGTCAGTCTCTACAATATTCGGGTCATCAATTTTAGTAAATTTATAGTTATATTTCTTTGGGTCTTTTATATGACTATCTGGATCAAACTCACCCGGAAAAGAAATTCGTTCATTTACTTCTCCTCTAATTACGTAATCAGCAGGAGTCGAAGAATTTAATACATCAAATTCTATTGTTATTTTTATTAATGAATTGTGCTTTATTGTGCTTAAAGTAAATTCCTTTACTGATGGCGAAAACGTTACAGCAGGGTTTGAAGAAATTATTTTTAATGAATTTAGATCATAAGCAGTAGAGTTCATCAGCAACTTTAACTTAACATCAGTTGCATCACTTTCACCCCAGTTCATAACATTTATATCTAACCTATGTTTACTTCCTATGGTATAAATGCCCTGTGGAAGTATCTCAACACCTAAATCCACAGTTGGTGTAACATATAAATCTTCTGTACTTATGTTATTGAAAGGTTTATCATAAGAAGTAGAAATACTCCCTTTAATTTCTGCTGTATTTTGGTACGACCAAACAGAAGGATAAGTAGGTTTTACCTTAACCTTAACTTTTATCGATTTTGTCTCATTTGATCTTAATAATGACCCGTTCCACGTTAAGTCGTTTGGGTTAGGGTAACCAATCATTATTTTAGATTGTAATCTATTTGTTTCTGGATCTGCTAAATCTAAACCTACTATTTCTAATGTATTAATAAATTTATCAATGACTTTAAAAGATTGAACAGCATCAGGACCAAGGTTTTTAGCAGTAATTGTGTAAGTCACTATTTCTCCAACCTTAGCATTTAAAGTAGATATGCTTTGAGAAATTTCTAAATCTGCTCTTGGATATATATTAATTGTAGACTTTTTTTCTACATTTAAAATTTTAGGATTAATTAGTTTCGTTTTGGTACTTCTAATAACACTTCCAATTTCATAAGAACCAGGAACCATTGATTTTAGCTGCAAAAGCATTGTACCATTTAAAGAATTTTCAATTTTTGCATGCCCAATCACTAATTCTCTACTTCCATCTGCCTTAGTAGTAACACCATTTGTTGGAGAAACCAAAGTTAATCCTTTAGGAATTGATATCACTTGTACCACATCTTCTACATCAGATGGACCTGCATTATTAACCTTTACTTCTACTTCTACTATTTCACCAGTTAAGTTTTGTGTAAAACTCCTTTTTCTAGTAATTAAATGGGTTACTTCAGCTAATTGTTCTACAGTAATTTTAGGCTGATTAGCAGCTGGAATTTTTTTACCATTAATAAAAATTGGGAGTTCGTAATTTGTTCTATTTGGGTGAGGTTTTAAATCAATAATAACTTTAACAGTAGAATTCATTGGTAAATTACTTACTTTTAATTCACCTGTATTAAAATTCGTATTTGTCAAATTTCCTCCTCCAACAACTTGAGGTAAATTTGATAAAGGTTGTAAAATAGAAGAATGAGGATCGTTTACCATCCCCGGTATAATTATAACTGCACTACCTGAACCGCCAGTATTTTTTAACTCTAAAACTAATTTTAATTGGTCTGTAACCTTAGCATTCGATACTTTTGTTCCACCTTTTGTATAGTAACTATTAACTATAGAAACCTGAGCAGAAACTCCTATTGAAATAATACTCAATAGAAGTAAAAGTATAATTTTATATGTGTTATTTAAGTGTTTCATTTCTAGGTTTATTTTATCAGAATCTCTGTTCTTCTGTTTAACTGATGTGCTGCTTCAGAACAGCTGATATTGTTCTCACAATTATTTACTAATTGAGTTTCTCCAAAAGAAAATTGTTGAATTCTGTTTTTATCAATTCCTTTTTCTATTAAATATTTCACTACAGCATCTCCTCTCTTTTTAGAAAGAAACTCATTATATGTATTTGAGCCTCTAGAATCTGTATGTGAGCTTAATTCTATAATTGTGTTTGGGTGATTTATTAAAACTTCAATTATTTTATCTATTTCTTCTATACTTTCTTTTGATAAATCTGCCTTATCAAAAGCATAATAAACACTTTTTGAAACTGGATGAAAGAATACAGGTGGAGATGATTTTTCTTCAACTTTGCTGTCCAAGGATTTTAAATTTCCATCTCCTTGTTTAAGGTTTATCTCTCTATCATTAGATATTGATTCAAAAACCGGAAGAATAGTATTCTCAAAAATTTTACTAAAAGAGCTTTCAGCAAAACCCCTCGTATGTTCCCCCAAACTGATAAAAACAGAAATTAATCCTACCAAAAAGATAAGGTAACCAACACCTTTTCTCTTTAATTTTCTCTGTTCTTTTTCCTTTTTCTTCTCCTCTGCAAAAGCAACTTCTTCAGAACCATTAAAAGTATTTTCTACAAATCTATTGTCATACTGAAAGCGTTTACTTTTATCTGAAAGGGTTATATATGCCTCATTAACTTTCTTAAATAAATACTCGTTACTCGGATCATTCCCAGCCACATCAGGATGATATTTTTTAGCGAGCGTTAAATAAGCTTTTTTCAATTCTTGTGGAGTGACATCTCTATTAACGCCTAAAACCTCATAATAATCACCCACACTTCGTTCGTTTTTTGTACGCATTAAAGAATGATTATTTGATTAATATTTCAGTTCTTCTATTTAACTGATAAAGTGCCTCAGTACAATCTTTATCGTCTCCACAATCATTTACAGATTGTTTTTCACCATAAGAATTTGAAACGATACGAGATTTATCAATTCCTTTTTTAATTAAGAAATTCTCTACTTCTGTTCCTCTTTTCTTTGCTAAAACTTCATTATAGCTATCAGAACCTCTAGAATCAGCATGTGAACTCAACTCAATCTGAACAGATGGATTTTTCTTTAATATTTCTATCATATTATTGAGTATTTCAACAGATTCCATTGTAATTATCGATTGATCGAAACCAAAATATACTGTTTCTAAAACAGGCTGTTTCAGTAAAACATCAATCTTAAGTGTTTTTACATCTGCAGCTAATTTTTTAGTTGTAAAAAGGGAATCTTTCTGATTATAAAAAGCCTTTGTACCTGTTAAGATGAAATCGTTATTCTTCTCTATATCAAAATAATATAAACCAGTTTCTTCAGATCTTGTCTCTGCCAAAACATTTTCATCTGTGTCTTTTAACTGAAGTATGGCATCTGGAATTGTATCTTTTGTTATAGCATTGATCACATAGCCAGACAGAGTGATATATTCTTTTTTCGGTAAAATTGTCAACTCATAAATATCATCATCTCCTTTACCTATTTTTCTATCTCTTGATGCAAAATACCCATGTACTAATGTCGAATCTAGGGTTAAACTAAAGTCATCATGTTTTGTATTTACAGGGTAACCAATATTATAGCTTTTCTTAAATGATCTATCTACTTTTTCAGCAACAAAGATGTCTAATCCACCTAAACCAACATGGCCATTTGATGCAAAAAATAAATTGCCTTCTTTATCCAAAAACGGATAAAGTTCACTTCCATCCGTATTAATATTTCCTCCTAAATTAATTGGGTTAGACCAAACGCCATTTTTATAAGTAACTTTATATAAATCTGTACCTCCAAACCCACCAGGCATATTCGATGCAAAAATTATGGTTTGATCGTCTGCTGAAATTGTTGGATGACCAACCGCATAATTTTTAGAATTAAAAGGTAAAACTTCTTCGTTCTTCCATTCCCCTTTTCTATTCTTAGTTATCTTGAGAATCTTTAATTTATTCAACTTGTCTTCTCCAACAGTCTTTTTTGCTAAACCTCCATAATTTCTAGTGATCAAAACAGCTTCTTCATGATGGAAATAAGCAATTGGACCATCATGATATTTTGTATTAAGATCATCATCTAAGTTCTCTACACGTACATTAATATCATCTACAGTTGTATAGATATTAAAGAAGTAAGAACCATCATTATTATATTTTTTTGTAAGGAAATTTTTATTCTCAGGAGGTCTATTAGAGACAAATGCAATTGTAGAATCTTTTATTACAGGACCAAATTCACTAAATTTTGTATTAAATGGTATTTCATCAATTATATATCTAGAAGAGTCTTTATAAAAGATATCTATAGAATCATATATCATATACCTTTCTGCTTGATACGGATGCCCTATCTCATTAAAGTATGTTTCATACCATCTTTTAGCTTCTTTGTAATCTCCAATTTCTGCTAAACCTTGAGCATAGTAGAACTTATAGATTGCTTTCTGACCTTCCAACTCAGCTAATCTTCCATAGTATTTTGTAGATTCTTTTACACGATTTATTTGTCTGTATGAATCTGCTATTTTATTTAAGACATAAGGATCTTCTTTCTTATTTCTAAGAACAATTTTATATCTATCAATCGCTTTCTTGTATTGATGTAAATTGTAGAACATATCTGCAATTTTCAATTTTTCTGATTGAGCAATCGACTTAGTACTAATTAAGCTGCATAATATAAGCAAGCATATCAAGAGTCGCATGTGATAATTTTTAGATTTCGTTTCAAAATCTTGTCAAATAAAAAACACTATAACAATGTTAATTACAAATGTGAGACAATATTATCTATACACCATGACAATATTTGTTTTGTAATAATTGTTAATTAATCAGTGCAATTTGTTCTAGTAAAAAACAATATTTAACAAATGTGAAAGGAAGTGGCCAGTGTATCATCTCAATGGTTTTTAATGTGAACAATCCGATATACACTTATGAAAAACTTACTTATCTCTATTATTTTGCTACTTAATATCTCTGTTGTTTTTGCACAACAAGATCCAATTTACTCACAGTATATGTTTAATACTGCAGCAATTAACCCCGCTTATGCTGGGGCTTCTGAAACTGTTAGTATAAATGTATTACATAGGTCACACTGGGTAAGTATGCCAGGTGCTCCAAAAACAAATACGTTTACTGCAACAATGCCCATTGCACATAATAAACTAGGTTTAGGTGTGTTTGCAATGAATGATGAAATTGGTGTTTTTAAAAATACACAAGCGTACGGAATGTTATCGTACCACTTACCAGTTTCTTATAATGGTAAATTATCTTTTGGTTTACAATTCGGTTTTAATCAATATAGAGGTAACCTAACAGAGGTAAAAGTAAGTTCAAATGGTAAATTTGATCCTGCATTTGCCAATAACATTTCAAAAACTCAGTTTAATACGGGTGCTGGTGTATGGTTTCAGACAACTAAATTCTATGCTGGTGTTTCTATCCCGAGAATATTAGACAATAGAAATGTAAAGAAAAATAGCAATGAGCCAATTACTATTGAAAATCAAATGCATGCTTATTTTATGACAGGTGTTGTATTAGATGTTAGTAAAGATATAAAAGTAAAACCTTCTACATTAATTAAGTATGTAGAAAACAATAAAATTTCTTACGATTTAAACACTACATTTTATTTCCAAGAGAAAATTTCATTAGGCTTCTCATATAGAGATACAAAATCTTTAGTATTAATGTCAGAAGTTCAAGCAACAAAAAATATTAGAATTGGTTATTCGTATGATATGAGCTTATCGGAAGTTCAAAATGTGTCTGGAGGTTCTCATGAGGTAATGTTAAGATACGAATTGAAGTGGAATAAGACTCAAATTATGACACCAAGATTCTTCTAAAAAATAAGCACTTGCAGATGATTGCAAGTGCTTTTTTATTTATAAAATTACGATTGTTCACAATGTTACGTGTAAGTTAAATTATATCTAATGATTCTTCATAAAAAATATTTTAATGCTTTTTTAACATTATGTTTGAAATGACAATTAAATAAAGATCTCTCAAGGTATTTCGAAAGTAGATATACCCTATTAAATAAACCTAACTTATTTTATTCATTCATCTAAAATGACAAAGATTCAAATTTTTCTCATTTTTTGTTTATTTACAATTAGCAAAAATGTGAATGCTCAAAAAGAAAATTACAAAGTTTATAGTATTGGCTTCTATAACTTAGAAAATCTTTTTGATACGCTAGATACCCCGGGTAAAAACGATGAAGACTTTCTTCCTGATGGTTCTTATAAATGGACAGGAAAAAGGTATTTAGAGAAACAAGAAAGGATGGCTAAAGTAATTGCCAAAATTGGTGCAGAAATAGCAAAGGCTCCTCCTACCGTAATAGGCTTCAGTGAAATTGAAAATAAAAGTGTTTTAGAAGATCTTATTAATCAGGATGCTTTAAAGAAATACAATTATGGCATTTGTCATGTAGAATCTCCAGATAAAAGAGGTGTAGATGTTGGGTTAATTTATAGAAAAGATCAACTAACTATTGATAAAGTATCTAGCAGGGATCTTAGAATAAAAGAAACATATGCAGGTAATAATTGGGAGTATGCTACTAGAAATCAGTTGATCGTCGAAGCAGAACTAGCAGGAGAAAAATGTGCTTTCATGGTCAATCACTGGCCTTCTAGAAGAGCACCATCACCTTACCGAGAGGCTGCTGGAACACTTAATAGATCAATTATTGATTCACTAAGAGCAGTTAACCCTTCAATTCATTGTATCACAATGGGTGATTTAAATGATGACCCCACTAATAAAAGTGTAACGAAGGCATTGGGCGCTGTTGGAAATTCTGATAAGCTATCGTCAAAAAACATTCTTTATAATCCTTTTAATAAAATGTATAAAAAAGGCTTAGGAACATTGGCGTACAGAGATAGTTGGAACCTTTTCGATCAAATAATAATTTCTAAAGAGCTTAAATTAAATAAAGAAGGTCTATTCTTTTATAAAGCCGAGATATGCAATTTTTCAGAATTAAAAAATAAAGAAGGCAGGTACAAAGGGTACCCGCATAGAACATATTCAGGAGGTAATTATTCTGGTGGTTATTCAGATCACTTCCCTGTTGTAATCTATCTTATCAAACAAATCTAACATTTATTATCTCTCATCAATCTATAAAGATGAAACATATTTTGACTTCAATCTTGCTGTTCATTCAATTTGTAGCAATCGCACAAGAAGGAACAATGAGTGGTACTGTTCGTGTAAACGGTACTGAAAGAGCACTTGTGGCAATACGAGTGGCAATTAATGGAAACACGTATATTACTGATGAAAATGGTAAGTTCGAAATTCCAAGCGATATCAATCTTACAGATGCGTTAGTACATATATCCGCAGATGGTTTTGTTCCTGTAGACATTAAGTTTAAAGACAAGATGGTTATTCTCCTATCGCCTCAGCTTGATGATGCAAATTCTATTGCTTTATCACTTACAGATTTGGACGAAGATGACGGTGATACACAATCTACACCTGGTTTGTTATTTTCTTCTGGCGATGCTTATTCTGCAATAGCTGGCTATGCTTGGGGCCCATATTGGTTTAGAGCTAGAGGATATCAGTCTAACTACATGAATGTGTATATTGATGGAATTAATATGGCTTCTCCAGAAAGAGGTTATGCTTCTTTTTCTTTATGGGGCGGTTTAAATGACGTTACCCGTAATAAAGAAACAACTGTTAATATGTCGCCAGTAGATTTTACTTTTGGCAACATTGGTGGTTCAACAAATATAATTACAGACCCTTCTCAACAACGACCTGGTTTTAAAGCAAGTTACTCAATGAGTAACTCAAGTTATAGAAATAGATTTATGCTCACATATTCTTCTGGTTTACTAGAAAATGGTTGGGCATTTACTGTTTCAGGGTCAAGAAGATGGGCACAAGAAGGCTTTGCAGAAGGAACCACTTATGATGCTTACGCAGGTTTTATTAGTGCAGAAAAACAATTTTCTGATAAACATAAAGTTGTATTAACTGCTTTTGCTGCTCCATCAACAAGAGGTCAGCAAGGGGCAACTGTGCAAGAAGCATACGATTTAAAAGGTACTAATTATTACAATCCATATTGGGGTTATCAAAACGATAAAAAAAGAAATAGTCGTACAAAATCTATAATGTCTCCTCAGTTTATTGTAAAAGATCAATGGAAAATAAATGAGAAATTGATGCTAAAAACAGCTGTTGGATTTACTTACAGTAAAGAAAAAAGAACTGCTTTAAATTGGTACGATGCTCCAGATCCAAGACCTGATTATTACAGAAACCTACCTTCTTACCAATATGATCAGGGGAATACTACTGCAGGAGATTTATTAACTGATTTATGGAAAACAGATAAATACGGTCAAGTAGATTGGGATTTCTTCTATAAAACAAATCAAAATAATCCAGAGACTGTTCCGGTAGATTGGACAAAGCCTAACGGAGAAACAATTACAGGAAATAGATCACATTATATTTCTGAAGAACGAAACTTAGATGCTTATCATATTGATGTGAACCCTACTATTATATGGGATATTAACTCATCATTAAAGTTAACAACAGGCATTCAATATCAACTTTATAAAGGAAATAATTACAATACTTTAGGCGATCTTCTTGGTGGTGATTTTTGGGTGGATATTGACAATTTTGCTGATAGAGATTTCCCTGATCCTATCAAAGCCTTAAATGATATGAACGACCCTAATGTTGTTAAAAAAGTTGGTGATAGAATCGGCCATGATTACTCTTCGAATATAACAACTGCAGGCTGGTGGGCACAAGTACAAAAATCATTCAACAGAGGTTCTATTTACCTTGGTGGTAACATTACACAAACTTCTATGTTTAGAGAAGGTAACAGAAGAAAAGGATTATTCCCTCTTAATTCATATGGTAAATCTGATGTATTAGATTTCACAGATTATGGTGCTAAAATTGGTGGTGAGTATTTTATTACTGGACGTAATGTAGTTACTGCAAATGCTACCTATTATACAAAAGCTCCTTACTTTGTAGATAGTTTTACATCTTTAAGAACAAGAAACGAAACCGTTGAAAATCTTAAATCATCTAATGTAATTTCTGGTGACGTAAATTACTACTATAGAGGTGAAAGGTTAAAAGCAAGAGCATCTGCATTCTACACGCAAATAAATGATCAGACCAAAGTGATCAGTTATTATGATGATGCCTACCAAAACTTTGTAAACTATGTGCTTACTGGTATGGGGCAAGAAAATATGGGTGTTGAATTGGGTTTACAATACAATATTACACCAGAGTTAAGAGCCAAAGCTGCTGGTACTTATGCTAGTTATATGTATAGTGCAAACCCAAAAGCAACAACAACTGTAGACAACAGTTCTTCTAAACTTAGCGAAGATGAAACGGTCTACTTTAATAATAGGCATGTAGGCGGTACTCCAGAAGTTGCTGGTTCATTAGGTTTAGAATATTGGTCAAAAAATTATTGGTTTGTTGGTATTCAAGGTAATTTCTTAGGTGATAGATATGTTACACTAAACCCTGCTAGATATACAGATAGAGCTATTGATGAGCCAGGTGTAGAAATAGGAAGTGATCAATATTACGCAATTCTTGATCAGGAATTATTAGAAAACTCTTTCACTCTTGATCTATCAGGAGGTAAAAGTTGGAAAATCCATAACTATATGCTCCGTGTTAACCTCAACATCAACAATGTACTGAACAACCAGAACATTGCAACTACAGGTTTCCAACAATTTAGATATGATTTTGTAGATGGCAATCCAAATAAATTTGCCAACAAATACTACTACGCACAAGGAATAAGAGCATTCTTAAACGTAGGGTTAACATTCTAATCAAAAACTATTTCAATAGAAGTTATTTATATAAAATACCCTTATCATGAAAAAATACATTAAGAGGTTTACTAGATATAATTTAATTTTTGTGAGTCTCTTTCTTACTCTAGCTGCTTGTGAGAAAGATGATCCAGATATGCCAGGAACTAAAAAAGACAGTTCTAAAGTTAATGTTCAAGTTACCCACTCTATCACACAATTAAAAGAGTTATATGACGGGTCTGATTTATTTGATATTAATGAAGAAATCAATATTCAAGGAACAGTAATATCATCAGATTCAACAGGAAATATCTTTAAATCAATTTATTTAATTGATGATTCTGGACAAGGTATCCAAGTTAAAGTTAACAAAACTGACTTGTATCTTGATTATAAAATCGGTCAGAGGCTTTATATAAAATGTAAAGGTTTGATGTTAGGCCAATATGGTGGAATTATCCAAATTGGAGGAGAATACAAAGGTAAAATTGGTAGTATAGATGAAGCTTTAATTGCCGATCATATTATAAAAGGAGCATTAGAAAGTGTACCTACACCAACAAAATTAGACTTAAAAGCTCTTCCTAAAGATATTGAAAAATTATACAATACTTGGGTAACTTTAGAAAATGTACAATTTGTTGAACAAAATGTAAATTATACCGACGGACAAAAAACTACGAATAGAGTAATAACTATTGCTTCAGGAGAAAAAGTGGTTGTTCGAACTTCTAATATGGCTAGTTTTGCAGGAGAGCAACTGCCTTCTAAAAGTGGTAGTATCACTGCTATTCTATCTGCCTATAATGGAGATTTACAGTTAACATTAAACTCTTTAAACGATATAAAGTTTAATGCTCCTCGTTTCAACATTTCTGCCGGAATAGGTAAAGGTACTTTAGCTGAACCGTTCGATATTAAAGCTGCTGTAGCAAGAGAAGGTGAAAAAGAAGTCTGGATAAAAGGGTACATAATAGGTTCAGTTAACGGTAAATCTTTTAAAGATGATTTTGTTCTAGGTTCTCAGACATCTTCTTCGGTTTCTAATGTATTAATTGATACAAATAAAGAGGTCAAAGATGCTGCAACTGCTTTTCCAATTCAGTTATCTGATTTACAACTTCGTTCTGATTTAAATTTAAAAGATAATAAGGTAAATTATAAAAAAGAGATTTGGATTAAAGGTGATTTAGAAAAATACTATTCTACAACTGGTTTAAAAAATGTAACTGCTTATTCATTTGATGGTAAAACAGTTGTTACAATTCAAGGTAGTAGTAATGCTATTGGACTAGGAAGTGAAATTAAGGCTAGCGAATTTACAAAATCTGTTATTGATTTTATTACTTGGAATGAAACCGCTTCTGGTGCAGTTTGGGCAAGTAATAATAAAAAAGTTAGTGTTAATGCTTATAAAAAAGGAGCTACAACTGCTTGGATGATTTCAAAAAATGAAGTAGATTTTTCATTATTAAAAACACCTAGATTAATCATTACAGAGGAGCTTAAATATTTCTCTGACTTTAAAGATATTGAAGTTCTTGCATCTACCGATTATAAAGGTGGCGATCCAACAAAAGCCAATTGGTCTGTTTTAAAAGCAGATGGTACTCGTAAAAATTCTGGTATAAATGAAGTTCAATTTAACGTGTCTGGAAGTGCACATATCGCATTTAGGTATAAAGCTTCAGATACAAAATCTATGGAATGGATTATAAAGAATGTAGAAGCTGCCGAAAAAGGTGCTGTACAACCTGCAGATCCAGTTAAGGGTGATGGTTTAACAATTGCTACTGCATTTAATGTTGCTGGAGTAAAAGCAAATCAAGGAGCTGCAAAAAACAAGGACTATAAATGGGCAAAAGGTAAAATTGTTGGTTACTTAACGAGTACAGGTTTTAAACCTGGGGCAGCTGGTGCTGGAAATACAAACATTGTAATTGCACTAAGAGACAACGAAACTAATGAAAGTAAAATAGTTAGTGTTCAACTTAGTAAAGGTTATATTAGAGATGGTTTAAACTTAGTAGACAATCCTAGTTATGTAAATAAAGAGGTTTGGATAAAGGGCGCTTTTGAAAAATATTACGGACTTGAAGGTATAAAATCAATAAAGGCGTTCTCTATTGATGGTAGTACTGAAGTACAAGACCCAGGAAATATTTCTAATCCAATTTTAGGACAAGGAACAGATATTTTAGGAAGTTCACTTGTGGCTACATCAATTGATTTTAGCACTTGGAACGAAACATCTTCTGAAATGATCTGGACTGCTAAAAGTGGAAAAGCATCTATTAATGGGCGTGGTAAAGGGAAGAATACTTCTTGGTTAATTTCTAAATCAAAAGTTGATTTTTCATCGTTTACCTCACCAAGATTAATGGTTAATGAACAGATTTCATCTTTCAAAGCACTATCAAATGTTAGAATTGTTTATTCAACAAACTATTCTGGAAGTGGAAACCCAACAGCTGCAACATGGACTGACTTAACTGTGGATGGAACAAGATTGACATCTGGAAGTACAACAACTCTTTTAGAACTTCCTAATGGAGTAAATAATATCTACATCGCTTTTGTTTATACAAATAATGATGATTCGGACGCTTCGAGTTGGTCCATTTCTAGTGTTAAAGCTGATGATAAACCAACTGGTCCAATTTTACCTGCTGGGGTTAATTTAGGAGATACTAATGTAAGTGGTTTTTCTGATCTAATAATTTCAGAATACGTTGAAGGTTCTTCTAATAATAAATATATAGAAATCTTTAACGGAACTGGTAATGATGTTGATCTAAGTAATTATAGCATAAGCAAAGACGGTAATGGTAATGATGATTTCACAAAAACTGTTACACCTTTAAGTGGAACTTTACCTAACGGGGCAACTTTTCTAATATGTAATTCTAGAGCAAGTTTAACACTTCCATCTGGTGTTACTACAAAAAGTATTTATGCTGTTAATTTTAATGGTGATGATCAAGTTGCGTTACAAAAAAACTCAACAATTATTGATCAAATAGGTATTCCAGGTGACGTTGATTATGCAAAAGATAAAACTTTTAGAAGAAAATCTAATGTAAGAGTACCCAAAGCAGGATCAAACGACCCTAGAGTATCAACAAACCCTGCTACTGAATGGGATGTATTTTCAAAAGATGATGTCTCTGGTTTAGGAACGCATTCATACAAATAATAAATAACTGCTTGATGAGAATTAAACCTCTCATCAAGCAATAGCTTCATATAGTAACAAAAATTATCATGAATCATATTTTTAATAAAGGTCGGTTAATAATCATATCACTTTGTCTGCTTTTTACAGCATGTGTAGATACAGATTATAGTAATCCATCAGAAATTAATAAAGCATTACCAACTGCAACTTTATCTATTGCAGAGTTAAAAGCCTTGCACACAAGTGGTGACAATGATACCACTTCTATCCCTTCAAACAGTGTTATAAAAGGGCAAGTTGTTTCTTCAGATAAAGAAGGTAACATCTACAAAGAATTATATATTCAAGATCCTACTGGAGGTATTTTAGTACGTGTAGACATGTCGCCTGTTTATACAAAATTTCAATTGGGTCAAGAAGTTACTATTGCTTGTGGTAATTTAGTTCTAGGTTCTTATGCTTCAAACATTCAATTGGGTATTCCTTCACTAAATAAAGGGGTTCCTGCTGCTGGTAGAATTCCATCACCATTAGTAAAACAATACTTCAGTACAGGCAAAATAAAAGAAGTTGTAGTCGCAAATATTACAGTAAAGGAACTTATAGAAAACCTTGCTTCTTATGCTGGTAAAAGAGTTAAAATAGATAGCCTTAAGGTTGTTAAAAACGATGCGGGGAAAACTTTTGCAGATGCTGTAAATGAAGCTACTGAAAATCGTTACTTTAACGATGCTTCAACAACAGAAAATATTAATGTTAGAACAAGTGGTTTTTCAGATTTTGCAGGTGATAAACTTCCTGAAGGAAAAGGTACTATATATGGTGTAGTTTCAAGATTTAGAGACGAGCCTCAACTTATTATTAATAACCCTGCAGAGGATATTGTTGATTTTAAACCTGTTGAAGATCAAAAACCTTCTGGACCTATTACCATTAAAACTGTAGACCAATTGAACGAAGCGTTTGATGGAACAACAAAATATGATGAAATAGATATCCAAAATTGGGCTAATATTTTTGAAGAGGGTACTAGAAAGTGGTATATCAATGAACATAAAGGAAATACATACGCAAATATTTCTGTTTTTAAAGCAAATGAGAAAAGAGTAAATTGGCTAATCACTCCTAAATTAAATGTTGTTGCTGCTAAGGATAAAACTATTTCTTTTAGAACTAGAGAGGAATTTTCTAGTGGAGCTATTTTAAAAGTGATGGTCTCTGCAAATTACGATGGTTCTGCAGCTCCTTCTGACCCTAAATTTACATGGACAGAAGTAAATGCAACTTTAAGTAATGATGGTAAAAAAGGTTATGGTACCTGGGTATCTTCGGGAGCGGTTGATTTATCTTCATATGGAAATGTGGTTGTGGCTTTCTATTATGAAGGTGAAGATGGTGTAACCGATGGTGGTTATTCTATTGATGATATTGTTTTTAATTATACAAAAGATCCAATTATACCGGGTCAAGGATATGTATTATTAGATACGATTAAGAGTGATCATACATTAATTCCTAGTATAACTGCTCAATTTAGTTATACTGATCAAGAAATTATTCGTCATGATGGTTATTACTTATCTTATAATGAAGATACTGAAAACCCAATTTGGGTAGCATATGTACTTACAGCTGCAGATGTTTCAGGTAGTATTTCTAGAACCGATGATTTTAGAATTGATACAAGTATATCTACAAAATCTACTAATGGTAAATCATTTAGAACAGGAGGAAGTTTAAACTATACTTACGATCGTGGACACATTAAACCAGCTAGTGATTCAAAATTATCAACTTCTGAAATGAGTGATAGTTTTTACATGTCAAATATGTCTCCTCAAACAAGTGAGTTAAACCAAAAAGAATGGCGTTACTTAGAAGAACATGTACGAGATCTTGCAACTCAAAATGGTAAAATTTATGTTGTTTCTGGACCTGTGCTAGATAATAACTACCACGAATGGATTGACAGAGGTGTTGATGATGATGGTGATGGTGACATTGACAAAGTAGCTGTACCAAAAGCTTACTACAAAGTGGTGTTAGTTCTTAAGAATGGTACTCCAGAGGTTCACGCTTGGATACTTCCTAATCAAGATAAGTCACAAGGTAAATTAAATAAATATTCTACCTATAAGGTAACTTTGAAAGAGTTAGAAGCGAGAACAAATATTGATTTCTTTAATAGAGTTCAAGGTTTGTAAACTCTTATTTCTCAAAAAAGAAAAGACTCCAATGCTAGGATTTCACCTGTGCATTGGAGTCTTTTTTAATTAATATTTTTTCTTATTCAATAATTACCCCCCTCCTACTTTCACTTTTAAGTACTGCATTCATTTTGTCACATTGTCCTTGAGTAAACATATTTTTGATTACAGAATAATTCATGAAATTATTATTATGAGGAGGCCCAAAAAGATCATTACACGGTCTGTAACCCATTACAAACATATAAGGAGTATCATCAATTTCATCATCATAATCATTGGCATAAAATTGAACTCCATCCCGTTCGTAAATTAATTCATTTATCCCATTTTCGATGTAATTTTTCATTTTATCACAATCGATTTCACTAGGATACGTTTTGCCAAAAGTATGATATAAACCCAGGTAGTGTCCTAATTCATGTATAAATGTAGTTGAAATAATGCCTTTATCAAGCGTTTTACCATAAACGTAAATCCCTCCTTTTATCATATCATTTGCTCCATCACTTCCTGCAATTCTTGTATGCCCAAATCCATCAGAATCTGTATAAGGAATCAAGAAAAAGTTTACATATTTACTTCCATCTATATCTTGATGTTGCTGTCGGACAAACGCTCCTGCAACAGAATCTTCTAAATCGGTTGTAAGTTTTGTAGTTGTCATAGCAGCAAACTCTGTAGTATCAAACAAAAATACGATTTTTGGTATTTGATAAACACCTTCAAAACCTTTTTCAATATCTTGATTTGGAAGAGCCTGAGTAAGTGTGGTATTTATAGAATCTACTAATGCTAAAACTTGGCTTTCAGTATAAAAACTATCTTCAGAAGAAAACTGATGTACTACTAATCTTAATTTAGTAACCCCATCTACGTCATTCCATTTATTATTAAACTTCTCTATCTCAGAATATTCAATTTTTGGAACGGTCATATTTATTTCTTCTTCTTGTTTTGAGCATGAAATAAAAGCTATTAAAATAAATAAAGAGAGGTATTTACAAAATGTCATATTAGGTTCTAAAGTTTTAAGAATAGAAAGTGATTATTATTAATTACTTCTATTGACAATCAATTTTACTACTATGACAAATATTAATAAATAAGAATTTCAATAAATAATAAAAAGCATCATCTGATTATATTCAAATGATGCTTTTTAAAACAAATAATTAGGACATTTTATTAAGGTCTCACAGGAGGCACACCAGCTGTCCAGTTTAATTCAGCTACAGATTTTGCATATTCTGCTTTCATCTTAAATAGCTTCGTCTCGGCTTCTAAAAGCTTCCCCTCTCTTACATTCATGTAAAAGACAGTACTTTCTCCGGCTTCAAATTTATCTGCTTCACCTTGAAGTAAAATTTGATAATTGACTGACATTTCTTGTTGCATATCTGTCAATTCAACATAATTTTCTACCGCAATAAATGCCCTTCTAATATTATTGGATATTTCTCTCTTCTTCATTATCATTGAAAGTTCATTATCCTGAATTTTCAATTTTGTCATTTGCAGTTTTGCTCTTTCTTTTCTTAAAAATAGAGGCATTGAAAATGTTGCTCCAAACTTATAGTTTTCTCCTAACCCATATTCCCAACCACTTACCGGAGTTGTTCCTAAATAGTTATATTTTAAATTCAGTTCTGGTTTTACAGATTCTTTTGCCATTCTTTGATCAATAGCTAAAACAGCGTTTTTTGCCTGTAAACCAACAATATCTGGATGAGCAATGTTCGCATCAACAATCAACTGCTCTACAGAGGGAAGTACTTCTACTTTTAATTCCTCTGGTAGAATCTCTGGTAATAATTCCAATGGTTTACCATCGTCTGTCCACATATGATTTGATAATACCAAACGAGCTTTTTGCAAATCCATTTGAGCCATTCTCAAATTAATTTCTCTTTGTTGAATTGTTATTTTTGCTTCAACTCCATCTACAGTAGCCAAATCACCTTGTCGAATTCTTTCATCAACAGATTCCATTCTGAATTGAGCAAGTTCATACCCTTCTAATGCTAGTCTATATTGATGGTAAGTATAATACCACTCCCAATAATCTTTAGCGATCTGTAATATCAACTTATTGATTAACTTTATTTGGTCTGCTTCTGCCAATTTTTGCATGGCATGACTTTTCTTTACAGCAGCTCTACGTTCATCCATCAAAAGGCCTTTTAAAACAGGAAGTTCTAACCCAATATACATCAGACCATTTCCTCCGTCAGTATCATTTTCAGGATTAAGTTTATACCCATCATTTCGCTCGTAGCCCACATTAATATTACCAGCCCAAAGTGGAATCTTTGCATAAGAATTCCACTTCTGATAGTATTCATTGTTTTTAAATACTTTCTGATCATACTTCGATTCTAATTTTGGATCAAAGTAACCTTTACCCAATCGAATTTGCATTTGACCTTGTTCTGATAATAATTCAGCTTGTTGAGCTACAGGATGATATACCATTATCATCTGGTATAATTCATCTAGCGTTAGCTTCTTAACTGTACTATCCGCTTTTATTTCTTCTATATCTTGAGCAAAATTATTTGATATTAAGCTTAGAGAGAGGATACACAGTAAGTAAGAAAATATTCGATTCATACTATTTCTTTTTCTTTGCTACAGGGTTATCCAAACTTGGAGGGAAACCATTAATTTGACGCCATAATTCGTACCAAATTGGCACTTCCTCTAGCATTACCCATCCAAATACACCTGTACCCATTCTTAATTCTTTCGGCCAATCCTCATCTTTTTCGTTTGAGTCTTGGGTAATTAATACTCTAAAAGTACCATCGGGCTGATTCATGAAATCTACAACCTCTACTTTACCTCCAAAAGTACCTACAGAAACACTCGGCCAACCTGAAAATTGAATTGAAGGCCATCCATCAAATCGTAAACGAACATGTCTTCCTTCTTCAATCAAAGGCACATCCATTGTTTTTATATAAATAGCAGCCGCTAAATGAGGTTCGTCTGGCACTAATGTTAGCAATGCCTGACCACTTTTTACGTTTTCTCCTATACCACTATTTAGTGCTTGTACGACCACACCTTTTTGTGGAGCACGAATTACTCGCATACCAGCACGGATTTCCATACTCGAGAGTTCATTTCTAGCTTTTGCTAAAGAACCTTCACTATCTGCAATATCAGATAGTGTAGTACTTAACTCTGAATCTGTTTTTGCAATCTTATCAAGTACTTCATTTCTTGCTGCATTCTTACCTAAAATAGCGTTCTGATATTCATTTATCGCCATTTCAAATTTAGTTCTTGCACCAACTTCTTTAGATTTCGCCTGTTGATATTTACTTCTAACACCTTCTAATTTGGTTAAAGAAATAAGTCCTTTCTGATGAAGTTCTTGATTGGCTTTGTATTGCCTATCAGCATTTGTCAAGTCAATTTTAGATGCTTCCCAAGCAATACTATCACTTTCTACTTTTAGAATACTTTGTTCTATCTTATTATCAAATTGCTTTAATTTAATAATTAACCCTTCCTCTAAAGCATTTAACTGACGTTCTTTTGCTTCTACTTTGTCTTTTTTGGCATTGATTGCTTCACCTTTTGCCATAATACCTTCTTCCAAACGTAAAATCATGTCTGGATCAATATATTTATCTTTAATCTCAGCAATTGTAAGCAATACCTGTCCAGAATCTACATGTTGCCCCTCTCTCACATTCCATTGTGCAATTGTTCCATCTATAGGGCACTGTATTTTTTGAGGTCTGTCTTGAGGTGTCAATGCGGTCATTTCTCCTCGTGCACGTATATTTTGTTGCCATGGAAGAATTAAAACTATTCCCATAAGTACAAGAATAGCAATAAGCCACCTTGCTACTTTTTTAGCTTCAGAAGGTGTTTTTAAAGTATTTAATGAGCCATACCTTCTATCATATTCTTGCTGATCTGAAGGCTTCTTAGGTGTTATATTTAGCATTTTAAATCAGAATTAAGCGTTAAAAGATGTTGTAAGGAAACATTGTTTAAAACTGTCTTGATCACGTAGTTCATCAACAGTTCCTATAGCTTCTACTTTACCGGCACTCATTATAGCAACTCGGTCACTTAAAGTTGATAAAATTGGATCATTCCCAACAAAAATTAATGTCCAAGGATTATTCTTATCTGTTAAGAAAGTAAGAATTTTCATTCTCACATGACTTTCTAATTCCTGGAAAGTTCTGTTTAAAATCAATAATCTTGGATGGTCTACGATACACCTTGCCAAAATAAATCTAATGACAACACTCTCAGAGAATACTTTTCCTCCTGCTGCTATAACCGTTTTTAAACCTTGAGGTTGTTTCTCTACAAAGTCAAGAAGTTCTACACTTTTTAGTGCCCAAATAATATCTTCATAAGAAATATTATCTCTTCCCATTGTAATGTTTTCTAAAATAGAACCATCAAATAATTCTTCATCTGATAAATTCTTAGAAATATCACTTCGTAAACTTAGTAAATCTACATCTCTTAAAGAGTGGTTATCATAGCTTATACCCCCCTTATAATTATTAAGGAAGCTACCTAATGCAAGAATCATGGTATCTTTACCAGAGGAATTGTACCCTGCCAAGCAAATACGTTCACCAGACTTGATATCAATATTAACCCCGTTCAGTACTTTTGTTCCATTTGGGAAAGTGTAATGCAAGTCTTTCATTTTTACTGTAAGACCTTTTTTTAAATTCGGGTTTAATAATACTCCACCTTTTCTTTCTAAAGGTAAGTCTGTAACATGAGCAATTTTATCTACAGCTGTAAGCATATCGTAGGCCACTTCCATAGAAAGTACTAATTTTTCTGAAGCAGATAACACTAAAACGATAACGATTTCTGAGGCGACAAATTGACCTAAATTAATTTCTCGATTAATTACCAACCAAGAACCAATTATAAGCAAACCACCAGTAACTAATGTTTTAAAAATATACACATACAAGAACTGATTTATCACTACACCAAATTGTTTGTTTCTATAATAGAGGTAATGATTTGTTAGGTTTTCTGTTCTTTCTACAGGTAAAGAAGTATTTCCGGCTATTTTAAAAGAAAGCAGCGTTCTTGCCATTTCTTCTAACCAATGCACTACTTTATATTTATACTTTGATTCTACCATATTGGCATCCAAGGCTTTTGGACCTGTTATGTAGAATAAAATTATAAGCATACTTATTAATACCATTCCAAAAACTATAAATAATGGATGGTAAAATGAGAGTAACATCATTCCAAATAGAATCTGTAAAATTGCACCTGATAGATCTATTAAGAATTTAGGTAAACTCTTCTGTATAGTTAGAACATCAAAAAACCTGTTCATTAACTCAGGAGCGTAACTTCCTAAAAGTGACTCTAGTTTTATTTTTGGTAGCCTAAAAGCAAATTCAAAAGCTGCTTTTACAAATACTCTTCTTTGTAATGTTTCCACCACTTTTAGCTGCATAATTTGTAATCCGCCTGTAAACATAGTTACAACGATTACTAAACCTATCATTACAGATATAGAATCTATTACAACACCGCCCGCAATCAACTCTATTACAGTTTGAACACCTAGTGGTAAAACCAATCCAAATAATGAGATTAATAATGCATATAAATAGATGTAACCAATATCCTTCTTCTCGGCAGAAAGTAACCTATATAATCTTGCTATAGATGAGTTTTTCTTCTTTGTTTTCTCATCAGAGATCATTGGGTTATTGGAAATAGGAACAGCATATTCTACCTCCCCATCATCGTTTCTAACTAAATGATCTAAAGCTATTGTTAAGTTTATATCCGATTCTTGACCTAGAACATCTAAAGCTGTTGCTACAACTTTCCCTCTATCATCAGCACAAAAAATAACGGGTACTACAGAGCCATCTAAATTACATTCAGCAATAAACGGTGTAATACTTTTTTCTAAATGAGAAGTTAATTGATTAATTGTTCCTTTATTTCTAACAATTGCTAAATCAATTGCATCTGCATAACGCACAAAAATTTCCCAGAAATCTTTCCCTTCAATTGAGTCAACTATTGGCTCTTGAAAATCTGTTTCAATTGGATGATTGATATGAGATGACAGAAGATAACTAAGTTTCTTATATCCTTTGTTTGTCATTATTTTTAGTAATATAGATTCGTGACGTAGTAGTGTTAAGTTGAACACAAAATTAATAGAAATGTTTAGAGGTTAATATCTACTTTATGCAAATAGAACATAATAATCTCCGCATTAATATTAAATTTTGTTATTCCAATAACCGTAGATTATAATTTCGTTTAAAATTTGTGATTCCAAATTATCTTTTCATTTTGAATAAGAGAGATTTTTTAATTACATCCCACTCATCTCGAACAATAGAAAAAACAACTGTATCTCTTAAAGTACCGTCTAAGCCTATTTGATGATTTCTAAGAATTCCATCTTGTTTAGCACCAAGTCTTGCGATAGCATTTCTAGAAGCATGATTATGCCAATGTGTTCTAAATTCTACGGCAATACATTTCAATTCTTCAAATGCATATTTTAACAGAAGATATTTACATTCTGTATTTACTCCCGTTTTTTGAAATGATTTCGCATACCAAGTTGCTCCAATCTCTACACGTCTATGCATAGAAGTTACATTTAGAAAACGAGTAGTGCCGATTATCTTATTGGATTGTTTATCTACAACTGCAAAGGGTAAACCATTGTCATAATGAAAAGAATTGAGTGCAGATTCAATATATTCATCAATCGAATCTTTTGATGGTACAGAAGTAAACCAAAGGTTCCATAATTCTCCATCATCAGCTGCTGCGATTAATTGTTCTTTATGGTCTAATTGTAATGGAATAAGCCTTACTAAATCTCCTTCTAATTCTATTCTTTTAAGCCATTTCCCCATAATAAAATCCAAATGATGTTATAAAATATTGAGCATAATATTGTTTAAACAAAAATAAGGGAGAAATAGTATTCCTCCCTTATTTTTAAAGTAATTTCACATTATATAACTTGTAGTACTGTATTGTACAGCCTACTGTTTTTAATTGGCAACTTTAAATTCTAATGTACCAATATCAAAAATTCCTTTCTGGATTTCTGAAAGCTGTAAACTTACAAGTTGACATTGCTCATCTGTTGTTCCATAATTTGTATACAAAAATGCTCGAACTGTAACAGGACCAAACAATGATTGTTTAGAATTTCCGTAATAATGTGTTTGTACTACATAATTTCCATCTACAGCATATTTTAACCTAAACTCTTCGGGTCCGTACCCTTGCGTTAAATCTTGAGATATAATTCCACCAATTAATGTATTCTTATGTTGATAATAACACTTTTCTTGTAATGGATCGGTAACCCACAAATCAATATCAGTATCTAACATATCCCAATCAATTACTATTCTTATATCTACAGGCATATTATAAACAAAGCGTTTATCAATACCAGAAACATCTATTTTATCTGAATGTTTTGCAATTAAATCGTTCATTTCATGTAGAAGTATGATATCAATATTCCCAAATCTTCTACTTATATCTTCAGAAAATTCTCCTCCGATAGTAGAATAATAGCAATCAACACTTTTCTGAAATTCTCCTTTATCTGCATAAACAAAAGCAAGATCTCTAAAATTTTGAGGCTCGAATGGTCTTAAATCAATTAGTTTTTTGAAAACATAGATTGATATATTGTATTGCTTAAACTCTTGTAATTTTCTACCTAACGTTCTTAAAATTTCGTGGTTTTCAAGATCAATTTCCGCAAGGTTACTAATAACCTGAAGTGCTAAATCTGATTTACCTTCCTTATAAAAATAGGAAGCTACATCATAGAAAAAAGAGGGTGTTTCAGCATATTGCTTTCTAAGTATATAATAAGTTTCTAATTGACTTCCTCCTTTATGTGCTTTAAGTTCTTTTAAATATTCAGCATCAGAATCATAAGTATTTAATTTCATTAATGATTTAGTTCTTCTGCTCCCAACCTTCTTTTTTAAATCCATAGTTGCAATTTCATCTGCGGGAGCCGATAAATAGAATGCATCTTCTTCCAACTCCATTTCCATGTCCTCTGCTCCTTCCTGATTTACATCTGAAACACTTTCTATACAAATTCCTGGCACAACTCCTTGAAGATTCATTTGACTTTCCTCTTCATCAAAGTTTTCAATAATGGTTTCTTCATCTGGTACTTCAATAACCCCATTTATAGATTGGTCTCTTTTATTATTTTGTTTTTTTTCTTTTCTTTTTAATAACTCTTCCTTAGCAAAGTCCGTCTTATCTTCTGCGTTTTCCCACCATTCAATATCTTTTTTAAACTGTGTCCATACTACATCTAAATGGGCTTTCTTGTTTTTCTGTTTGTTTGAAGTTTTTTCTGCTACTAACCTGTTGTATTCTTTTAATAAAGAAGGTGGTGGAGTTATTTCGTGCTGAACATAATCTTCTATTCTATCTAGAACTATAAATGATGTATAATCTGTAACAATACTATATTCTTTGCCTAAGGCTGTTATTTTCTCTTTGTTCTTTTTTGATTGAATAGATAATTCATCAATCTGTTTTTGAGCCCACAGTTTTTCAATTAAAGAAAAGTCATTTTTATCATTCTTTATAATAGTAAATGATTTTGATTCAGTCACTTTTCCATTATAACCAAAGTTCAATTTTATTTCACTTTTACTACCTTTCAAAACTCCTGTAATTCCAAAATTACCCTCTATTAAAGTTGCTCTGCTTGGGTATACTTTGTCAATTTCATTATTATCATATTGAGCACTTATAAATTGTAACGGTGGATGTGTAATTAAATGGATCGCATTTTCTATTTGCAATTTCTGTAAATCTATAAACACCCCATTATTTTGAACTGCGATAGATTTTAAAAAAGTTTTATCAGCAATGCTATTTGCACTAATAGTATAAATAGGTTTTGTAACCTGAATTAGAGCTGATGGAGAAAAGTTATTGATTCCATCTGTAAATAATAAAAACTCGTTGGTTTGAATATTATCAAATAATGACTGATTAATAATTGTGGCTCCATCATAATTTAAAGTATTGATGTAGTTTTTTAATGCTGTTATATCTCCATTCTTAACAGAAAATTTTCTTTTCTTATGTGCTTTAATATTAAATGGAACAATTTCAATTTCAGCATTTCTCGTCCATTCAATATAGTTTTCTAGAAAAACAATATCCTTATTTATTTCTGCGGATGTTCTAGAACCTGAAATATCCCAAAGAACAGTTATTTTTTTTGGTTTGCTTTTTAATTGAACAGACGCTAAAGGTTGTGTATTAATATAAAAGTAATTTTGATTATTTACAGTCCCCTTAGAAGTAACAATCTCTTTTAAGTTGTCCGACTTTGGAAGATCAAAAGATAAACTCTTGGTTAAAAGAATGTTTGTCTTTTTATAATTACTGATAAATGCTGAGTGTTGCTTATCAAATTTTAAGGTAATGTTATTCTTTGTATTTGTAGGAACTACAAGAGGTCTATTTACTACTTCAACATGAACTTCAAAATTGTCTAATTTATTCGTAAAATTTAATGGAAGGTTGTAATACAAACCGTTATCATTTACTTCTAATTCATGATCAAAAGCCACAATGCACTTTTTATACTCTTTAGGGTTTAAAGGATAAAGTGATGTTTTGAAATTTTCTCCAACTGTTTTTTCTAAGATACCTGGATCAATTTGTTGCCTTACTACTTGTTCAAATACTTCTTTTGCTTTTTCTTTCTTAACAACAACACCTTCTCTTAATTCTCCATTTACATCAAGAGCATATCTAGAAACTACTTGCCCTGCTGACAAAGGAAAATTTAGATCTCCTTTTAAGATATTATCGCCATAATTGTAAAAATGCATTTCCATTGTTGTTGTGGCAATATTATCCACAACAAGAACATCAATATAAAGTTTTCTTAATGCAATTGAATCACTTTCATCTATCTGATTAATAATTACATTGGGCATTAAAATTTGTGCAGTGAGTGTAGTATTTAATACTACATACGATAAAATAACAAAGAGTAGCTTTTTCATAAAATACTAGTAATGAGTGAGAATATAAGTTCTTGCGATAATATTAAGGTGTTTATTTATATCATGACTACCAATTAAATTAACATTACCATCCTTCGTTTTAGTATTTTTATCAAAAATTAAACAATGGAATAAGCTCAAATAACAAAACTAACTATTACTTTTTAAGTACTTATAGATGAAAAAAAATCACTCTACAATAATTAGTAAAGTGATTCTTATGAAGTCTAATACATCATGCTATTGCATCTGAAACTTGATAATATCTTTTTCCTTTCCTTGCAAAAGATGCATTACAAATACACCTCTACCCCAAGGAGTAGAAAGTTGTTGACTATTGATGTTATCAAATGATTGATAGACCAACTGCCCAATCTGGTTGAAGATCATAATTGTATATGGCTCATTATTATTTACATCTAAATTGATTGTATTACCTGCAGCTTGTGGTACGGGATAAATAATTCCATTAATATCTTGACTTTCCTCTTCATTATAAACCACTTGAATAGGACCAAATAATTCATTTTTACCATCAAGATCTACCTGATTTAAACGAAAATAACCTGTGCCACTACGAATTATATAATCATCATATTGATAATCAATCTGAACATTACTATTTCCGGCTGCAAGTATAATTTCTAAGGTTTCCCAATGCCTATTATCAGATGAGAATTGTACCTCAAAATGCTTACTGTTTATTTCAGAAGCTGTACTCCAATATAAAGATGTACCATTATCAAAAACCTCAGCTTCAAAACTGATAAGTTCTACGGGGAGATCTTCATCTGGATTACCACATTCTGCTTCAGGATCAAATCCAATAATTTCGTCTTTAAAAGTTACTCCATCATCAAATTCTATACAGCTTTCTCCTGAATCATCATCCCAAATTACTTCAGTGTCACCATCTTTATTAAAGACATTTACTTCTTCAGCAGAGAATTCTAGATCGCCTCCTAGCATCACAAACTTTACATTAGCTAGGTGAATTGAACCGTGATTTGTTAACTTTAAAACACCTCCTGAATATATTTCATAAGTAACGTTTGTTATTTTGTTGTCATCTTCTTCTACAATAGTAGTAATCGGAACAACTGTTTCTTTATAATTAATAGATTTATCTTCAATGTATTTCTGACCTTTAGTTAAATGTATCGACAAAAGAGTTATAAAAAGTATGAAAGTAATACTTTTTATAACTGCTGATTTATTCATTTTCATAATAAATTCGTTTAATATAAGAGTATTAAACTGTTATATTAACTCATTATGAATGTCACCTGTATAGGTAAAATATTTAACGTTTAGTATGGTTTACACTTAGGTTTTTAATATATTTTAAATATCTCCCAACCCATAGTCTCGTTCTACCTTACAAATCCTAGTTTTATAGTTTTTATACCAACTTTCCCTTCCCTTATTTCTAGCTTCCGTATGTTCTATATTTTCTTTCCAGGCTTTGATAGATGCTAAGTCTTTCCAATACGAAACAGTAATTCCTATATCTTCACGTGCTGCTTCAAAGCCAAGAAAACCATTTTGTTTACTTACCATTTCAACCATTTTATTAGCTGTGTCAGCGTATCCGTCTAAGGTATCTGTTACAATTGATGTAAAAATAACTGCATAATAAGGTGGCTTAGGAGTTTTTGCTATCATTTTTCTAATTGTTCTATTAAATAAAAAATCACCTTAAATTTATATTAAGGTGATTGAATTATTAAGCAGTTTCTAAAGATAAGGAGTTTACTAATAATAGATCATCTGGCGATAAAACTATCTTTTCTCCGGATTTAAGAAATGCTATGATATAATTTTTCCTTTGTGAAATATAAAAAGTGAGTTTCCCGTATTTTTTATTTGAAAACTTACCGAAATATCCAAAAAAACCACCTACTCCAAATGTTCTGATTGTATTTCTCATCTCACTCTTTGTTGGTGTTATAATCTTTTCAATTTCTTCCAATTGATACGATTTATTTTTTCCTCTACGGAGAATAATCAATTTATTATCTGTAACTCGATAGCCTTTTGGTGCAAATAAAAAACAAAACGCAAAAAATGCTACCATTACCACAATAATAAATAAGTGCAACAAATTTTCTGAGAATAAATTTGTGCTGTAATACATTAGGTTAATTATACTATTATAGGTAACAAATACAGAAATTGAAATTGTAAATGCAGTAAGAATTTTAGCTAATGTATCTAATGAGGTTGAATAAAATTTATCATTCATAGTTTTTAAGTTAATTAGTATACTTCAATGTACTAAAAAAAGAGGTAACCATAAACTGTTTTATAATTACCTCACTCCTTATTATTAAGAAATCATCGATCTTACTTTACGAGCTTTAAAAATATTGATTTTCCACTTGCTGTTTTCACTTTGCATATATATAAACCTGTATTCAAATCAGACACGTCTACTGTATGTGTAGCATAGCCAGATGAATTAGCTACACCTTCTAGTGTTGTAATTAGTTTACCATTTATAGTAACAATTTGTGCTTTAAAGTGCTCTTTATTTTCTAAGCCTCCAATCTCTAACATTAGGTTGTCTTTAGTCATTGGATTTGGATATGCAATCACAGATAAATTATTAAATTCATCGCTTTTATATGTTACCATAACAGGTTCAAATACTTCATAAGTATTGTCAATATCAACCTGAACTAACCTGTAATAAGCTATTGAAGAAGTCATTATATCAGATGCTTCATATTGTATAGAGATTGCACTTGTTCCTACTGCTTTTACTTTCTCAATAACTGAATAATGCACACCATCTGTAGATTTTTCTAATTCAAAATAAGAAGAATTAAATTCTGAAGCAGTCTCCCATGTTATAGCAACATTTCCGCCATCATCTACATTTGCATTAAAGAATGTAAGTTCAACAGGTAAATCATCTTCAGGTAATGCTGATGGTATCACACTTTCTTCTAGTGATGCAGGAGCATAAATAGAAAAATCATTTACTTCTCCTTGTGTATTTGATTCCAAATAATAGGCTGATGAACCACTTTCTGCTATCCAATCTGCTTGAACTTCCTCCCAAATATTAATACTATTAAAGTGAGCGATTCTTAAAGAACTTTTATTCTCATCTGTAATTGAAAAATACTGATCTGGATTCTCAAAATATAATCTAATAAATACTCCATTTGTAAAAACTGAATTATTTTCTCTATGAATATCCCATGAAGCAATTTTTGAAATAAATAAGTCGCTATCGTTATCTTCGGTCACTTCCTCTGGATTACTCTCAAAAAATTCAACTGAAAAATCTGCTGTTTCAGTACCATCAGGAACATTGATTGCAGCTCTAGCGTACGTGCTCGTTGAACCAACGGGAAATATATAAAAACCATCTAAACCACCTAAAGTATGATCTAATTGTATTTTTGTGACTTTACCTGCAACATAAGCTGATGCTGAAGATGTAATCTCTCCGACAGCTTCATTCAGCGTTAAATGAGGAATCTTTACTATTCCATTAGTTAGTGTAAGGTTATTTTCAATACTAAAATCTCGATTAGAAATAAGACCATTTGTGTTATTAACCACAAGGTTATAGAATGTCTCTTCAGCACCAAAACCTATAATTTGCACATCATTACCAGAGAATGTTACTGTTCCCGTACCTGGAATAAATGCTCCTCCATATTCATTTTCCCAATTTCCCTTAAGAATGATATTATAATTTCCAGCATCTAAATTACCATCAAAAGAAGTTACTTGTAAGTTGCCGTTGATAGTTAAATCAGATGCTAATTGCTTAGTACCATTTCCTGAAATCAATAAGTTGGCAAAAGCATGATTGTCTACCTCAATTGTTTGATTTCCCTCCCCATTCAATTCAATCGTAAATTCATCAGAGTCTAAAACTACATCTGTAGCAATTTTCACATCACCACCTATAGAAAGTGTGTAATCATTACAAACCAATGTTCCCTTTTTTACTTCAAAATCTCCTGTAATTGTAGCATTCCCTCCTAAAGTAATTTGAACATCAGTTGTAGGTTGAATTAATAAATTGTTATAGTTTTCTCCTGCAACTAGGTTTATATTTCCACTCGGCTCTAACACCATTTTCGAATTATTGGGTGTAAATATTCCTTGATTATCAATTCTACCTTTTACCTTAACCAAAGCATCTTCAAAATCTACGAAACCACTTTCAGTACCATTAGAGGCAATTAAAAACAGGTCTGTTATTTCTAATTCATAGATATCATCATCACCATCTCCAATTATTACAAAACCAGCTTTTGGTGCGATAGCTACAGAATAAACTTTTAAGTTAGCATCTGCAGAAATTGTAGTAGCCGTATTCGTTGGAATAATAACAATTGCGTTATCTGCATGTTCTGCTAATTCTCCTGGGTAATTAACTGCTACACCTCCGTTTAGAATCCAATGATCTTTATTTTCCCATGCTCCTTTTGCTGGACCATTATAGGTATAGATATTTCGTGTAAATTGCCAGTTAATATCTGCAGTAGATATTGGATCTTCATAATCATCTCCTATTAAAGCTCCTTTCGAATCTATAAAATAAAGAGCACTTCCAGATTGGTTTCTAACATTATAAGTTCCTCCAGAGTTTATTGAAATATTGTAGAATTTCCCCTCAATATTTTCGCCATTAATATAGTCTACCGTACCTACTCCTTCAGTTATAAATTGCTTTATGTTTAAATAAGTACCTTCTCCATATTGAAAAATAGTATTTGGAAATACTACTTTACTAGCTCCTTCAGTTTCTGCTATTATAGTGACCCCGTCTAAAACTACTCCTTCATCATCCATGTATTCAAAAGTTGTAAATGCGGTATTAATTTTACCTCCTTTTAATACAAAGCTGTAATATCCATTATTTTGATGTGTAATTCTTGAATTCTTAAATGAACTCTCGCCTGCTAATTGATTAAAACTTGCTGCATCGCCCATAAAAATAGTTGTATTATCTGATAATAAACCACCAGATAATGTAAATAGAGAACCTGCATTTCCACCAAAGTAAAGTTCCTTTCCATTTAGATCAAGAATTCCATTTAATACATTAATGTTATTCTTCACCTTTAATTGGTCACTTATTACTTTTACAGTGATTGTTGGATCAACATCAATTTCTAAATTATGTAATACTGTCTCAGAGGCAATATCAATTGTCTGATTACTATTACCAGCTAAAAGTAGAGTATTTAAATTAGGTGTTAAAACTCCATTAGATACCGAAATATTTCCTTTTATAATTACTGTTTTCTCAAAACCCGACAAGATAAATTCTCCACCATTCACAGTGAAATCGTTAGTAATATTTTCATTTCCTCTTAATAACAACGTCACGTTAGAAGTTCCTTCAGCAGATAAATAACCAAAATCTACTCCTGCATTATCTATTGTTTGAGCACCTGTACCATTGGTAATTAAATGTCCGTTACCATGACTAAATGATCCCGTTGGGTTAATAATCCAATTTTCTCCAAACTCAACTTTATCATTTTCTGAGTTCATTGTTAACTGCCCGTTTAACACTACAGAATTTGTGACCACTAGATCTGATGCTGTAGTTGATGAATTTATTTGAAGCAGAGTTCCTACTTCTAGAAACAAATTATTCGCTTTTGCAGTGGCTGTCCCATCAATTATTGGTTGATTAGTAGTTGCGATAATATAAACATCGTCATTTTCAGAAGGAATACCGCCTAAATTTGATGACCAGTTTGCAGCGTTAAACCAATCATTATCTTCCGCTCCTATCCAAGTAAATGGATTTGGAGCATACCAGTTGATTAAACCATTCGGGTCTCTTTCAAAATTGCTTCCTGAAAGTTGTCCTTGTGCTGCGTAAAAATCTATCTGACCTGTACTCGAAGTTAACTTAGAAACATTCCCAACTCCATTAACTGCATTTTGAATAAAATTCACTTTTTCTATGGCCCCAGAAACGTAATTTCCGGACCCATCAAAAGTGGCGATAAAATCTTGTGTATTTTCTATCCTTAAACCTACTCCATTTGCAAAATAATTTAAGAACGAACCCTCACTAAAATTATTATTAACATCAATCGTTGCATTTTCCTTAATATAAATTCCTGTAGATGCCATTCCACTTATTTCATAATTTTTAGCACCTATTGTTCCGTCAACATTAAAGTTATAATACCATCCACTTTGTGAACTCTTGACATTTGCTGTAGAATTTTCTGCTCCAATAATCTGAATATCTCCCAAAACATTTACTGTGGCATTATTTCCTAGCATTAAATTACCACCTGCACCAACGGCATAACTAGCTGTATTGTAAATATTAAAATGGGAATTATTACCTAGTGTAATGGATGCATCTGCAGAAGATAGTATTCCATTTTTAAATTCTAAATCGTACCCATCTGCAATAATAATATCGTCTTTTACTATGTATTCGGTACTTTCTAAACCATCTAATACCAAACCTCTAAATTTTGATGAATTGGTTTGAATTAATGCACTAATGCCTGAAGTCTTGAAATAATAATTACCAGATTCAGCAATATGACCATTTGTAACTAAAAGACTTCCTTCGAGTGTAGCTACTCTATTGTCTATATTTAAAGTACCTTGTTGTACTACAAGATTTCCCTCTATTGTAATATCTGATTCTCTTATTTGTACCACTTCAGTACTCGACGAATTATCAATTACTAGATCATAATATCTATTGTCTTTAGATGCAAGTTGTCTTACTTGTTGTTGACCAGTACCATTTAAAACTAAAACACCTTGTCTGTATAAAAATACACCTCCAACTGTTTGATTATCAAAATTACCTCCAACAGTAATTCTATAATTATTATCTGATATATCTAAAGTAGCATCTCGAATTGTGATATTACCTAAAGCAGTCAAATTACCATTTAGTGTTTTTACAGAACCTTTAGCACTACAAGAAATATTACCATAAAACACAGGTTTTCCTGTTACAGAAGAAGTAGTAATTGTTTGTCCTATTCCTCCTTTATACTCTACAGTGCTATTTTTATTAAAATCATATAAATCAAAACCTTTTGGAAAGTTATTACTTCCGTTTATATACATTGATTTATTTTCCCCTAATAAAAACTGACTTGAAGCAGTTCCATTTATTGAATATGTACTCAAATTCACATTTCCAACTGAAGCATCAAAGTCTCCTCCAACAGTGATATCACTATTAAGAGTTAATGCAGTTGTAGGCATATCTAATTGAATTGTTGAAAAATATGCATGGTCGCCTATTATTGTTGTACCGGTTGGAGAATTGAACACAAAAGTATTTACTCCACTATAATTATTTACTGTCCCTGATGCTATCCATCTATCACCAGTCATATAATGTATTGAACCATCAAATAAATTAAAGCTAAAAGCATCGTTATCAATAAGTACTCTATTTTTAAATGATAAAGATGAAGTAATATCGGTTGTCTCAAACACTCCTTTATTAAGGTGAACTTCTGAATAAGTTATTAATGAATCTGAAACAATAAAAGGGCCTTCACCTCCAAATTTCGCTTTACCAAAACGAGTATTTTTAAGATTTTGAGTTGATGTACCATTTAGATATACCCACCCCTCTGTTACCGTATCAAAACTAGCATTTTCGGATAAAGTGATATCTCCATTAAAAATTACTTCATAATTAACAGGAAAGCTTATTCCTCCATTTTGAGTAATAGAAAAGTGACCATCTACTTCTAATTTACTTTGTAATGAGACAACCGCATTTCCAGATATTTCCAGATTATTAAAAGGTGAATTGGCTTGATCTAAAACAATAGTACCACTTTCTTTCAAAAAGTTAATTTGCCCATTTCCACTTTCAAATGAACCATTTGAAGATACTGACCAGTTTTCATTTACATCTACTACTTCTGAACCATTCACTAATAAAAGACCACTTTCTATTAATACATCACCTCCAATTTGTAATTCAGTATCAGTTGTTCCATTAAAATCTCCATCCAATGTTAATTGTCCACCAGTAATAATCAAATCTCTACAAATTGCTTTTGCACTTCCATTGATAATTGGATAATATGTTCCTGCTTTTGACTTTGAATTCACAACGACATTATGAATACCCGATGGGATTATGTTTAGGTCCCAATTATCTGCTGTAAACCAATCACTACTAATATCACCTTCCCAAGTAATTGTTGTATTAGGTGGCCAAGTAATATTGTTATTTGAATCATCCTCATAAGTTTCTCCCTTAATTGATCCAGCAATACCTGTACTCCCTCCAAAAATTAACTCATTAGCAGTATTAATTCTTTTTACATTGAAGACCTCTCCTTGGAATGGAGTATTATTATAGTCAAATGTCACATTAGTAATTTCTGTTGAAGGTGCATTAGCATTCATCTCTAAATAATACCGTACTAATGCTCTATTTGTAGACATTCCAGACCAAACACCTTCAGAGAAGTTTAAACCTTGATCTTCGGGATCTAAAGTTGCATTTTCATCAACGTATAATCCACTATGATCTAAATTCTTAAATTCATAAAACTTGGCCGCAATCTTACCCCCACTTTTTATTTTCACATCTAATCTATGGTTATCCGATTTTTTATCTTCAGCACTTAGCCTTGATAATTGACCTTCTGCTCCCACAATTTTTAAATATCCTCCATTCTCAACATATACATAAGGAAGTGTGGTAGGATCTGTAGGGTTTTCTCCATCTTTAGTGTCTCTTGCATTTACTCTAAGCGCTCCACCATTTGATATTTCTAGTGTTCCATAAATAGTAATTCCTTCCACATTATCTGCTATTTCATCAGCAGAAGAACGATTACCAATGTATAAAATATATCCATTGACATCTAACAATGAATTTCCATTAATTACTGACGATTTTTTTGTGTAAAGATTATTTTCTAATTGATATTCAGCTAATGCAGTAGCATTAAAATTAGCTGAATACATAGTGTTATTATTTCTGTTGTGGATAGTGTATATCCCTACTTGATCTGCAATAAAATTTACATAAGCTTCATTAGTGGTAAAATACCCTTCTTTAAAATCCCAATTTCCTTTCACATTAATCTCAGAAGCAACATTTGTTTCTAATCTAGCATTGTTTATTGCTTTAACAGTTTTTGCACTTAGATTACCTAATAAATATTTTGTACTACCATTTAAAGTGAAATTGTTAACTTCAAAATCAGCTGGTATATATTGGTTTCCTCCATCAAAAATAAAATTAGCATTCTGTGCAACATAACTACCATTTACCGTATAAATTCTTTCTACTCCAACACTATGTGTAAAATTTGAAAAATCTATTATACCAGAAGCATTTCCATACCCTTGAGCACCATCTTCGATCACAAATTCTGTATCAACATTTAAATTACAGTTAATTGTTTTTGTTGATGACTCTATAAAAATTAATTCTTTAATCGTGTTATTACCAAAGTTTAAAGATTGATCAAACACTTCATTTTTACCTACAACTACTTGATTTGAACTAATAAAAGTGGCATCATCTGTGGCTGTCCAATCTCCTCCCGTAAATAGAATTTTCTTATTTGTGTTAAATTCTGTGTTACCTGATAAAGCTACATCACCTTTAATTTCAATAGTATTTCCCCAATACAATTTTTTAAGGCCATTTCCAGTTATAGATAGATCATTAAAATACAACACTCCAGACCCTATAATGTCTTGCTGTTCGTCTCCATTAAATACAATTTTAGAAGTTGGGTTTTCATAGTTAGTTATCTGATACCTGCCTCCAATATACAAGTCTTGACCATTATCAATTAATTTCCCATCAGATTTCAATTCTTCTTTAAACTCTCCAACAACTCTTAAAGAATTATCCGAAGTTAATGTTACATCTCCAGATGCATATAGTTTCAATATTCCATATTGAGGAATTGTGCTTATAAAAATATCTGCATCTCCTTCAGATTTTACTTCGACAATAGAATTAGCATCAAAATGATAATCAGAAAATGAATTGACAAAAGCCACATTCCCTGCTTCTGCGAATGCTCTGTAAATACTTCCATCTTCTAAGAAAAATTCCCCTGTTGCTGTACCTGTTACTTGGTAAGCTTTTGTTGTATTCCCTTGCTCAAAAATTACATTATCTTTTACCGTAAAATCTCCAGTAATTGATATATCACTTTGTATTCTTTTCCAGCCTGAGCCACCTAAAATTAGATGATGATAAGTAGTTACATTTTGATTGAAAGCCCAACCGCCTCCATTATGAATAAGTGTTCCGTTATCCCAATTAATAAGAATAGGATTGTTGCTTGTATTACTAGTTATATTTCCACCTAGAGTAATTTGAAAACCTGCAACATTTAAAGTTGAGCTTAAACTACCCGTCCCAACTTTAAGTTCTCTAGAAATGGTGATATCACCCAATAATGTTTTCTCACCATTATTAACTACTAAGTTATAATAGTTTAATGCAGCAATATTCTGAGCTTTAGCAACCGATGAGTAATAACTAAAAGTACCTCCTGTAATTTGATATTGCGCAAAATTCTTAGGGTAGTTATCTGTATCTCTAATTATCATTTGACCTCCCGTCATTGTAAAAATACCACTACCAACAAGTGTACTATTTTCTTCCAAGTAAACAGTTCCAATTCCATTAAGAATTGTCAAATCTTGAAGAATAGAAATGTTTGCTCCATCTCTGATAAATTTATTCCCTGTTCCTTGAATAATTAAATTACCAAAGGTTAGATCTCCTCTTAAAGATTGAGTTGCTCCATTTAATATTATAGTTCCAGTGGCATCCTGCGTAAAAGTTCCTCCCTCTCTATTGTCGAATTCACCTAACAAATAAATTAGGTTATTGTTTGCTGTAAATGTCGAAGATGAGCTATTTAGTTTTATCGTATTATTTACAGTAATATTTCCTTCTAACGTTAATGTTGAACCGTCCTTAACTTGTAGATTAAAGAATTCCCCTCCATAAATGGTTGCATTATCACTAACAACAGTTGCCTTTCTATAATTGAAATAACCTCCATTTTTATTCCATGAAGTATTAACTTCTATATTTTTATCTGAAACGTCATAGCTACCCGAAGACAATATAAAATTATCTACTTTAAGGGTATTTGATGAATGGAGCACTGTTGCCTCATTTACATCAATAACTATTGTTGCATATTCTGAACTACCTGGAATAAAAGATTTAATAGAGGCATCATCTGCTATAAATTTAATAATTGATTGATTTTTAGTAAAAGCACCTTCATTTATCCAATCTCCATTAACAATTATCGAATCTTGAATAGAGCCATTATCACCACCTATTAAAGTTCCTCCACTATTAATATTTATACCATTATTAACGGTAAATCTATCTGAAAGAGTTAAGGTAGCACTATTTTCTATTAACACTTTTCCTACTTCTACAGATGACGTTACAATCGGATAATTTGTAATTCCACTACTTGGAATTTTCACATTATCTGTCGCTGTAGGAATAGTAGAAGTTGACCAGTTTGAGGCTAAATTCCAAGTAGTATTTGTTGCCCCTGTCCAAACAATAAAATTATTATCATCTGCCCATTCTATTTTATTGTAAACATCATTTTCTACTGTGGCATTAGAACCTGAAGCATTAAAAAATGTGATCACTCCACTCTTAGAATCATTATTAGTAACTGCTACAGATGGCCCATTATTAAAAACAACATTTTTAATGGTTTGGGTTGATAAATTCACTCCATCTTCAATAGTTACTGATGCATTACCATTTCCTCCTGCAAAAATACCATCAGATAAATTATAGGTTGTATTTAAACTAGCTCCTGACTTAAACTGAAGTCCATTTCCTCCTAAATCTGAAAGTTTATAATTAGTAGCTGATAATACCCCAGCTATTTGAATATCAAAATTATCATTTACCCCATTCCCTTCAATAATAGCATAACTATTTTCATCTCCTTCTAAAAGTAATGTAGCTCCATTTTCAACAATTAATGCTCCAGAAGTATTATTCGGTAATTGTAGAACACTACCAGCATCTAACTCTAAAGTTGCTGTAGATGAAACGATAATTGACTTGTTCTCATTGGTTAATTCTATTAAATGTCCGTTGGCATCTAATGTTCCAGATTGTAGTGCTAAAGTTCCACTACTTGCTTCCATTCTTAAATCGCCTTCTAAATTATATACAACACCTGCAGCAGGTGATATATTAATTTGAGTATTGTAATATTTAGAGGGCAAACCACTATTTTGAAAATCAATACCTGGTTTAAAAATGTAATTTCCTGCATTAGATGCATTTAATGTAAGCGAAGTAATATTTCTTATATCACCATTCACATCATAGTTTCCTCCAACAAAAAGATTTCTTTTTCTAGACTCTAACCTACCCGATTTAATTGAAAAATCATTCTCAATTTCAAAATTTTGAGAAGCATCATCAGTATTCGAAATAAATAATGTATTGTCTTCACCCAAGTTTAATGTGAAGTTGTAAAATTTATCATTTGAATAAACAGTTGCATTATTTCCAGTAAAAATAACTGTACCATTTTCATGTATAAATGTTCCATCATTCCCATACCAATTCCCAGAAAGGCCAATAGTTTTATTATTTAATGATAAAGACGTAGAAGAATTTAAACGGAGATCTTTTACAATAATATTATCATTAAGAGAAACGGATGTGCCTACTCCTTCTAAAGTTAAATTATTAAATGTTGATGCATCTACAGTTTGGGCAGTTCCTCCATTAAAAAATACTGTGCCTCCACTTTTAAATTCACCATTATTATTAACCCAATTTCCACTAACGTAAAATAATTTATTACCTCCATCAACAGTTGCATTATTAATTACAAAGTCATCTAAAAAGGTATATTTACTATTACCTGAAAATACTTTCAAACCTTCACCAGAAAATTCAACTTTTCCAAAAGCGCCATAATTAGCATTATCAACTCTAATTTCTTGTCTCTGTGTACCTACAAAATAGAATATACCAGATTGTGTAACTGTACTTCCAGTTCCAGAATTAGTAAATCCACCTCCTAAAGTAAGGTTTTTCTCAAAGTCTACATTCCCTCTTCCTGAAGTTAAATTTATAAATCCATCAATAAATGTATCTTCTTTAAATACTGTTTTTCCTATTCCATTAAGAACTACATTATTAAATTTAGACGATGCATTTGTAGTGACAATCTGATCAGAAGAACCAACAAATTCCACATTTTCTTTTGTCTGTGTAAACGATGAATTCGTATCTTCTGTCCAATTTCCATAAACAAATAATTTGGCAAAAGCAGTAACACTTGCTCCAACAAGCGATAAATCGCCTTCAATATATAATTGCTTGATAAAATTAGTATTTTCTGCTCCACTAACTATCAAGTGATTGAATTTACTATTGTAAATATTTTGTTCAACAGTTCCATTTAAATTTACTGTAGAACCTGTATAACCACTTTCAACATTATATCTCCAATCTCCACCCACAAAAAGTGTTTTATTTGTAATGTCTAAAGTATTCTCACCGCCAACTTTTACAAAATCACCTGTAATATATGTAGTACCTTGAAATACCTTTTTCCCGTTGCCATTAAATTCAAGATTACTATAATTTATAGCGGGGATTTTCTGTGTAACTGCACCGTCAAAAGTAACGTAACTAGTAGCATTAAATAAACCTTTTGATAAATAGCTTGGGTTTGAAGAAGCTGTTCTTACCCTAGTAAAAGCATTTAATAATAGATTACTAGAAAGAGAAATATCTGTTGTTGCAAAATTTGCATTTAACATATTAGACGATGCTCCGTTTTGGTTTTCTATATTAATAGTTCCTACAGTAAGAGGGTTTAAAATATTAACAGTTCTATTTTCTGTTAAAGCACCATTTGATTTAATATTTAAAGTACCTATTGTATAATATATACTTCCTTTTGCTTTGTTTATATATTGATTTTTATTCTCATTTATTAATGTGATAGAGCCATTACTAGCAGAAAGTAAACCAGGTTCAGTAACATCTGTATCTTTTCTATTATTTAAACTTCCATGTAGTTCTATATCTTTCCCTGATGATAATTGTAAGTTAGCACCATCATAAATAGATAAATTTCCATTAATAATAATATCCCCATTTATGTATTTGTTTGATGGGTTTAGGAGTGTTAGGTTAACATAAGTAATATTAGATTTGACAGATTGATCGTTAATAGATTGATATACAAAAGTACTTTGATCTTTCAATTCAAAATTATCAAAAACAGGAAAATTGTCACCTTCTACAATAACTTTTGAGTTACCGTGAACATATAAATCACCTCTTGAATTTAATAAACTATTAACTCTAGATAATAAAGTTTTCCCATTATTTATAAAGACATCGTTGTCGATGTAAACCTCATCTCCATTACTTTTATCATCTCCAATAGTTAGATTTCCATTAACTGCATATATAGAAACATCACCTAAATCAATATTTCCTGTAATTGTTTCGTCTATAGTGTGGTAATGATATATCGTTCCATTAATGTAGAGGTTAGAATTATCAAATTCTATTGCATCATTATCAGTATCTGCTTTATCATCTGATATTTTAATAGAATTAATATGATGTGTTCCTTCATTAATTTCTACATCAGTATCAAGCTCATGAAGAACTTGTAATTCTCCATCAAGGTTTAAATCACCAGAAACTATTTTAGTACCATTATTAGTAAACCTAACATTACTAAATTTTACAAATTCATTTCCAATAAGTTTATTTATTGCTTCTGGTATTGTTACCAATTGATCATTACCATCAAAATTTATAAATACTCCTTTTTCTACACCAAAATAACTCTGATTATCTACTGAAAAATCTCCAGCAATTGCAATTTCATCTTTTGGCTCAAATGTGGTATTAACTACAGATAATTTATCTTCTATATCCAATCGAGAATTATTTACAATAACTTTAGTTCTAGCTCCAGATTTATTTAAAATTAAAGAGTTTAAAAGAATAGTTTTTGAAGAACCATTACTATTTCTACCTTCTAAAATACTTGGCAAATTCCCTTCTAAATTTAAAGAAGACCCTATATTCCAGATGGCTGTACCATAATAATAATAATCACGGTGCAGTGTTATAGCCACATTTTCATTCACAATTAATGTACCTTCAACTTCTAATGAAGTCAGTAGAATATTGCTTGGAACAGTAACAGAGTTTTCCTTCTGTATAATATATGTATCTGTTGATAATATAGCTGTTGGAGTATTATTTGACAGATCTTCCCAGATTGTTAAATCTGTAAAACTGCCATCTGATTTAGAATAATAGGTATTTTGAGCAAAAACATTATGCTGAACCATAAATAGTAATAACAAAATACACAGTAATTCAAACCTATTTTTAATAGGTAAAAAGTTGTTCATAGTCGAAAGTTGTTAATTAATAGAAAACAGAATCTAAGAGTAAAGTATTTATTTAGTCATTTAAAAATACATTTACACGATACACAAAAATTTAGCATTCAAATTTATTAACATCAATTGAAAATCAAAAATTTAATAGAAATTTTCAAACATTGTACTTGATTTTTTCAATAAAAAAAGATCAGTTCTCTAAATTCAAGAACTGATCTTTTACTATTTATTTACTTTAAGAGCTGATAAAATTTGAATGTACAAAAACGCTTATGGCTTGTAGGTGTAAACCATATTTATTTCGATTTTTTTGTATAGCTCCCTAAAAGGTACATAACGAAATGTATACTAATAATTATAAAAATAACATAAATGAGTAATTGTTGAGTTGTCATAAAAAAGGATTTTTTAATCACACGATAATAGTTTTCTTACACTACAAATGTATCAATATCAGCATTTATAGATTGACATTAATCAATTGTTTATTGACATAATTCATACAAAACCTATATAACACACTCATTATGAGAGTTAATTTAGAAATAAATTACTACAGTAAAATAGCCATAGCTAACCAATTAATTCACTATCAACTTTTCTACAATTTTTGTTTTACCACTTTTCACTTCAATAAAAAGCATTCCTTTTCCAAAAATCATTGGTACTTTTGCATGATTTAAATCTGAAGTAAACTCAGTGTATGTCCTACCTGAAGCATCATAAATCCTTACATCCATTTCATTAAAACTAGATAATATATTTAGATCTTCTCCAAATTTTATAGGATTTGGATAAATTGTAAGCGTCCTCTCTGAATTATCTAAATGTACTGCATTAGGACCATATTTGAATCCTTTTCCGTCAAAGTCCACTTGTATAAGTCTATAATAAACAATTGTTGCTTTGGGTAATGCAGTATCATTAAATGAATACTCTAATTTAACATTAGAATTCCCAGCTGCTTTTATTGTTCCTATGTTTGCCCAATTTCGATTATCAGTAGAGCGTTCTACATCAAACCTATCAGCATTAATTTCTGATGCTGTTCCCCACTCCAATAATACATTATTTTTGGGCGCCGAAATTGTTGAATTAAAATAAATCATTTCAACAGGTAAGTCATCGCCATAACATCCGTCTATTGTAGTTGACTCACTAGTACCATCTTTTATAATTGTAAAATTCACCTCACCAACAGTACAAATTGCTCCTTGATTATCACTTCCATTTTTATGAACAATCAAAGTATCATAAACCTCAATTTCTTGTTCGAAATATAATTCTGATTGATTCTTTAGTAGTATCTCACAACTATTTAACTGAACGTTATTAAAGGTGAGTACTGCCTTATTACTAACGTTAAAGACAGTATTGTCAAATAAAGTATCCTTAAAAATAATTTCTCCATCAATTTCAATATTATTATTGCCATTAGCGGTTTCAAAATCTCCAACCCCTTCAAAATCATTAGAGGTACAAGACATAAATACGACAAACAGAAGAGATAATAAATATAGATTTTTCATAGTTTATAAATATGTAACATTGTTGCAAATAGAGTTACTTATAACGATAGTAAACAGTTTTAGTTACTATTTTCTCAAAATAGTTCACACTATTAACCTCTATTACATTAATTAAACGTTTGTCGTAATAGGAAGATTACCTCAAAAGGATAATACACTTACAATAAAGGATCAATTAATTACTATTTTTTTGTAAAGCTTTTTGTTTGCAGTAATAGATAATTGCATAATGTATATCCCTGCTTTTAAATGTTGAATATCTATAATTAATTGATTACTCTTCTTGATGAAATTAACATCTAAATAATTTCCTGTTAGCGTATACAAACCTACATTAGATACAGAAAGTATAACAGGAGATTCTACATTTATAATATCAATACTTGGTATTGGGTATACTTTTACATTTTGTGCAAGTAATTGACTATTGATTGAAGTTAAAAGTGATTCATCTGAAATTATAATTCGCCCTTCAGCTGAATTACATGCTGTATTATTTGTACTTATTACTTTATACTCCCCTAAATTAGAAGGGTAAATGAATGTATCCAATTGAGCTATTAATTCATTATTATAATACCAAGAGTAATATTTTGTGGTATCAATATTAACAATTTCTATCCTGTCATTTCTAAATGCTAATTGCGGGATAACTATTGTATCGGATTGAGTAATAATAACTGTATCTGAGCGATAAATACAACCATTGTTTGTGGTAACTTGCAAATGATAATTGCCGATTTCATGTAATGATATATCCTTTGTTGTAGTACTTAAAAGTTCATCATTATTATACCAATTATAAACAATATCATTCCCGTTTACTCTACTATTAACGGTAATCAACAGCTCTTCTTCCGCACAAAAAGTAGTTCTCCTATCTGTTTCTAAAACAATATCATGCATATTATCACACCCTACTCCTATGTTAATGATTGCTACTTCTATTGTTAGAGAAGTCCAATTACTATGAGAAGCAATACATATATATTTACCTCCATCTGAAGCTGAAGCATTCTGAATTGACAAATTGCTCCCAATTAGCACATTATCTTTATACCAGTTATAACTAACTCCATCTATTTTATTTTGTATTTCATATAAATAAGAACTCTCTAATTCTAATTGTACGACATCAAAATCTATATCAAACTTTTGGTTTGAATAGCTTATATTTTGGACTTGAACACTTTCTAAGTCATTAAAGAACAACCTATTATTTGTTAAATCAACTTGAGTTATTGAAGTTGGTAACTGAATAGTCTCCAACAAATTATCACTTAAATTTATATCAACTATTGATGTACTTAAAACGTAATTCCATTCCGTAAATTCATTATGACTAAGATTAAGGTATTCAAGTTCATTTTTATTTTGTAAACTCGATCCCATATCAGCTAATTGATTAAAAGAAAGATCCAATTTTTTAAGATGAGGAACATTATTTAGATGATTATCGATTGCATTGATCTGATTATTCTGTGCAAATAAATGGTACAATGTAGTCATGCCATTAACATTTGGTACTGTTGTCAACTTATTATGATGCACCCAAAATGTACGTAAAGCAGGCAGGTTATTTATTCCTTCTATATCTTCATCTTCTAATAAATTAAAAGATAAATCTAATAGCCATAAATTAGGAAGATGCCACAAACTATCTGATATGGAGGTTAAGTGGGTATTATAAATTTTTAAAACTTCTAGGTCTTTAAATGCTCCTATTTGATGTGGCAAAGTAGTTAATTCACCCAATCCATATAATAACAGTCCTATAATTTCGCCATCTGTATTAGTATAAAAATAATCCCAATTTCTAACAGGTTCTAAAACATTTACAGGAATATTCATTTCTCGGTATAATGATAAAAGAGATAATGAATCTTCTGAAGAAATAATTGTACTAGGTGTAGGGTTAATTGGAGAATCTGAAACTTTAATAATAAGATCGTCAGCAGTTTCGCATGAATTATGATCAATTAAAACAGCTTTTAATCTATAAACCCCTACACCTTTTGATACTGCACTAAAGTCATATGTTGAGGTACCAACTAAAACATCATCTAAATAATAATTTATAATAGGCTTAGTTAAACCAACATTCGCTGTAATTCTAAAATCTGGAGCATCAGTTTGCAAAAATAAAGTATCATGAGGTACAGAAAGATTTAAACGAAATGGTTTGTAAACAGTAACTTTTTGAGCGATTGAATCTCTTATTATATGATCTGAATCTGTAAAATACGACTTTATTAATGTTGTTACTTCTCCTCCTTCTATAGTTTCTGCGTCAATAACACGTGTTGGATCAAATTGTTGTGTTGAATGAACCACACCTTTTCCAGAAAAATGCGACAATGTAAGCCCTGAAAATCCACTTAATTGCCCTGCTAATTGAAGGTTTACAGGTAAATCAAATTGACAGTAATTAGTATTTAATTGAAGTGCAGTTTGTTCATTATTTACATACAGTGTTTTAGTATAATTCCCTTCACAATGTTCATCATATATTCTGTAATGTATAATATGCTGGCCAACTCCTGCTTGATTTGGAAAAAACTGATTAGAAACCACTCCATTACCATTTATCTCGATAGTCACTTCTTCACTTGCTACTGAAGTTGATAAATTAATCCCTTGTGTTGCATTTACATCATAAGTAGAGTCTATAGGATAAAGCGTTACTATCTGACTATCTACATCAAACACCTCAATTTCTATACTATTACTTATGTCCGTATCTTCAAAATAAGTATAAACTCTCCTATACCTATAACTACCAGATGTTGGTACTGCCTCTATATATAAATTATGTGTCGAACTATTTGGAATTTCATTCCAGGGTCCATCATCATAAGAGACCTCCCAATGTATTAGCATCCCATCTGTGGTTGGTGTATCAGCAGAAGTTAAAGGAGAAATAACAAGTGAGCTTCCATCAATGTCAACTGATGAAGTAGCCCCTATAATTGTTGTATTTATTAATAAATTACAAAAATAATCTTGATCAGGTGAAATGATTGTATTTGATGAGCCATTATTAACGTGATAATTGACGCTTGAATTATTTGTAGTTGTAGAGACTGTAGTAGAATTACCTGCTTGATCTTGTATTGTTACTAAAAACGGAAGTGGATCAAAATAATTTGGGTCTATAGTTGAGAATTTTTTACGAAGTGTTATAGAATTTTGATTAATAATTTTTGTATCAAATTCAGTTGAATGAATAGAACCACTTACAAAGGTTACAGGCTCATTGGCTAAAACTCTTAAATAAACAGAATCTCCAGGTTCAATTTGATTCCCATATTCATCATTGTCTGACCAAATTTCTACTTGATTAAGCACTGGAGGAGCATTATCGTATATATAATTTTGAGAAGCAGTTAATGTAGGTGTTACTTCTGTAGTTTTTAATTTTAAAATAGCGTTATTTGGTAAATCAAAGCCTGAAAAATCTACTGTTATTCTATATTGATTACCTTCGGAAATAGTATTTACATTTATGGGTATATCTGTTTGACTTTCTGATATGAACACTCTAAAATGAGTTGCATTAGGATTTAAATTTTCACCATTTAAATCCCAAGACAAAACTGTGTTATTAGTATTCTCATTCAGATTATGACCAAAAGATAGAATACGTTGTGCTAAACAATTGATTGATAAACAACAATAAGTAGTAATAATGAATAACAACTGAAATGTCATCCTTTTCATAGTAGTTTTTAAATTAGGTAGTAATTAGGTTATGGGTTCATATAAGATAAATTATTCTACTTTACTTCTTTCATAAATAGCGATGTTAACACCGAAATCAAAGAATTTCACTAATTAATCTACAAATAATGCAACCCCTTTCTTTAGAAGAATTCTAAACTAGAAAAGATGACAAAAACTCTGTTTTGGAAGTGTTAAATATGTGAAATTTACACTAATATTACTGTACTATAAATGTATAAACACAATCAACTGAGTGTGTAACTTTAATAATGATGTTTAAAAAACTCATACCACCCAAACAATGGCAACCTGTAGTCGCAGCACTAATAGGAGCAATTGTCGGACTAGCTATTTATACTGCATACAATGCACGTGTAGGTTCCTATCTGTCTGACGATCCTACTACCTGTGTCAATTGCCATGTTATGACACCAGAATTTGAAAGTTGGAAGCACAGTTCTCACCGAGAGGTAGCAACTTGTAACGATTGTCATGTTCCTCATACAAGTGTATTCGCCAAATACGGTTTTAAAGCTAAAGATGGTTTGTATCACTCATATGTGTATACTACTAGGTCTGAACCTCAAGTAATAAGAATGCACGAGGCTGGACAAGAAGTAGTGCAAGCGAACTGTATTCGTTGTCATGGCGATCAGGTTACAGATGCAAAAACTGTTGCTATGGTTCCTGATAATTATAAACACAGAACTGACAGACAGTGTTGGGAGTGTCATAGAGAAACTCCGCATGGAAGAGTAAAAAGTTTATCTTCTGTTGGACTAGGTATTGAACAATTACCAGTTCAATACAACAAAAAATTAATTGTACCAGAATGGCTGAAAGATGCCCTTAGTAAATAATAAAACGCATGAGTTCTAAATTAAAAAATTGGCTTTTATTCATTGCTACTTGCTTAGTTGTCATCCTTTTGGCTATGTTAGGTAGTAATATCACAGAAAGAAAAAGTGAATCACAATTCGCTTACCAACCACAGGTGAAAATTACAGAATTTGAACCTAGAAATGAGGTTTGGGGTGAAAATTTCCCTCGCCAATATCAATCATTCATGAAAACTAAAGAGATGAACTTCTCTACAATGTTGAATGGTAATCAAGAAAAAGATATTTTAGAAGACTCTCCAGAACTAGTTGTATTATGGGCTGGTTATGGTTTCTCTAAAGATTATAATGCTCCAAGAGGTCATGGTTATGCTATCAAAGATATCCGTGAAACATTAAGAACAGGCGGACCAACTGGACCGGGTACAGGCCCGATGCCAAGTACTTGTTGGACTTGTAAGTCACCAGATGTCCCTAGATTAATGAACGAAATTGGTATTTCTGAATTTTATGCTGGAAAATGGGCCGACAAAGGTGCTGAAATTGTAAATCCTATTGGTTGTGCAGACTGTCATGATAACAAAACAATGGCTTTAAAAATCTCTAGACCAGCTTTAATTGAAGCATTTGAGTCAATGGGAAAAGATATTAACGATGCATCTCATCAAGAAATGCGTTCTTTAGTTTGTGCACAATGTCACGTTGAATATTATTTCAATAAAAAAGAACCTAAGAAAGGTGTTCCTTACTTAACGTTCCCATGGGCAAACGGTATGACTGTTGAAGGCGCAGAGAAATATTATGATGATATGAACTTTAGCGATTGGACACACTCAATGTCTAAAACACCAATGTTAAAAGCTCAGCACCCTGGTTATGAAACATACCAACAAGGTATTCATGCAAAAAGAGGTGTTTCTTGTGCAGATTGTCACATGCCTTATAAAACAGAAGGTGGACAAAAGTTTACAGATCATCACATTCAATCTCCTTTAGCAAATCCTGCTAACTCTTGTCAAGTTTGTCACCGTCAAGAAGAAAAAGAACTGATTGAAAATGTTTATTCTAACCAAAGAAAAGTAAAAGAACGCACAAAACGTCTAGAAAAAATTCTTGTTAGAACTCACGTAGAAGCTAAAAAAGCTTGGGATCTTGGTGCTACTGAAGCACAAATGAAACCAATCTTAATGGATATTAGACATGCACAATGGAGATGGGATTATGCTGTTGCATCTCATGGTGGTAGTTTCCACGCTCCTGTAGAAATTAGTAGAATTGTTACTACTGCTACAGATAAAGCACAAGAAGCTCGTATTAAATTAGCTCGTTTATTAGCTGACTTAGGGTATGATAAAGAAGTTCCTTATCCAGCTATTGAAACAAAAGCGAAAGCTCAAAAATATATTGGTTTAGATATGCCTAAATTAGAGAAAGAAAAGAAAACTTTCGAAAAGAATATCATTCCAAAATGGTTAGAGCAAGCAAAAGCTCGCGAAGCTAAATATCCTACTGAATCAGTGTCTAGTAAATAGTCAAAAATACTAGTATATTTGAAGCTGTTGCATTGATATGTAAAATCATTGCAACAGCTTTTTTATTTTATTAAACTCACTCCGACTTTTTTTGTCCTAAACTTATAATGCAAAAGGTTTTTAAACTCTTATTCTCTAACAAACTAACACTAGTTTGTTTAATCATATATGGCTTTGCTATGGCAAATGCTACTTTTATTGAGAATGATTTCGGCACACCTGCAGCACGAGGAGCTGTGTATGATGCACTTTGGTTTGAGATTCTTCAAGCCCTTCTAGGTATCAATTTTATTGGTAATATTTTCAAGTATAAATTATTAAGAAAAGAAAAATTAGGTGTCCTAACTTTTCATTTCGCTTTTATTATTATACTCTTAGGTGCATTTGTTACTAGATATGCTGGTTACGAGGGAAATCTAAGAATTAGAGAAGGTAGCAGTAGTAACGAATTAATATCACTTGAACGTTATTTTCAAGCACATATTCATGGTAAAAGTTTAAATAAAGAGATTAGTGAAAAAAGTAAATTCACAATTCTAGATCAGCCAGATATTTCTTGGACAGAAGAAAACAAAGGGGATAAAATTACTATCCAACCTAAAGAGTATATTCCTGATGCTGTACAATCTATTGTAGAAGGTGAAGTGACAGATGCTGTTATAGAAATCGTAACTGCTAGTGAATCTGGTAGAAGCAGTATCTTTTTAGAAAAAGGAAAAAGTAAATTCCTTTCTGGTTTCGAAGTTACTTTTGAAAACCCTAAAGAAGGAGCTATAAATATTAAAGAAACTGCAAATGATTATAGTATAACTGCACCAAGTAGGTTAACTTATTTCATTATGGCTAGTCAGTCTAGTGGTGCGACTGAAGAAAATACAGAAGATAAACTTCAACAACGTGCTTTGTACCAAATGGGCGACTTACGTTTTGTTATTAAAGATATTCATGATGGTATGCGTTTAGGATATTCTCCTGCACAAACTAAAAAAATGAAGGCTCAAGCTGCGGATTTACTTTTTGTAGATGTAACAGTAAATGATCAAACTGAAGAAGTAATTTTAGCAAGTTTGAGTGGTGTAATTACTCCTTTTAAGAATATTAATTTAGGAGGATATCATATCGAAGTTTCTTACGCTCCAATTATCACTAAACTTCCTTTCTCATTATTTTTAAATAATTTTGAAATGGAAAAATATCCTGGCTCAGAAAATCCATCTGCTTATTCTAGTGAGGTAATTGTTCAGGATGGTGACAAAACATTTCCATATACAATTTTCATGAACAATGTACTTGATTATAGAGGGTATAGATTCTTTCAAGCTTCTTTTGATCAGGATGAATTAGGAACAGTACTTTCTGTAAATAAAGATAGACCTGGTACAATAATTACCTACATCGGTTATACATTAATGACAATTGGAATGATGATGACCTTCTTTGAAAGAAAATCTCGTTTTAGATTAATAAGTGGTAAATTATCAAAATTGAAAGCATCTCAAACAGTAACATTAATTGCTGGTTTATTCTTCTTTATTCCTTTATTTAAATCAAATGCACAGGAAGTTGTTGAAGAGCAAGTATTAGAACGTTCGCAACATATTGATAAGGAACATGCTAAAAATTTCGGTACATTGCTAGTGCAAGATATGGATGGCAGGTTAAAACCTATCAACACATTAAGCTCTGAATTCTTAAGAAAACTGACTCGCAAAACGTCATATACATTACAAATGAAAGACGGTTCTTCTGAAAAGATGAATAATGATCAGTTATTTCTTGCATTGCATATAGACCCCATGTTTTGGCAAGCAACTCCTCTAATAAAAATTGATGGTGATGCAGGTAAAGGTATTTTTAATATCATTCAAAAAGAACAAAGTGATTTAGTTTCTTTTGATGATTTAATTAATATGGAAGGTGATTATCTTTTAAGAGGTGCAGTTGATAAAGCACAACAAAAGAAACCGTCTGAAAGAGGTGAATTAGATAAAGAATTAATCAAGGTAGATGAACGTTTCAATATTTTATTTCAAGGTTTATCTGGAAATTATTTAAAAATATTCCCTGCCAAAGATGATCCTAATAACAACTGGTATAATGCCAATTTTATTAGTAATCCATTCGGTGCTGCAGAAGATTCAGCATTTGTAAGAAATATAATGAAGGTTTATTATATGGAAATTTTTAAAGCTCGTTCTTCTGAAGATTGGACAGATGCTGAATTAAATTTATCATATGTAAGAACATTCCAAAAAGTAATGGGTAAGGAGATTTATCTTACTGACCAAGCAATTACTTCAGAATTGTGGTACAATAAACTCAACATCTTCAATAATTTGTTTCCAATTTACTGGATGCTTGGTATTTACCTTTTAGTAATTGCTCTTATAAAAGTATTCAAAAATTCGAAAGGAACTAGATTAGCCTATAATTTTGGTGTTGGTTTTGAAATGATCGGCTTTTTTGCCTTTACATTCAACTTACTATTAAGATGGTATATTGCTCAATATCCACCATGGACTAATGGTTACGAAATGTTGATTTTAGTGGCATGGTCATTATTCCTGTTTGGATTTATCTTTTATAGGAAAAGTGATTTTATATTACCTCTAGTTTCTTTATTTGGTGGAACACTATTATTTGTAAGTTTCTTAGATTGGTTAAATCCAGAAATTACAAACTTAGTACCTGTTTTAAAATCTTATTGGTTAAAAATACATGTTGCTATCATTGTAAGTAGCTATGCACCTCTAGCATTATCTGCTTTGTTAGGGTTTATCAATTTAATCTTTATGGTTGTTCAAGATAAACGCTTTAAAAATCCAATTTTAGAACTTACATATATCAGTGAATTATCCATGACTATCGGTTTATATATGCTTGCCATTGGAACATTTCTTGGTGGTGTTTGGGCAAACGAATCGTGGGGTAGATATTGGGGTTGGGACCCAAAAGAAACATGGGCATTAATTTCTGTAATTGTATATAGCGTTGTACTACATTTAAGATTGGTACCAGCTTTAAAAGGTAATTACATATTTAACCTTGCTAGTTTAGTTGCATTCTCTTCTATTGTAATGACCTCTTTTGGGGTGAATTACTATTTAACAGGTTTGCACTCTTATGCAACTGGTGATCCGGTTCCTGTGCCTACTTTTGTTTATTATGTAGCTGCATTGATCGTTGTTCTTGGTTCTTCTGCTTATTATAGAGAGAGCTCAAAAAATATTAAATAACCAACTTATACCCCACTTAAAGGTATTTAAAAGGTGTTTTTCTTAGGGAAGACACCTTTTTTTATCCAATAATTTTGTGCAAGTAGGGTTTCGGGGTTTGTATTTCCCTTTGGAGAGTGATAACATCTTATAATCCTACTCTAAAATGAAAAATACAAATAAAAAACTTAAAATAGCATTCTTTATAATTGCTCAGTTACTACTCTGCCAGTATAGTTTCAGTCAAGGTGTTGGCGACCGTATTGATGGGAAAATGAAGTTTATCCCACTACCGTTTCTTGATTATGACCTATCTTCTGGTGCTACTGTTGGCGCATTACCAATGCTAATGTTTAATACATCAGAGAAAGACACTATCTCACCTTCTTCTGTAATTGGTGTATTAGGTACCTATTCAGAAAATAAAAGTTGGATAGGTTTAGCTTTTGGCCAATTCTATTTAAAAGAAGATAACTGGAGAATAATCGGAGCTATTGGAAAAGGAGATTATCACTTTCAACATTTTATTGGAGGACCAGTAAATATGTGGTCAAAGTACAATACAAATTATCAATTTGCCTATTTAGGGGTTGAAAAAAAGATCTATGAGAATATATATATTGGCGTAAATTACTTTCATAATTCATATGATTCAAAATCAGAAATTCAACTTGAAAAGCAAGAACGACAAAATTTTAATGGTGTAGGACTATCATTTTCTATAGATAAAAGATCAAATGTATCTTACCCCACAAGTGGTTATCTTCTAGATATTGATTATAGTACATACCCTTCAATATTTGGAAACACAAAAGAATCAAATCAAATAGAAATAGCATTTAATCATTATAAATCTTGTAGAAAGGGTAAAGATGTATTAGCAACTAGAGTTTTTACTGGTATTGGTATTGGTAACATAGATTTCAACCAACAATTTGTAGTTGGAGATACTGATATTAGAGGATACTCAAACGGGCAGTATAGAGGTAATTTTATAATAAGTGCACAAGCAGAATATAGATATAATTTTTCAGATAGAATTGGAGCAGTTGGTTTTGTGGGTGCGGCTACAATATTTGGAGCAAATAATGAAGAACATAATGGTAAATTTTTACCCTCTGCGGGTGTAGGATTCAGATATACCTACTTAAAAGATACCAATTCAAAATTAGGGTTTGATATAGCTAAAGGTGATGGTGATTGGGGGTTTTATTTTAGAATTTCTGAATCTTTTTAAAAAAAATAAAATTTAGAGGTGACATTTTAAAAGTGTTGTTATTAGTAAGTGAACCAAGCAATAAGGTTCAACTTTAAAAAACTCTAAAAAAATACAGAAATGAAAAATCTATTTATTTTATTCTTCGCTTTAACATTTGGTTCTTTTTCCGCTCAAGCTCAAGAAAATACAGTTCAAGACACTAGTAGTGAAACTTCAATAGTTAAAGAACAAAAAGGAATTCAACTTTACAAAGAATTATATACTGATATGGATGGTATAGAAGTTCACAATTATATCACTAATGAATTAAAGGGAAAAAGAGAATTTAATGGAGATTATTCTATTATGTTCCTAGAAGAAGAGGCCTTTTTAAAGCCAATCTTTGAGAACAATAGCTTGATAAAAATTCAAGTAGTTTTCCAAAATGAAGATGTTGAAGCTGTTTATGCTAGTTTAAGAGGTATTGAGCAAGCTTTCAATCAAATTGAAGAATGGGACCAAACTAAAACTGAAGAATTTGTTTGGTTATTCAAAAAACAATTTGAAGAAAAAATTAATAATAAAAATGAGTTAACAATTTATTCAGCAGGTGTATTCCACGATGAAATTGGTCATGGATGGCATGCAACTTTACAAATCAATCCTAGATTAGATGAAACAGCTGAATTAAATGATGAAGAATTGGCACAAAAAACAGCATTAATCCAATCTGATATGTTCGCTAAGTAAGAAAATTGTTAGTTTCTTTTTTAGATATTGAAGTTGGTAGATCTTTTCTACCAACTTTTTCGTTATATAATATAATTACCCTTAGGTATTGATAAATAATCTACACATTGTTATTTCAAGAATGACCACTAATATTTATATTATGTAGCTCTTTAAGTATAATTATTAGAAGAATATTTCTTGAAAATCGAAATACTATCTAAATTGCTAATACTAAAAAAATTATATTTATGCTATTTGAAAAAAACGAAAAGAAAGCAGTTGTCAAAGTCGTAAACGACATGATGTTATCTGACGGAGTTATTGATGTTCAAGAAGTGGTCTACTTATCTTTACTAAAAAAGAAATTCAAATTTGATGACCAATTCATTGAAGAATCAAAAAAGTTAACAACTTCTGACAGTGTATCTATCTTAAAAGGTATGACTGATCAGAAAAAAGAATGGGTCATGAAAATCTTATTCGAAATGGCAAATGTTGATAATGACTTTGATGCCAATGAAAAGATATTACTTGAGAATATCAGAGTATTAATTGATTACAAAGGAAAATAGCATTTTTAAATACAACAAATACTACTCTTCAACTGGAAAAAACAATATTAATTAACTACTAACTATCAAGATGTTAAGTAGTTAATTCTTAAACAAAGAAAAATAATATTTTGATATATTTTAATCATAATCTATCAATGCTACACTCTTCTCTTTACGTTAATTAGAATGTAGATAGAATAATAGTAGTATAGATAGTAGTTATATATAGAAAGGAGCTTTCCATTGGAGTGCTCCTTTTTTTGTATTATAGGAATAATAAATAATTTGTATATTTAGGTCAAACTTTATCTTAATATAGTATGAAATCATATATAATATCAATTATACTTTTCATTGTCAGTAGCTTATCAATAGTAAATGCTCAGACAGCTGAAAATAAAACTCCACCTCCTATAACAGACAAGGTATCTAATGAAGGTTGGATAAATGATGCACATAAAGCTTCTGAATTAATGGAGAAAAACAATGCTCCTTTAATTATTAATTTTACAGGAAGTGATTGGTGCGGATGGTGTAAAAAAATTAAGGCTGAAATTTTTGATACGGATGAGTTTAAAGCTTGGGTAAAAGAAAATAAAGTTGTCTTATTAGAACTTGATTTCCCAAGAACAATTCAACAGTCAGATCTTTTAAAAGCACAAAATCAATCTTTAGCACAACAGTTTCAAGTTAAAGGTTATCCAACAATTTTTGTCATTAAAGGCAAAGAGGTAATTCAAACAGGTTACGTAAAAGGTGGACCAGAAAATTGGATTAAAAGTGTTGAAGAAAATATTGAAATCTAATCTTTTTTAAAGATTTACATAAAGAGAGTCATTCTTTGTTTTACTATTTTAAAACCAAGAATGACTCTTTTTTTCTAAATAAACTCCCCTTCTTCGGTTAAATCTAAACCTTCTTTTTCTTCCGTTGGTGAAACTCTAAAACCCACAGTCATTTTACAAACTTTCATTATTATAAATGTCATTATAGCAGACCAACCTACTGCAGAAAGTAAAGCAATTACTTGAATAGATAATTGATTAAAAACATCTGTTACACCATGTCCTCCAAAGAACTCAGTTCCTAAAACGGCAACTAATAATGTACCTAATATTCCTCCTACACCATGTACAGCAAAAGCATCTAAAGCATCATCTATTTTCCATTTTTTCTTTACAATGTCTACCATATTAAAACATACGATTGCTGCTACAACTCCAATAATTACAGCGCCTGTTGGCCCAATATTCCCAGATGCAGGAGTAACTGTTGCTAAACCAGCAATCATACCCGTAACAATTGAAATTAATGTAGGTTTACCATTTTTTCTCCATTCTAATAGAGCCCATGTCATACAAGCTGCTGCTGCTGATAAGTGAGTTACTAATAATGTCATTCCTGCAGCACCATTTGCATGTAACTGGCTTCCTGCATTAAATCCAAACCAACCTACCCATAACATACAAGCTCCAATCATAACCATTGGAATATTTGAAGGTGATTTTTTTTGATGTGCGAATTTTAAACGAGGTCTAATAAATATAGCTAATAATAATGCAGCTATTCCTGCTGTTGCATGAACAGTAATTCCTCCAGCTAAATCAATTACACCCATTTGTTGTAACCAACCACCTCCCCATACCCAGTGTGATACTGGTGCATAGACTAGAATTAACCATAAAGCTGAAAACAAGACTACTGCTTTTAATTTCATCCTTTCTGCGAATGCTCCAATAAATAAACCTGGAGTTATGATTGCAAATGTCATTTGATAAACAGCAAATAACGGTTCTGGTATGTTACCATGTAGACTATCCGCAGTCATACCTGATAAAAACACCCTATGCAAATCTCCTATAAAATCTCCATCACCAGAAAATACTAAAATAAACCTCCAAACCATAATAGAGATCCGATTCCAGTAATAACACATATGTTCATCAAAATAGATAAAACATTCTTTTTACGTACTAAACCTGCATAAAATAAAGCTAAACCTGGTAACATCATAAATAACACTAAAGCAGTTGATACCAAAATCCATGCTGTATCTCCTGTGTCAAGTGCCGTAGTGTTTATATTTGCTAATTGACTTTGGACCTCTGTAATTTCTATTACTTCAGTTTGTGCCTTCACAATATTTACTGAAGACAGTATTACAGCGATAATAATATATACTATTTTTCTCATGATAATAAGCCTGAAAAGTAGAAATCAGTTGCTTGAAAATAGACAAAATAATGAATGGATTATTTTATCTATTTTGTAATTCAAATTTAATTATTAATCTCATTTAGCCATGGATAACCATAACTACCCATGGCAGTATTAATTTACACCTTTGGTTGTTGTTGTGTAATACAGTGAATGTTACCTCCACCCAAAAGAATTTCTCTAGCATCTACTTGAACAACTCTATGATCTGGCATTAAATCTTGAAGGATTTTTGCAGCTACATCATCATTATCATCTCCATATTTTGGTAAAATTATACCTCCATTACAAATTAAACAATTGATATAAGAACCTGCTAATCTATCTCCTTTCTGACGATTCTTAGCTGTTTCAGACACATCTATTCCTTCTATATCCTCCAAGCTTGTCAACATTGGCGAAGGAACAGGTAATTTATGTACCGTTATTTTACGACCTTTCGCATCAGTTGTAGTAGATAAGTAATTATATGCTTCCAACGAACGATCATATTGAGGGTCATTTTCATCGTCTGTCCATGCTAAAACTACTTCTGCAGGACGTATAAAAAATGCCATATTATCAATATGTCCAGGTGTTTCATCATTATAAATACCTCTAGGTACCCAAAGTACTTTTTCTACGTTCAGATACTCTTTCAAGTATTCTTCCATCTCTTCTCTAGATAAACCAGGATTTCTTCCAGGGTTCATAAATACCTCTTCTACAATCATCACAGTTCCTTCACCATCCGTATGGATTGATCCACCTTCTGTAACAAATTTTTCTGTTCTGTAGCGGTCAGCGTTTTCTATTGATAATACTTTATGAGCTACCTGATCATCATGATCAAAAGGAGAATATAAACCATTAAAAGTACCTCCATAAGCATTAAATTTCCAATCTACTCCTCTTAATCCACCTTTTCCATTTACTAAAAAAGTGGGACCAGAATCACGCATCCAAGCATCATCTTGCGTTAACTCAATTACGCGAATGTTTGGATGAGACAACATTGCACTAGCATTTTCAAATTGTGTATTAGATGCACAAACAGTAACAGGTTCAAACTCTGCTATAGCTTTTGCAACACGTACATAAGCTTCTTGCCCAGGTTTAGCCCCTAATCTCCAAGTATCTGTACGTTCAGGCCAGTGCATCCATGTTCTAGTATGCATTGTCCATTCTGCTAGCATATAGTAGCCGTCTTGTTTTGGTGTTGTATTTAATAATTGTGACATGATTTCTTAGAATTTATTAGGGTGAACGCCATCGCTTGAAGTAATTACTTGATAATATTCAGGTCTTCTATCTCTAAAGAGACCCCATGAAGTACGAGTTTTCTCGATATCGTCTAAATCGAAAGTATGTACTAATACTGCATCCTCATCTTGAGGTGCTTCTTCTACTTTTTGACCATGCTCATTTGAAATAAATGAAGAACCATAAAATGTGATCCCTACTTCATTCTCTCTGTCAAAAACATCTTTTGTTGTTTCACGCCCAAAACGATTAGATGCTACTACAGGTGTAATGTTAGCAGCAGCATGACCACATTGTGTAGCTTGCCAATGATCTTTAGAAATCAAATTCGCATCCTGAGGTTCAGACCCAATTGCTGTTGGAAAAAATAACACTTCAGCTCCCATTAATGCCATTGAACGAGCCGTTTCTGGAAACCATTGATCCCAACAAATTCCTACACCAATTTTAGCATATTTTGTATCCCATACTTTAAAACCAGTATCACCAGGGTTAAAAAAGAATTTTTCAAAATAACCAGGACTATCTGGTATGTGAGTTTTTCTATAAACACCTAAAATTTCACCATCAGCATCAATAACTGCTATTGAATTATACCTAGCATGACCTTGTCTTTCATAAAAAGAAATTGGTAATACAACCTCCAATTCTTTTGCTATTTTTTGAAAATGATTAACAGCTGTATTTTCTTCTATTGGTTTTGCTAACTCGAAATAATCTTCGTTTGGTTGAAGGCAAAAATAAGGTGTTTCAAATAATTCTGATAATAGGATAATTTGAGCACCTTTTGCTGCTGCTTCTCGCACTAATTTTTCTGTTTTTTCTAAGTTATCCTTTTTGTCCCACGTAAAACTTGTCTGCGTTGCAGATACTGTAATTTTCCTCATTGCATTATGATCTTTTATTCTTAATAATACTTCTGTAAATCAGGTAATTAAAAGAGATAAATAGATATTCTAAACTCCCTTTCGTTCTGAATACAATACAAAAGTAAGGGGGAGAATTTTTTTAATGCGTAAAAAAAAAATCAACAGTGGTAAATAAATAATAAAGATTAGTTGATATAAATTAAACCATAATAATAGAAGGTTATTATGATATTTTATTGTTTTTTAGCAATGGGAATACTACTTTTTTTAAAACACCTCTACTTTAGCTAGAGGTTTATTTGAATAAACAATCTTATAAAGAACACCCCTAATTAAATAATTCATCAAAATATGCTTCCCAAGTTTCTGTATATTCTAAAGAGGGAAAGTTATTGTGGCCAGAACTAGCAACCATCAAAGATGTATAATATCTTGAGCCATCAATAAATTGCTTACTAGTATGTGTTTCTTTTCTTAAATCTTGGCATAAAGCATGAAATAATTCATGGCAAATTAATTGTCTTCTAAGATAATCCAATTCTAGTTTGGTACTTTTAGGATTAATTTTGACAACACGCATCGTATTAGATTGGCCATGAACATTATCTGCTAAATTTGTTCCCCATTTAATTGTTACTTTTCTATTTCTAAACGTAACATTTCTATCAGCTGCTTCTTTAACAAATTGATTAACGTGAACGCTAAATATTTCTTCTAATCTATCATCTTCATATTTAACTTTAAGATCATAGGGTGCTACTTTCATGTCAATTAAAGAACATGAATTTATTGATAGAATTACTAGGGTAAAAACTACTTTGTAAGCTGTTTGTAAAAAATGATTCATTATGTAGTTTAAGTTATTGTATTAGGTTTATGCACAATATTAATAACTTTTACACTTGTTTACAACATAAGGTTAAATTATTTACAATAACACATAACACTATAAAATAGATAGATGAAATAGTAATGAATTAAAACAGGTAATTGAAAAATCTTGTTCCAATAATTATAATTTACTTTAGAATAAAAAAAGGTAGCTTAGTTAAGCTACCTTTACTTTCCTATTTAAATAAATTTTTTGTTTCTAAGAGGTATTCTTTCCGCACTTCATCAGATGTTGTAGGTACAGCACCAAAGTAGGTTATTTCTGTTTTTATTCCACAGAATCCAAGTACACCACCATCAAAAATCCTTGTAAGAGATTTATACATATCTGATCCTTCATAATATTCAGCTGGAGAACCGTGAGGAATAATCACATTAGCTGTTTTACCAGTAAGCATTGCATCCACTCCTGTTTCAGTATATTTAAATGCAAACCCACTTGCAAATACTCTATCTATATAACCTTTTAACATTGCGGGCATTTGTCCCCACCATAGTGGAAAAACAAAAGTGATGTGTTCTGCCCAAGAAATATCATCTTGATAACGTTTTATATCACTAGGTGTTTCTCCCCCCATAAACATTCCTTGAATATCAGGGAACTTTAAAACTGGATCAAAGTTTTCACTATACAAATCAGTGACTTTTACCTCATCTCCACGTTCTTCACTAGCCGCTAACACTTCATTAGCAATAGCCTTTGTAAAACTTTCTGGGTTTAAGTGAGAAAATACAATTAAATGCTTCATAATCTATTTTAATTTTATACATTTTTATAGATAACATGTATAAGCCGTTAATTGTAACCTATTATGGTTATAATTCAATAATGTCTCTAAATCATTACTTTCTGTAATAATCTAGTGATTAAACATTTACTATTTTTACAGAAAAAAAAGCTCCCCATATAATGAAGAGCTTTTATACATTTTTTCAATAACTATTTTACATATATTTTTACGATTTTCGATTTCTCATCACTAATTAGTTTAACAACTAGAACACCACTTAATTCTGTGGGTAAAGTGATTATTTTTTTATTTCTAACTTCTGTTTTTAATACTTCTTTTCCTGTTAGAGTATAAACAGAAAGATTAGCTTTTTCGTTATTGCCAAGCTCTACTGTAAACTGACCAATACTAGGATTAGGGAATACATTAACTTCTAGTATTGAATTGTCTATTGCAAGTGGGTCTGCTAAACCTCCTCTTTCACTAATTACAAGAGTATCCATAGCTATTCCTGAATATTTTTCATCAACTATAGCAGCAATTACTACATAACTACCTGGTTTTATTGGTGCTGAATTCACACCATTATAAGTGACAAAAATCTCAAAATCATCATTCCCAACACTTACTGTAGCACTTTTCGGTGTTCCATCATACAGGTGTTCTAAACTTGAAATTGATACCTCTACAGTTCCTTTTGTAATTACTAAAGTTCCTTCTGCTTTTCCTTCGTAATTTTCATCAACAATTGTAGCTATCACTGCATAACTTCCAATTTCCACAGGTTTATCTAAAGCACCATCATAAGTAATTTCTACTGTTAAACCTTCAACATCTGTAGTAACAGTAGGCATCTTTTCAGTTCCATCATATCCAACTTCTAAATCACTTAAAGTTACTGTTGCCAATTCTTTTATAATTGCATTCGGATCTACAACACGAATAATACCTTCAAAAGAACCTTCGTAATCTGATGAGGGATCAATAGTTACCTTAACATTATAGACATCAATAGCATTTGGCAAAGCAGACCCATTGTTATAAGTAATGTTTAATGGTGCAACATCTAACCCAATAACAACCCCTTGTGCATCTTTAACTTCAAATTCAGGGGTAATATCACTTCCTGTAAAATCTAAAATTTCTTCTGATTTCATTGTTATTGTTGCTGCTTTTTTAGCTACACTTGTTGTAAACTCATATGCTCCAACATCTCTAGTGCTACCTACAACTGCATTTCCTGTTATATCGGTTGTTGTTCCTGTTGTTCCAGCATCAATTGCTACACTACCCTCATTCAGCTTTAAGTAATATACTCCTTTATCATTCATTTCTAAAGTTGAAGAAAGTAAAAACTGATCTATAGGAGCAACACCATCTTTTTCTGCTATAACTTGATTGTTTGTATTTTCTGCAAAGACAGCATTTGCATGGCTCAACTCCATGATGTTATTGGCTACATTTGCACTGTTTAATACAGCAGCATTATTTACCATTAAATCGTAATTTTCTCCTGCATGTGATTGTCCTTCTACATGATTATATATAAGATTGTTCTTGAAGGCTAAAATATTTAAATTAACATGTGATCCATTTTTAAAAAAAGTTACACCAACACCAGCTTGTTCTTCACAATAATTTCCTACAATTGTGTTATTAATAGCAGTAATCTCTGTACTTACTTTTTTATGAGACAATAATAATAAAGCTCCACCTTGATTTGTTACATAAACTTCTGGATCATCACCTTCCCCTCCTTCTGTTGTGTAGTTTTTATAGATAGTTGTATTTTCTATAATGATCGCTTTATTTTGTTGCTGTATAGCTGCACCTTTTAATTTAGCATAGTTTTCTCCAAAATAAGAGTTTTTTACAGTTAGAAAACCTCCACTTTGGATGGCTCCTCCTGCGTTATTTGCCTTATTACTAATAAAGTTACATGATTCTACAATCAAATGAGAGTGCCAAGTAAAAGAGAATGCTCCTCCATTTCCAGCCCCTGCTTCTCCAGTTGCTTCGTAGTTTTTTACCGTAATTTCTTTTAAGGTTAATTCGGTAGAATTTAATGAAGAAAACAATCTATCTCTTCCATCAGTTAATGCTCCATCAAAAATAGCTGGAGCATCCCATTTTTGAATAGTTACTTTATATACAAATTCAGTTTCTGCTCCTCCATCTAGAACAATACTTTTATCTCCAAAAGTACCCTTAGCATTTAATATTACTGTTTTCCCTGTATTTGCAGCGTCTGCAACTAAGGCTATTCCTTTAGTCAATGTTTTAAAAGGTGACGCAGAAGATCCATCATTTGTATCTAATCCATTTTCAGCATCTAAATAATAGTTTACTTCTTGTGCATTAGCTGCTGTAGTTATTAATGTAATAAGAAAACAACAAGCGAGTAATTTGGATAATATTCTTTTCATTGTAGAAGTGTTAAAATAGTAAGTAAAATAAGAACTAATTAAAAAGTGTAATCAAGTATTCAATGAGTATTAAGTATAAAAAATAACGTTCTAATTAATTAATCTATCGCAATTTATATTCGTATCTACTATTAACAACGCACAAAATAACGTAGAATGAACACTTTTTAAAAATTATTCTATTCTGTGTTATTAATTCTATCTATTGTGTTCAAGGCAAATTGAAATCAAAAAAAGCCTCCCATAAAATGAGAAGCTTTTCACTATTTTTTTCAATAACTATTTTACAAAATCTATGGATATTAAATGATAGATAACTATTGCTTTTTATTAAAGAGAGAACAATTTGTTCTCTCTAATAATATTATTGTGGGTAAAGAAATAGCAAATAATTATTATCAATAATATCACAGTAAAAAAGAAGTTTTACAGGCCTCTTTAATACTTATGCTAATGTAGAAAATTCATTGTTAGAAATTTTAATCATAAATGACGGTTTATAACACAAACAAAAGAATAGCTATTTACTGTTCTTTTTTAGTATGTTATGTGCTCTTTTTAAAAAGAAAAGCCTGAACTTTTAAAAAAGATCAGGCTCTAATACTAATTTGTTTCTTCGGTAATCACCATTGCTCCGTAATTTAAAAACCGAATGTTATCGAAGTAAAAGTGAATTAGTTTTCCAGATTCATCTTCATACGTCAATTTTACTTCTCTTGAACTAATATTTCCAGAAGCTGATTTATTTACTTTGATGAGATTATGTTCTTTAATCAATTTCTTCATCATTCTTTTAGCTTCCATCTTAGAAATACCATCTTCTTCAATAAGTGGGACTTCATTTGCAAACAACGTTCCTGATGTAAGCATTAACACAGATAATATTTTATAGACCTTGTTCATAGTGATTATATAATTTGGTTGTTCCTGAAATCTTATAACAAAAGTCTAAGATTATCACCACATAACAAAGTACAAACTACAAACAAAGTTTAATATTAAACTAAAAGATAAAGAAATTGATCTATGTTAATTATTTCACTGTAAATGAATAGTTTAGAATGCCGAAATAAATCTCATATACGCACCAGAAGAACCATCTTTACCTACTCCATAATCAAAATTTATTGTTGATCTCGATTTCTTAATTACTTGGAATCTAAATCCCAATCCTCCACCTGGATTCACATAAGAAAAACTTCCATCTATCTCAGAAACTGTATGTGCATTAACAAAAGCAGTCATCCCAAACCATTTGTATAAATTCACTCTATATTCTGCCTCTAAATACAATAATTTTTCTCCTAAATATCTTCCTGCTGTATAACCCCTTCCACTACTATACCAATCATCACCACCAATTCTTGGGAGGTTAAGATAAGGAGTATCGCCAAAGGTGAGGTTGGCTAACCCCCAAAACGCTAAAATCTGTGTATAATTCTTATTTAGGTTAACGTAATGTCTTAAATCAGCATATATACTTGTTGAGTTATACGTACTTCCTAACCAATCTTGATAGGTGTTCACAATCAAGTTTGCATAAGAACCTTTAAAAGGATTATTAATATTATCTCTAGAATCATATAATAAATTAACACCTATACCACTATAAATATATCTTTCTTGGGTGCCATAGGGATGGTAACCAAAAGGAGTAGGATAATAATTCTGTTGCAATTCATTGGTTGGTTTATCTGCGTTATAATCAGTTGCAAACCCATTCTGATCTACATTATTTTGCTCCCAGAATGTATCATATTTATTATCTCCATATTTAGTATCTATTGCACTTTGAACTTGATCTGCTGTTTGCCCATCATTTTTACCGTTATTTATAATCTCTCTCATTCCTTCAGCAGAATCATCTACTAATTTATATTTCTGATCATAATTAAAATTGACACCAACAAAAAAGTCCTTTTTCACTTTTTTATAACCTCTTAGAACAAACTTAAATACTGAAGGGCTTACCTCTGTTGCCCATTGTTGTTCCGTATTACCACCAACTCCATAGGTAACTTGCGGGCTTACACTCCAAGTAATTGAATTAAAAATATAGTATTTTTCTTCATTTGTGTATAAACTCGAATTTATACGGACAATATTCTGATTATTTGTGGTCCATGTATAAGAAGGTACAACAGAAGAAAGTCTTGTTTTAGTAGGGTCTGCACCCAATCTAAAAGACCCTATGCCGCCTACACCTAATATTAAACCTGTAAATGGATTATAAGCAACAACAGGCAGTACAATTGTGTATACTTTTTTCTCTTTTGCCTTTGTTGAAACGGTATCTCCAGATGCTTTTAATTTTGCTGCTTTCTTTTTTCTTAATCCATCTACAATATCATAATCATTTGGAGAATAATTGGGATCTGAAAAGTGCCCTTTTTGTCCGTAAACTGTAATTGAAGATATACAGATAAACGAAAATAAAATTAGAATTTTTAATGAGTTAAGCATTTATATCGTTGTATTCTTGAGTTAAATAAATAGTACTTATATAAATTAACCAATTGTACTGTAGATCTTAGAATTTATAGTTATTACTCTTCATTATCTGTAAATACTAATTATTTTTCTTCATCTTGTGCAATACATTTAAACATAAAAAGCCAATTGAGTAGTTAACCTCAATTGGCTTTTTATTTAAAGGAAATAAATTCTAGTTTAAAACTACCTTCTTCATTATTCTATTCCCATTTATATCAATAATAATCAATTGATAAATACCTTTTTCAAGGTTATCAACCAAGATTTTTTGTTCAGCTTGTAAAGTAAAGGTTAAGACTTGTACTCCCATTAAATTCACTAAAACACCTACTTTATCTTCTTGCCAATTTTCAGTAGTAATATGTAAAATGTGCTGAGCAGGATTTGGGAATATACTTACTTTCTTTTGTTCAAAATCTTTAAAACTAGTTACCGTTTCACCAAGAACTGTGAGTTTAATTTCAGCAATAAAACCACCATCGTCTGAAGTAGCCGTTATTGTAACCTCACCTTCTTTTAAAGCAGTTATAGTACCCTTATTATTTACTGATACAACCGTAGGATCAGAACTTTTCCAATCAATTAATTTATTCGTTGCATCTAAAGGTGTAAATATAATTTCCAATGTTTTTTCTTCACCAATTTTTAAAGACTGAGTGGTCGTTTCTATAGCAATAGCAGTAAGAAGCGTATTGTTGTTCTCTTCAAAAATATTGTATCTGTTATCAGCACCTATGTTTGGAGAATACTGATTAATCGATACTTTATTACCAAAAGGATCTGTATCTAAATTAAGTGGTATATCTTTAAAAATGCCTTTGCCCGCCATGGGGAAATCTGGTTCTTTAAATGATAACCCTCTATTTACAACAGGACTATTTTCACTTATTTGATACCCCTCTTTATGCTTTGCTCCTCTCTCTTTAAATAATGGTTTTTTAGAAATTGAATGCTTATCTAAATCAGTAAATTCAGTGCTTATATTCCCTTCAAATAAATTGTTTGAAACTATAAATTCTCCTTGCATGTCCATCTCCACATTTTCTCCAATAATACCATCTCCCTCTTGTACAAAAATATTATTATAGATATAAGTATTCTTACTATATAAAGAAAAATCTGGTTTAATCGGAGCATCAACATAGATTGTATTATTATAAATATATACTCCATCAGAAGGAATAGGGTCATTTTTTACCGTTTTCCCATCGATAGTAGTTGTTCCCACAAAACCGGATGTCCAAATAGTACTCCCATGAAAATCTCTTACACCATCATTCACGCTTACATTAAAACGATAAGCAACGTTGTGGTTATCACCTAAAATTTCAACAAATCCACCTTCAGAATCCTCGCTATAATTGTATTGAAAAATGATATTTTTATTCCCAAAATCAATATGCATTCCATAAGAATCGTTATACCCTCTAATACTTAAAGACTTATTGTACTGTGCTAAAACGTCAGTACATGAAAAAACCCACATTCCACTTCCTCTACCTACTAAACGAGTTTCGTTAGGGTCGCTATGTCCTGAATGGTCAAAAAAGTTATTCTCTACCAATGCATTTTTTACTTTTGATAAAATGATTCCCGAACCTCCCGTTTTTTCGAAGTGATTGTTTTTAATGATAAAATTTAATGATCTATTTACTTGATTGTCCTCTGTTCCTTTTCCTTTATGAATAGACCATACACCAGCTTTTCCTATATGAGAAAAATAACAATCCTCAATCAATACATCTTGGATAGTTATTGTTTTATCTACTTCATTACTATCTGATTCAAAACGAAGACCTGTTACATTTAAAGCATCAAAATCTTCTGGTAAAGACGTTCCAAATACATCTGTTATTTTAAGTTCTCTAAATATTAGATTTTCTGAAATACCTGTAGCCCATTTGTTTGCAACCACTAAAATTCCAAAACTTTTTTCTGCTCCCCAGCTCGATCTATCACTATTCTTCCTATCATTTTTAATCCAAATATTAGACATAATTACGTGCGAAACATTTATATATTTAATTGCTTCAAAGTAATCTCCTCCTTCAATAGCGCCAGATCCCGAAATTATAGGTAATTCTCCTTCACCATAACTACTGATTTCTATAGGCTTCTCTTCTGTACCAACACATTTAATAACTAAGTTACCTAAAAACGTATCTCCCCTTCTAAATAATAATTTATCACCTGCTTTTAATGTTCCTCCTTCATTCAAAGGCAATGCTGCTTGAGATGCTCTTGCTAATGTTTTCCACGGAGAATCTTTTGTTCCTATATTTAAATCATTACCATCAGCACTCACATAATAGGTGTCTAAAATAACCTCTTCTTGTACCTCTGAAATCACAAATTTATCCAATAATAATGTCTCGCTTAATGGAGATTTTATTGTAATTGTATTTACTCCTTTTGATAACGTTACTGTCAATTTATTATTACCAGCTACACCTTGATACGCCCAATTAGAAGGGGATAATGTTCCTGATTGCTCTCCACTGGAATTTATAGTATAAGTAAACGATTGTTCTTTACCTCCGTTAAAATAAAATATTCTGAGATCGTAATCTCCGTCTTCAGGTACATCTAAAATTGCACAATTTAAGGATTCTCCTCCTGTAAGTTTAATAAATGATCCGCCCGAAGCATTCACATGATCAGCTACTTCAATTTCTTCTGAAAAAGTAGTCGACTCTGCTTCAGTTTCTTGTAAAAAGCTGTTTGCAAAAGTAGTCTGAAGTACCATCAAAATAAGTAGTACTGTAAGTTGTAATTGATTAACCATTTTATTGAAAAAGTCTAGTCAAAAAAAAATGTTTGTATAGACAATTTACAATGAATGAATATTTACATTTAGCGTAAAAAAACATATCAATAGCATACCAAAGGATTTGATAACACATCTTTAACATTCTGAACACAAAATGAACAAAATGGTTCTTTACAACTCAAAAAAAGAGAAAAATACACAATTGCACCTTTCTCTTTCCTTTTCACAAAAATCAGTTTTGCTCTTCAATATTAAAGTAATTATACTTCTTAATTGGCTTCTAAATTGAGTTTATACCAATTAATTGTTCTTGTATAGTACATCGTACAAGCAAGAATAACTGTTATACCAATACTGCCCATTAATAAGGCATAATCAACCATTTGTAATGTGATAAACAAGAAACTATAAATAGCACAAAGAATTGAAAGCAATAGATACGATAATTTTTTATTTTTAAATAGTGTAAGAGAATACAGAAATATCATAGTTACAATTGAAAAAGTAGAAACTCCATAAGCAAAGTTAAAATTGGTATGCTCTGATATCGATACCAATAAGATATAAAATATGCTTAATGCAAAGCCTACCATTGCATATTGTAAAGGGTGTATTCTTGTTTTGTTGATAATCTCGATCAAAAAGAAAATTAAAAACGTAAGAACAATGGTCATTAACCCATACTTTGCAGAGCGAGTTGATTTCTGATAATCATCTAACGGTAAAATGAGATTAAGTCCAAATTCTGTTTTATTAATAATTTGTCGATAGTTTAATTCTTGACTGATCCATTGTTGAGGAAAATTTCTATTAAGTTGTAATACCTTCCATGAAGCTGTAAAACCTTCATCTGTAATGTCTCTTTGATCAGGTAAAAAATTACCTACAAAACTCGGTGAATTCCAGTTAGATTTTAATAAAACTTTAGTTGTTGCCCCTAAAGGTATAAATGATAAATTCTGACTGCCTTGTAAGTCTAAATCAAAATTGAAATCAAAACTACTCAGCTTTTCTTTTGTGAGAGCAATTGGAATTGTAACTCCACTTTCTATTAAATTCGGTATTTTTGTTCCAGGTTTAACCAACAATTGTTTGTCGTTCCATTTCATTGTTATTTGATTTTTAATTCCCCTTAAATCAGAAATACCTATTGTTAGAAATGCTTTATCATACTGAATTTCAATTAATTCTGATTTACTTGGTATTTCATCTAATGCAAACTTTCCTTTCAAATTTAATTTTGAGGTATAAACAATTATTTCATAAATACCTCTACCTAAAGATTCTGGAGTAATTAGCCCATCTATAGTAAGTTGATCAGGAAGTATTATCCAATCTTGAGTATATTTTATTTTCTTACCTTCCTTATTTACTTCCTCTAATATTAGTGGAATTGTTAAAATTGGTCCTTTTATCTGCTGTTTATTGGCCCATTTTGATGAAACTTCATGTATTGCAGTTTCATTTAAAAACTCTCTCTCATCAATAACATTTTGTATTAATGCTAATAGAATAAGTAGTAATATTATTAGTATTCCTATAATTCCAATTTTAACCATTACAGTATTTTTTTTCCAGCTTTTTTTCTCTTGATTTTCCATATTAATAATTAAAAGTACTTTGAATTTCAAAGTGGTTAGATAAATTTTTTTAAAGTGATAGATAATGTGAAATTACACACCGAATTAATAGATAAGTTTGCACTCTTTTAATGTTTCCCTCATCTCTAAATAAAGGTTCTTTTCTTTTTGAACAATTCATTTTATTATATTTTAAAAGTACTTTGAAACACAAAGTAATAGTGTAAATTTTTTATTTTAATAAGTTTTCTATAGCCTTTATATGTTTAGAAAAAGCTATTCTCCCCTCTTCTGTAGCAGCATATTTTGTATTTGGTTTACGGTTCAGAAATTCTTTTCTAACAGAAACAAATTCACTCTTTTCTAGAGATTTTAAATGACTAGCCAAGTTGCCATCAGTTACTCCAAGTAGTTCTTTTAGGGAATTAAAATCAAGGTACTCATTTACAACAAGTGCCGCCATTATCCCTAATCGAACTTTATTTTCGAAGGCTTTATTTAGATCGTTTAATAAATCTTTCACTTTTTCGTGTTAAAATACATGTAACAACCATATGCAATATGTAAAAAGCCAAAACCTACAATCCAAAACCATAGACCATACCCTATAAATTGCGATGCCAAAAGTCCTAAAATTATTTCAAAAATCCCAAGTCCTCTTAATTCTGAATTTGTATACTTACTAGCATTCACTAATGCAAGACCATAAAATATAAGCGTTAGTGGTGCAGCAAGACCAATAAACCCTTTTTCTACTAAAGAAAGTGTTAAGATACCCCCCGTTGCTAACGGAATAAATAAATTAATTAGTAATCTTTTAGCTTGTAAATCCCATAGTTTCTGATTGTTCTTTTTAGCTTCATTTAATGTAAAATAAAGTGCCGAAACAATTGCAGTAACCAGTGTTAATACACCAATTAATACTAATGCATTTATCTTTTTCTCTCCTATAAAATTTCTATCATAACCTATATTAAATAGAATATCATAAGCAAAGTAAGCACCTATTAGTGCACAAATTCCTGCGCTTATTCCAGAGAGTCCACTCAAAGATAAAAATCGTGATGAACGATTCATGATATCTTTGATTTCTTTAAGGTCGTTAATGTATTCTTGTTCTTTCATAAAAAGTACTTTGTGTTTCAAAGTAAGTAAATTATAATTTTAAGAACAAGGTTTAATAGAAAAAATGTGATTTAAAAAAACAGACAATACTACTTCGAAAAGCTATAATTACGGTGTATACACCTCATATTGTGATAGTTAAATAACAACAAAAATATACATGTAATTTGTGAATTATTGATTTTTAAGGAATAATATTTAATCTCTGATAAACTTTTCCTCCTCTACCTAAATGTTGTCCTATACCAAAATACCCACTTCCCTGCCCAGTCATAACAGGTCTTAATTTATAGATATCTATTAAATTTTTATTATCATCTTTTAGTAAAGCAGTATCTACTTTCACATCCATAATTTCACCTACAAAATGAGTATGTTTTCCCAAATTTGTAATGTTTACCACCTTACATTCTAAAACTACTGGAAACTCATTTACATAAGGTGCATCAACCAATTTTGAGCGAACTGGAGTTAAAGATAATTTCTCAAATTTATTCATATCTTTTCCCGAGTAGTGCCCTACCCAATCTATATATGAAATCAGTTTTTCATTGGCAATGTTTACTGTAAATGATTTTGTTCTCATCACATTTTTATAGGTATACGTTGCAGGACGTAATGACACTCCAATACTTAATGGTTTTGAGTTTACTATACCAATCCACGATGCTGCCATAATATTGGGTGTACCACTACTATCATAAGAACCTATTACTCCAATTGGCATTGGAAACAAATAAGGTCGTTTACCCACAGACTTTTTTATATGTAGAGAGTCTACCACTGCTTCAGAATTTATTAACTCCTTAGCTATTTTTTGGTTATCACTTACATCGTAATTGTATTTAATTATTACTCCTATAAGAATAACTACTAATACAATGTTTAATAATTCACTTAGTTTCATATAATTTTATAGTCTTTTATATCTCTCGATGTTTTTTTCTTACAGTTATCAATAACAAAACCTGTAGGACATATTTTACACCATGGTTTTGAATAAAAAAGTGATAGGCCAAGAAACAATGCTCCAAAACCTAACATCCAAAAAGAAACAATTTTAATAGAAAATGATGGAAATGGTTCGACGTAAGACAGTTCGGGGTAATACCCTATGATAATACATGCGATCAGGAAAATAGAAACCACAGTCTGTATGGGAATATTCCCAAATTTCAACCATTTTAAGTTTCTCTTTTGAAAAGGAGAAATTTTTCCTACTAACTCTTGTGCTGCTCCAAAAGGACACATATAATGGCAATAGAATTGTTTTTTTGTGGTTAAAGGTAGTATAACCGATAAAGCAATAAGTAAGAAAGAAATAATATTTGATTCTATAGAAATACCATTTATTATCCAACCATGAATTAAAGAAATAGACAACATTTTCTGGTACATAAAACCTAAAACAATTACCACCATTATTAATAATGATGTTCTATAACCTTTCATTGGTTTATAAAAACACACCAAAAGCCCAAATAATATAGTAAAGAATGAAAGTGAAAATTGTAAGATTGTTTTCCATCCCAGTTGTTTTTGATGTAACGGTATACCTGTAATTTCTGATAATGTTACATGCACTGTTTTTATCATTGCTTCACTAGTTTCTGTAGCAGATGTAATACCATCTACATCCAGAAGCTGAGCACGGTCAAATTTCAACCCATTCCAACTATCTAATAGTTTTTCATCAATTATATATTCCATATATTCATCTGACTCATTATTTTGAAGAAGAGTCATATTCTGAATAGTAGAGTCATTATCAAAACCGATAAGTATTGGTACTTCTCCAGCAAAACCTTTTACATCGCTAGCGTAATCATGTGTTGAAATAGCATATCCAATAATGTCTTTATGTTTATTATAAATGACATATTTATCGTTTTTATTTTTCGTGAAAAATTTTGCTTGCTTAAATATTTTCTCAAAATGATGTTGAGAAACAATCACATTCTTTTCAACTTTATTCCCTTTAGAGAATGATAAATCCCATCCCCCTGAAAAACCTATAGCTACTACTAATAGAGTGAGTAGCATTATTCTATATAAATTATAAAAAGTAAGGTTATTGTTCTTTTTAGTTACCTTATTAGAAGGCTTACTAATTACTTTTTTATTTTTAATTACAGCTTTCATTTTTATAATTACACCCTGTTTTTTTAGAACAAGAATATCAGATTAAAACATAATAGAAGCATAAGAAATTAACAGTATTAAAAAAGGTACACCTGTTACAAAATAATAGATGTACCTAAATATATTTAACATTCATTCGTAGTCACATAACTTCTTTCTATATAATTAATATTCACTAAACTATTGATTCTGTGTTTTAAGTCTTTTACCTGCTTGTCCAACAATTTTTAAATAATGATCAGATGGTAACCCTTCATAATCTACAAAAGTGCCATTAACAGGAGGAGTATTTGTTACTTTCATAATCGCTGTTCCTTCATCAATTTCATCAAACATTGCTACATATAACATTTCTGATCCTTTGTTTAAAGCAATATCAATTTGTTTGTTTAAAAACTCACCTTTCGCTCTAGGGATAGCATTCAAAGATGGATTTCTTTCATCAGCATTAACACCGTTCATTCTTTGAAGGTTATACCACGTAAAACCAGGGTAAACAGTAGGAACATAATCCACTCCATTTTTTTTACACCATGCTACATCTTGACTAATTTGTTTTGAATACACATCATTATCTAATTGTTTCATTTTAAAACGTCCCACAAGCCAAGGTTGAACAACATCTACCTTTTTAATAATATCATGCAAAGCTGGATCAGGAAGGCAATCATTATTTAATTTTCTAAAATGAGTGGGTACTCCTATCATTACAGAAAAACCTCCATATTTAGGATCATTCTTTAGAAAATCAATGAATTTTTCAATTTCACTACTTTGAATAGAATAACTTCGGTCTATAAACCCTAAGCCCCAAATTGAAACTAAAGGCTTTCCATTATGGTGTAAATAATTCTTCTTATTTTTCCCATTATAAAATTGAAATTCATCAATTAAGGCTTTCCAATCTTTTACCAAAGTTTCGTAACAACTTTCTTGTTTTTTTAACCCAGATAAATCATACATTACAGCAATTGCTCTGTTATATTTATTTGCTGCATCAAAAGCATTACTAAGAATTTCTGTGAGCTCACCCCTTTTCTTTTCATGCTTAGTGTTCTGATAAAAACGTTGCATAAATACTCCATCTATACCATATTCTTTCATCCATTTAAAATGCAAATCTGTAGTTGACGCATCTAATGAACTAAATATTTTTGCTTTAGCTCCATCTTCATTTATAAATGATGTAGGGTATTGCATTTTATATTCTGACATTTCTGGCCACATATCAATAGTTATATGTTCAGAATCAAAAGCTGTACCTTTACCAAAGTGCCCCCAGCCTCTATATCCTCCATCGCCAGGGGCCCTAAACCATCCTTGATAACCACACATCACAAGCCCTTTATAAGAAGGGTAATTTATTTTTTCTTTCTTCTTTTTATTAAAACTAAATAGTAATACAAGTCCTGTAAGACCAATTACTAAAAGAGCATAAAATTTATATAATTTCATCACTACTATTTTTAGATCAAAAAGCGTACACATAAAATTGTGTTGTACTTTTTTAGTATTTCTTAATCACAAATTTATGTTAGTCTACAAATGATAAATTAATCGTTACTTAATAGAGCTAAAAACATCAAAATTAGCTCAAAAACGCACAAATTAATAGATCTATAGTTATTTGAAATCGTGTATTAATTACGTATTAATGCTTTGTTAAGCTATCCAGATAGTTTTGATTGTCTACCATAATAGAACAAACCTCTTTAAGAAATGAAATTATTAATTGCTGTACTAAGTGTACTACTTTACTGTAACATTACCTTTGCTCAAAGCAAAAAGCCAAATATTATTTTATTTTTTGCAGATGACTTTGGCTACGGATCCACTAATATTTATGGTGCATCTAAAGATCTCATTCAAACTCCTCATATTAATCAATTGGCTGAAGAAGGAATTCATTTCACGAATGCTTTTACAACAGGTTCTGTTTGCTCTCCTACAAGGTATGGTTTGCTTACAGGAGAATATTCATGGAGAACAAGTCTTCAAAAAGGAGTTGTTAATACTAAAGACGCTTGTTTAATTGATCGTAATACAAAAACACTTCCGTCCTATCTACAAGGTTTAGGATATAATACAGCTGCAATAGGTAAATGGCATTTAGGTTATAAAAATGAAAGGTTTAAAAATCTCTTAGGAACAATTGAAAATGGGCCGAATGACCATGGTTTTGATTACAATTTTACAGTTCCTAATAATCTAGATGATATCCATAAAATTTATATTGAGAATAATAAAATATATGGATTACGCTCTGATAAAATAGCGGCTTATGGTGGTTCTTTTTACGGAAATCAATATGTAGGATATGACGCACCACAAAGAGTTACTGAACAAGTAATGAATGACCTTACTAATAAATCCATTGAATGGTTATCATCTATAGATAAAAATGAGCCTTTCTTTTTGTACTTTTCTTCTGTAGCCGTACACCACCCTATTACACCAAGTCCAGAAATGAGAGGAAAAAGTAATGCAGGTGCTTATGGCGATTTCATTCAAGATATTGATAGATGCTTAGGTGTTTTAATTGATTATTTAGAAAAAAATGGGTTAAGAGAAAATACAATGATTATTTTTGCAAGTGATAATGGTGGAGATATTCCTAATAAGAAAAAAGTAATGCCTGAAAATTTTGCCATAAATAAAGGCTTAAAAATTAATGGTGACTATAAAGGTGACAAACATACAATTTGGGAGGGTGGTTTTAGAATTCCTATGATTATTAATCATCCTAACAATATAAAAAAAGGGATGCAATCTGATGCTATAGTAAGCACTGTAGACTTTTATGCATTCATTGGTGAATACCTTAACAATGGGAAAGAAATTGATAAAAATTATGCTATTGATAGCCATAGCTTTTATAAGGTAATCAAACAGCCGAATAAAAAATATACGAGAGCCCCACTTATTCACAGAGATGTAAAAGGTAGAAAAGCAGTGAGAGATGGACATTGGAAATTCATAGAGGCAAAAAATACAGCATCGAAAAATGAAAATTTACATGCTCAATTATTCAATCTTGAAGAAGATTTTAAAGAAGAAAATAATATTATTGATAAACACCCCAAAAAAGCTGCTGAATTAAAAGCTTACTTAACAGCTGCAAAAGAAGAAGGTACTAGGTTATTTATCTACAAATAAGACGTTTTATATAGCCATTATTAATCCATTATATTCTAATTAATGCTCAATTAATGCTATCAAATACATTTGAATTGAATTACTTAACAAAGAAGAAATGAAAAGAATTATAACTTTATTAGCATTACTATTTGTATCAGCAAATGTTTTTTGTTCTAATCCTCCTAAGAAGAAGAAGAAAACAAACTTGTTATTTATTATAACAGACCAACAACAATATAAGGCCCTAGGATTGGCAGGTAATAAAGTATTAAAAACACCGAACTTAGATAGATTAGGTGAAAGTGGAGCTTACTTTGTAAATGCGTATTCTGCATGTGCTGTATGTGGGCCTGCTCGTTCTTCTATTCTAACAGGAAGAACAGTTGAAAATACTGGTGTAAATACCAATGACAAAACCTACTACTATAAAAAAGAAAAAGTAATGCAACACCCTACTTTTGATGAAATACTTAAGAAAGAAGGGTACACTTGTGAGTATTATGGCAAGTGGCATGCAATGGCAAACAAAGCAGATGTATATAGCAACCCTACTAAGTATGCTAAAAATGGTAAATATGCATTCGATCATGGAGGGCAAAGTTTTTTCTATCAAGATTGGTTAAAAGAAAGCTTAGAAAAAAGAGCTTTAGAAAATGGAGAACATATAGATAGATTTACAAAAAGACCTTATACTCCAGACCCTATTGATGTGTTCTTCGGACATGACTATAAAGATATAAAAGACATAAAAAAGTCTCAACCAAACTTTCATGGGAGATCAAATATTCCGAAAGAATTTACAATGACTGCTTTTCAGGGACAGCAAACTCTTGATGCTTTAGATAGATTAAAGAACAAAACATTTAGTTTAACTTGTTCTTTCCATTATCCACATGCTCCAATGATTGTACCTGAACCTTTCTACAGCATGTATAAAACAGAAGACATGACGCCTCCTGAAAGTATTAATGATGACATGTCTAACTCTCCTTATGTTAGGGCAAATGGACGTAAAAATCTTCCAGAATATTCTGATCCAGAAAAGATTAAATATATGATTTCTAATTATTATGGGTTGATTACTGAAGTCGACTTTTGGATTGGTGAGATTTTAGACAAAGTTGAAGAGTTAGGATTGGCTGAAAATACTTTAATAGTTTTCACAAGTGATCATGGCGAAATGTTAGGAGCACATGGCTTAAGAGAGAAAAATGTATTCTATGAAGAATCTACTCATATTCCATTATTAATGCGTTTACCTAATGTAATCGAAGAAAATTCTACAATAGATGGTTATGTTTCTCACATAGATATCTTCCCTACTATTCTTGACTATTTAGAAGTTGATGCTCCAGACAGTGATGGTAAAAGTTTAAAAGATATGATTAATGGCGAAGAGCATGAATATGGAGAGTATGTAGTTACAGAATGGAATTACCGCGGAGATGTTTCTCCTAATTATATGATTGTTAAAGATGGTTGGAAATTAATGGTTCCTTATTCTGTTGAATCAAAGGTTATTAATGTATTATATAATCTTAATGATGATCCAAATGAAATGAATAACCTTTTAGGAAAAAACCCAGATCAGGCAAAATATAATGATAAAGCTGAAGAGTTAAGAACAGCATTATTAGAATGGTTAGAAAACCATGATTCTAAATTTTATGATGGTGTAAAAAACCGAGAGTTAGTTAGAAATATTTAATTTTCAGATAATGGGAAAACTGAAGAGATATATTCTTTCATTTTTTTTACTTTTCATTTCATCTACTTTATTAGGACAAGGTAAACCAAATATTGTGTTCTTTTTAGTAGATGACATGAGCCCTTTTCCTATGGGAAAAAGTGAAAAAAATGAAACAAGAACATTTGGTTTTTGTGGTGAAAATCATGTCTTAACACCCGTTATAGACAGCCTTGCCTCCAATGGGATGATTTTTACAAATGCTTATGTTTCTTCTTCTGTTTGTTCACCAAGCCGATATACTACGTTGACTGGTAGATATGCAGGAAAGTGTGAAGGAGATGAATTTATGCGTTTGCATCCTATTGGAAAAACCACAAGGGTTGAAAATAATACAGAACTTGAAAAAGATAAATTTAATGTAGCCAAAACGCTACAAAAAAATGGTTATAGAACAGGTTTTGTAGGAAAGTCACACATTATGGAGCACCGTAAGTTGAAAGATAAAGACCTTGAAAAAAATGGTTTTAAAACGTATGCTAAAGGTGATGACATCAAGACTCCAACTGTTTCTGAAGCCATGCAATTCAATCATGATAAATGGGTAGAGATTGTGAAAGAATACGGTTTTGATTATGCTAATGCTATCTATCAGGGTAATCTCCGTGAACTTTATAATACAGATGCTAATGTACATAATCTTGAATGGACAACAAGTGCCGCAATGAAATTTATTGATGAAAGTAAGAAAAGGGAACAACCTTTCTTTTTATACTTTTCCACCACTGTACCGCATGGGCCTCAACCTTGGTTAAAAAAAGAAGGGAAATATATACATGGTTTAGATGCTGACCCTAACATTACAAGTGCTGGGTATAAAGAAATAGATTATTCGTTTATGCCTTCTCGTAAGGAGATAAAGAAAGAAGTGGAAGCTAATAAAAATCTACGTGAAAATCAGGCTTGGATAAGATGGTTTGACAGAAGTGTTGAAGCAATTGTAAAACAACTAAAAGAAAAAGGCATTTATGAAAATACACTGATTGTAATTACGTCTGATCATGGTACATACCATTATGGAAAAACTACTCTTTATGAAAATGGTGTAAAAGTACCTTTAATGATGCATTATCCGAAGGGTATTAAGAAAGGAAGCAAATTTAAAGGAATGGTTCAAAATATAGATTATGCACCTACTTTATTAGAATTAGCCGGTATAAAAATAAACGCAGATATAGAATTAGACGGAAGTAGTCTTCTACCTACTTTTACAGATCAAAATGTGAAAATTCATGACTATCTTTTCTTTGAGCTCGGTTTTGCTAGAGGAGTTTTAGCAGACAATTGGAAGTATATTTCGGTAAGGTATACACCTGAAATTCAAGATAAAATTGCTAAAGGAGAAAAATTTAAAGGGTTTAAAGGAGAATTGATTAATGTACCCTATTATACTAGAAATGGACATTTAGGGCATTATTCAAGTCTACATAACCCACTTTACTTTGAACCGGATCAATTGTTTAATTTAACAAGTGATCCTACAGAAAAAGAAAATATATATTCTTCTAATACTAAAAAGGCAAAAGAACTTAAGGAAATATTAAAAATGAAATTAAAAGAATTTCCCAATCGATCTTATGGAGAATTTGTAACATTAGAAAATCAATAAAACAGATAACACCTAGAATTTAGTATTCTCTTAACATCATATTCTACTAGCTACTTATTCAAAGTGAATCATTCAAAAAGTGCAATTCTCTTATATGATAAGTATGTCTAATTATGAATAAAATAAATATTTGATTAGGTAATTAACCTAAAAGATAAAATCAGCCACGCTATAATATTACTATTATTATTTAAACATAGAATGATGAAAAAATTACTTCTACGCACACTACTATTGGCAACCATGATGGGTCTAAACATCACATGGAGTGCTTTTGCTAACACAGACAAATATCGTCTTACTTTAAGAGACGATCCAGCAACTACAATTACAATTGCTTGGAATCAAATTTCAGGTAGTGATCCAATTGTATACTTCGATACAAATGATCATGGTACAGATTATAGTGCGTATACCATGAATAAAACTGTAGATAGATCTATAGAATACAAAGGTATGAGTAATCAATTTGCTCGTTTAACAGGTTTACAACCAAATACTGCCTACTATTTTGTCATCAAGGATAGTGAAGGAACAAGTGAACGCTATTGGTTTAAAACTGCTCCTTCTTCCTCTTCTGAACGTCTTTCTTTTATTGCTGGAGGTGATTCTAGAAACAACAGAGAACCACGTCAAAATGGTAACCGTATTGTAGCTCGTCTTCGTCCACACGCTGTATTTTTTGGCGGTGATATGACTTCTGCTGGTACAGATGAGCAATGGCAAGATTGGTTTGATGATTGGCAATTAACTATTGGAAATGATGGTCGTATCGTACCAATTGTAGCTGCACGTGGTAATCACGAAAGCTCAAATAGCATGGTCTATGATTTATTTGACACACCTTCTACTGATATTTATTACGGTCTTACTTTCGGAACAGACTTATTGAGAGTTTACACACTAAATACAGAAATGTCAATTACTGGTGATCAAACAACTTGGTTAGCCAATGATTTAGCAGCTAATTCAAATGTTACTTGGAAATCTGCACAATACCATAAACCAATGAGACCTCACGTTAGTGGTAAAACAGAAGGAAATACACACTATAGCAGTTGGGCTAATATATTTTACCAAAACAATGTAAAACTAGTAGTAGAATGTGATGCTCATACCGTTAAAACAACATGGCCAGTAAAACCTACTACAGAAAGTGGGAACGAAGAAGGTTTTGTTAGAGATGACGTTAGTGGAACAGTTTACACAGGAGAAGGTTGTTGGGGTGCTCCATTACGCTCTAATAATGATAATAAATCATGGACTAGAGATAGTGGTATGTTCAACCAAGTGAAATGGATATTTGTTGATCAATCAAAAATAGAAATTCGAACAATTAAAGTAGATAACGCTACAAGTGTAGAGACAGTTAATGATAGTAATATATTTTCTGCTCCAGCAAATTTAGACATTTGGTCTCCATCAAATGGACCCGTAGTTACCATTACAAACACAGTTGGACTTCCAGATATCAATTTAATTTCTCCTGAAGACCAAGGGTACTACAGTACACCAACAACACTTACATTAGCTGCTTCAGCAATGGATACTGATGGTAGTGTAGCAAAAGTAGAATTCTATATTAATGATAATTCTATAGGCTTAGATACATCATCTCCTTATGAAATTGATTATTTAATTCCTGCAGATGGCAACTATTCTTTCTATGCAATAGTAGAAGATAATGATGGAAACACTATAAAATCTGAGACAAGATCTTTTAAAGTAGGTATTGTTGATAACATATTAAATGTTCGGGTAATTGCTGATGAAGATGATGCAGAAGAAGCCGAAGATGGAATGGTTGATATTAGCAGTTCAGATTTAGAATTGGTTTATGATCCACATGAATCAGCTGGGAATCAAAAGGTAGGACTCCGATTTAAAAATTTAGATATACCTCAGGGTGCAACTATCACAGAAGCCTACATTCAGTTTACTGCCGATGAAGATAAAAACGAAACTGGATCCCTTTCTATCTATGGTCAATTTGCCAATATGCCTGCCCCTTTTACAACTACATTAAATGATATTTCATCAAGACCAAAAACAACGGCGTCTGTGGTTTGGTCACCAGAAAATTGGTTAACAGTTGGAGAAGCAGGTTCAGCACAAAGAACGCCAGACCTTCAAAATATTGCACAAGAAATTGTCAATAGACCCGGTTGGAATGCTGGCCATATGGTATTCATTTTCGAAGGTAACGGACGTAGAGTTGCTGAATCATATAAGGGCTCTAGTACTGCTGCCCCACAATTGGTTATTTCTTATAAAGAAAAATATACATTATCGGTCAATGCTACTAATGGTAGTGTAACAACATCTCCAGAGCAAGATACATTTGATCAGGGTTCAGAAGTGATTTTAACCGCTGTTCCTAATTCTGATTATGAATTTAGCGGATGGTCAGATGATGCTTTAGGTACTCAAAATCCGTTAACGATTACAATGGATTCTAATAAGAATATTACAGCAAACTTTACTGAAATTCCAACAGGCACTACTATTACAATAGGTGTTTTTAAAGGAAATGATGATGCACAAGAAGCAGCAAATGGTGTGATAGATATAAGCAGTACTTCTTTAGATTTAGGTGATCAAATTGTAGGTGTTCGTTTCAGAGATATAGATATACCACAAGGTGCTACTATCAACGATGCATACATTCAATTTACTACTGATGAGGTGATAAATGCTGAAGGTACACTTTCTATTCAAGCACAATTTGCCAATAAACCAAGTGTTTTCACTACTGCATTAAATGATATTTCATCAAGACCAAAAACAACGGCGTCTGTTAATTGGACTCCTGAAGATTGGACCGTTGCGGAAGAAGCAAGCACTGCACAAAGAACGCCAAATCTTAAATCTATTGTTCAAGAAATAGTAAATAGATCTGCATGGAATTTGGGACATATGGCTTTTATCTTCCAAGGAAATGGCCACAGAGTTGCCAAGTCTTATAACGGATCAAGTACATCTGCACCTCAGCTTATTGTAACCTACGATAGTAATACGAACTCAAGAGTGTCCCTCACTGAATCACCTACAGTGTCAAATAATATGTCAGTTTATCCTAACCCAATTGGAGAGATTGTCAACTTTGAATTTGATACAGTGATTCCAGAACTCATAACAATTACTTTTTATGATATATCAGGCAGAGTTGCTTTAGTTAATAATATCTCTTCAAAGTTAGGTCATAACAAGATTGTTATAGAAACAGCAACATTAAAGTCTGGAAATTATACAGTCCATATTGTTGGTGATGGAATTTCTGAAGCTGTAAAACTCATTAAATAATAAGTATTGACTTAAAAATATTCTTTTGACTATCAAACCTCTGAGTAAGTTTTTCACAGAATTTACTTCGAGGTTTCAAAAGAAAATTCTACATACTTGACTTCAATATTAATAATATATAATCAACAGAAATATGAAATCGAAAATATATTTATATCTCTCTATTAGTACCTTCTGTGTTTTTATAGGTCGAGCAACACAACACCTTGTTTGGGATGCTCCTTTTAGAACTTTATTATGGGATGAAGGACTTTTAAAAGGTTTTGTAGAAAATATAATGGGCTATGATTGGTTCAATTATGTTACAAGCCCAACAACTGATACTTGGATTAATGGAAGTATTACTGCATTTGGAATCTTATACCTGCTTGCCGCATTATCTGTTTTTGTACTTCATAAAGAGGGTATTTTAAAACAAATTGGGCTAAAACTTCAAATTTTTGGTGCTCTAGGATTAATGTTTTTAGCCTTTCTATATTCTAAAGAGAAGTTTATGCAATTGGGGCAATTATTAGAATACTCAGCACAATTTACAGCACCTCTCCTACTATGGTATGTGATAACTTATAAAGAAGAAAGGTTCCCATTAATTTTTGCCAAAGTAGTAATTGCACTTACATTTATTTGTCATGGTTTATATGCAGTAGGTTTTTACCCTGTTCCTGGAAAATTTGTAGATATGACTATCGCTACAATAGGTGTAACAGAAAGTACAGCAAAAACTTTATTGCTTGTAGCAGGGATTATGGATTTTATTGTGGCCATTGGTATTTTTATTCCAAGAATAGCAAAACCAATGCTTATATATATGGTCGTTTGGGGAACGTTAACTTCTATGGCTCGTTTAACAGGGCACTTCCATATTGAATTCTTAGGTAATACTCTTTTACAATGGTTACCAGCTGTTATATACAGAGTACCTCATGCATTACTTCCACTTATAATTCTACAGTATTTGAAGGAATATGAAGGAAGTCAGAGTTTGAATCTCAGAGAAAAAATTCCCTACCTTATCCGTAAGGTTGAAATAGTGAAATAAACAAGAATGTACTATCTAATTAAAATTAGGTAGTACATTTTTTTATAACTAAGCCTATTAACATATTAATTTCAAAAAAAGCGTATTAATAACTCTTATTAATTCTCTATTAATAGCTGATTAAGTTCAATTTAATCATCCCAACCTACATTAGCTTACAGGTATTAAGGCAATCATGAAATGAAACAAAATATACACAACACTTAATGCCTTACTATAATTAACATAACCTTGCGATTTTTTGAATAATATCTTAAAACGCATACAACTACTTTAATTATGAAATTAAGAAAATTACCAGCATTATTACTTATTTCTAGTATGCTCTTCAACGGTGCTTGTACCAAAGACGTACTTCCTGAAAATGAACTTGAAAATCAAGAAGAATTATCCTCTTCTGCTAGAACTGCACTACTTGACGGTGAAGTTGTGGCTATCCAAAATCCACTTAATGGAGCAAACATTCCACTAAATTCTACTTTTACAGTGGACGCTTTGACTGATTCTAATGTAGAATTACTTGCATGTAGACTTTGGGTTGACAACGTATATTATGATGTAGATAAAGAAGCTCCGTATTCTTATGATGTAACCAACCTTCCTTTAGGAGAACATACATTAATGATCAGAGCAAATGGCGCTGATGGTGTGAACCATGACAGTGAATTAATAACAATTAATGTAGTTGACGCTAACGCTCCAGGCTCAATTGAGATTACTTCAATTGCTAATGGAGATGCATTTACAGAAGGTGAAGAAATTTCTATTACTTCTACACATTCTGACGGAGATGGTATAATGAATGTAAGACTATGGATCAACGAGACATACATTGATGTAAATAAAGAAGCTCCTTATAATTTTACTGTAGATAACCTACCTGTAGGTACTCATACTGTAGTCTTAAAAATGAAAGATCTAAAAGAAAATGTTACTTCTAGTGCTCCTGTAACAATTGAAATAGTAGAAGCACAAGAAGAAGAAATTCTTTGGGAAGATTTCACACTCAATATTCTTCCGTATGTAAGAATGGGTGGATACCAAGATGTTATTTTCAATAATAGTGTTGTTGGAACAACTGAATTCTTAATTCTTTCAGCAAGTCATGGTAACCCTCCTCCTGGTCAATATACAAAAGAAGCAATTGTACAAGGTGGCGAATGGACAAAAATTGGTTACGGTGGAGACGACGATAAGAGTGCTGAAGTTTGGGTACGTCAGGTAACAGCCAATAACAAAGATGATCACGGTCAGATTAATACTAAAAATGCTGCTGCTAAATTAACAATACTCTCTTACAATGGTCTACTTAATATTGGAGCTACACAAGATTTATACTTCTTCAATGTAAAAGCAAGCATTGATCATGGTGGAAAAAAAGGACCATTTTTAGTAGTGATTGCATCAGACAATGGAAAAGAATCTACTATGTCAGATCTTAATTATGGATATAATTCTAATGGTACTCCAGGTGATGACATGACAATGTTATACCTTACAAATGAGGATCAATTTTATGATAATACCTTTTCTGTTAGAGGAGGTGCTGTCAGTATTCAATTATTACGTTAATAGGTATCATTTTAATAAAAACCCTTTGAGTACATCAGAGGGTTTTTATTGATTAAAGGGAAATGCATGATCTCTTTTGATTTTTAAAGAAATAGACAAAACTATATTTAATCTGCAAACATGAATTTTAATTATCGAACAATAATCAATAGTATCATGCTTTTATTCCTGAGTTATTCGGGGGTTGCACAAACTTTTGATATCAATTACAAAACACCTACTACATTAGGAACAATCTCTGATCCACTTATTAATGAAGCTAGTGGATTGGCAATTTCTTATAGTACGAATGATGCTTTTTGGTTACATAACGATTCTGGTGATGGACCAAATCTTTGGTTAATTAATAAATCTGGTGATGTTCTCAATCATGGTATTGTAAAACAAAAAAATGGAAACAATGCTAGTTCTAGAGATTGGGAAGACATCGCTTCTTTTGAAAAAGATGGAAAATCATACCTAATTATCGGCAATTTTGGTGATAACCCTGTCAATAAAACAGAATACTACCTTTATATTCTTGAGGAACCTGAATATAATGCACAAAGCACTAATGATAATGCCTATGAAATCTTAAAAACAATTACTTATCAATATGAAAATGGATCTCAGAACTGTGAATCTATTGGTGTAGATGTTGAAAACGAACAAATAATATTGGTAAGTAAATCGAGTGTTGGTGGAAATAAAATTGTCTATGAATTACCTCTTTCTGTTACTTCTGATGACATTACAACTACAGCAAAAATAATTGGTCAGTTTCCGATGGATGGTACAACGGCTATGGATATTTCTAATGACGGACAACATGCTATAGTACTTACATATAAAGATGCTTACGAATTTACAAGATATGAAGGGGCAACATGGGAAGATGCTTTTAAAAGAGCACCTCGACAAATAACTATGCCTGTAAGAAATGGTGGTGAAGCCATTGCGTATGGTAAAAATGCAATAGATTTATATTTGGTGAGAGAAGGTAAATCTTCTCCTGTTTGGCTTGTAGAAGGAGAAGTGGAACAAGGTGTCTTATTTCAAGTAGATATGCGTCTTCAAACAGATCTATACAACAAACAGGTTTGGGTGAATATTGAAGGTCAAGCTAACCCAATATTAATGACCGATCATGATGAAAATGGTATTTTTGCGGCTAAAGTAGATTTACCTTTAAACACTGAATATGTGTATTCATTTAGTTATCAAAATGGAGAAAGTACTGACAATGATATTGTTGTAGAAAACACAGCTTCAGCTTGTGCGAATGACAATGGTAAACGTGAAGTTTATATTGGAAAGAAAAATCTTTTACTTAAAAAAGTAATTTTTAATAACTGTGATGAAAGCCCTAATTTTTATATCATTGATCATTGTGAATCTGTTTCAGGGTGGAAAAACGCAGGCTTATCATTAAATACTTCAGATAAGAAACAAGGTAATGCTTCAGTAGAATATTCAGGTGATCAAAATGTAGAATTTGAAAAAATCCTTGCAGAGCCAACACACGCAAACGGTACTGAAGAAGGGACAGTTTTAGAATTTTGGTATTATATATCAGATGTTTCTAAATTGGATGCTTCTAATCAAGTTGAAATTACAAGTTCAGGTAAATCTGACACAGATGAATATGGTTGGAACATTGATAAAAACAACCTTGTAAATGGATGGAACTTCATGGAATTAAAAATCAGTGAAGCCAACAAAACAGGAAATCCAGATCTTACAGCGATTAACTACTTCAGATTATACAGAAAAAAGACTGGAGCTATCACTTCACGTATTGATGACATTCAACTTATTGGTGAAAATAACCCTAGAGAAAGTGATGCAAGTTTATCTTCAATAACCATTGATTACGGTAAATTTACTGAAGCTTTTAGTCCTGGTATTTTAACCTATACTGTGGAAATTCCTTTTGGAATTGAAACCCCTCCTACTGTTTCAGCAACTGCAACACAACTTGGAAAAGCAGTAATGACTGTTCAACAAGCGGCTACAATGACTGAAACGGCTACAATCGATGTAACTTCAGAAGACGGTACAAATCAACGTACATATACTATAGCTTTTGTATCATCTGATGGTAAATATTTAGATCCTTGTGAAGATAAAACTGGTTGGAATCCTGGTGCTATTATTTTAAATAGCGAGGATAATAAACAAGGTGAATATTGTTTTGAAAATACTACTAGTGACAATTTAGAGTTTTCTAAAAATTTCTCTACTCCACATAATGCTAATGGAACTCCAAAAGACGTCACATTATCATTTTGGTACTATGTTTCTGATGTTTCTCTTTTTGATGAAGCAAATCAAGTTGAAATTACAAGTTCAGGCAAAGCAGATGAAGATGAATACAGTTGGAGTATTACTAAAAGTAATCTAAATACAGGATGGAATCACATTCAATTAAATGTTGGTGAAGCAGCAATAACAGGTAACCCTGATTTGGAAGCGATTAACTTCTTCAGAATTTACAGAAAGAAAACAGGAAGTGTAACTACTCGTATTGATGCTATCAACCTTTATGGGGAAAGTGAAGAGGATAAAGAGGACGAGGAAAATGAAGAGACAAAATCTAACGATGCTAATTTAGGTAGCCTAAATATAAATAACGGTACCTTGAGTCCCTCATTTTCTTCAGACATATTGGATTACACAGTAGAAGTACCGGAAGGAGCAACAAACATTCCCGAAGTTACTGCAACTGCATCAGACCAAGAAAATGCTTCTATTCTTATTACACAAGCAAATTCTTTAGAAGATAAGACTACAATAGAAGTAACTGCAGAAGATGGAACAACTAAAACTTATACCATTACTTTTTTAGTAAATATACCTACATCTATTTCGGTAAATAAAGCTGATCTAGGTCTTTATATTTTTCCAAATCCAATCATTGATGTACTGACAATTCGTAGTCAATCTGATTTACAAAAAGTAGAAATTTATACAATTGGTGGTCATAAAAAATATTCAATAAATACATTATCAACTGTTGTTAAAATCAATATCCAACATTGGGAGAAAGGTATTTATATTTTAAAAATCACAACCAAAGAAGGGAAAATACTAACTCAAAAGGTTATAAAGTGATTTTAATATGGAATTTTAAAAATAGAAACCCCACGATTCATTAATGTGTTGTGGGGTTTCTATTTATTTTAAAAGTGTAAAACTTATTCAAAATACTTGTCCTTTACACCTAAAGCCATAATTCGAATTGAAAAGGTGAAAATTTAATAATATAAAATAGATGTATCTAAATTTATTAAGTTAAGATAAATACTATCTCCTTCAATTTTTAATTTTGAAATATCAAATAATATTTCCTTTGTGATGTATGCCTCACAGATTTCCTCATTTTTTAATGAGAATACTAAATTTCTTTGAGGAGGATATGATTCTAATAGTAATCCCGAATCTATCAATTTCACCACCCAAGAACCTCCACTACACCCACTTGCACTGTAGGTAATTTTCAAGATATCCTCTTCTATAGAGTAATCTTCCAAAGCTACAGGTTCTCTTGGAGCTGTATTATACTCTTCTAAACTAATAATGACTTCATTTGCAGGAACATCTAAATTTGGTTCATCTAAAGTCACATTTTCTTTACAGGATAAAAAAAGAATTAAGAGAAGTAGAAAAAGTATTGAGATGTTTTTTTTCATAACATTTTATTTTTTCTCTAAATGTAAAGCTATTTATTAATAATATGGAATACCTATTAATTCATGAGTTTCGAGTTCCCTTTTACTCTTCTGTATAAAATTCAAAAAATACTTAGTTCAACTTCCCTTTAACCTTACTCTTGAGTATCCAATGTCTTATTACTTCAATACGATCTCAAAATCCTAGCGTTTTTAATTAAAACAAAACCCCACAGAATATAATCCTGTAGGGCTTTTTTCAGTAGAGTTCTGATAGAATTTATCACTATTAAAAATAGATAAAATGCTCTAATCAATCTCTAAAACGTTATAGGTGTTATGTAAATTATAAAGGTCATAATTATTAATTGAAGAGGAGACTTCAAGTAATTTTTCTTCTTTCAATTCTTTCCATACCTCATAATGAAATTCTGGTAATAACTTCTTCACTTTCTTTTCATAGCGCTCATTATTTTTAGACTCATTACTTCGGTATGCCTTATTATTAGTTTCATTAAGAATTAGATTAGTAAGATGAGAATGCATTCTCTCTTCTTCTATTTTTAACCATTGATTTTTTTCCACCGGATCAAGCATAAACCTTATATTAAAATAATTTACCTCTTGAGTTGCTAGGGTATTTACCAAATCTTTAATAATACGTTTATCAAAACTAGATTGATAGATTACATTAGGTTGATTTCTATTGTCTACTTCTCGAATTTCCCTCGTAGTCGTTAGATTTGCAATTTCAACACCCTCTGTTACTAATGAAATATTTAAATTCCCTTTTTTCCATGGTATAGTTGTTATCTGTAAACCACTACCAATAGCTAACTTTCCAGTACCTTCTATTATAACCTTAGAAGGCTTTTTTGTATAAGTTATTACTTCGATTGAATCTTGAGAATATTGAGTATCACCAATTGATTTTCTAACTTTATAATCAAGAAAATTGCTATCTACTTTTTGTTTATTTCTATAAGCTACAAAAACTCCCTGATCTACCTCTTCATTTTTCCATATCTCAACCAAAGTATTTAATAAAGGACCTAATCCAAATCCATGGTTATATTCTTGTCTAAATTGAGAGCCTTCAATGTATGTATTCCAAGAATTCAAAATCAAAATAGAAGCATTAAAATTGTTTGCTTGTTCAAACCCTAACCTTAACCCTTTCGATAATGATAAATCATCATATTCTTTGTAACATTCATTGATCTTTAAATCTTCTTTTATAACAAACGCTCTTGGTTTCTTCTTCTTACTGTCTATTTCAACATAATAACTAGAAACATGATCATGGTAAATAGAATGAACAAATGGTTTATTTGTAAGTTTTAAGTTGTTATTAAATCTTTCAATAAGTTTTTCTTCTCGCATATGAAATGCTTCCATCTTTACTGTATAAAACTTTTTACTAGCTTCAATAACTTCCTTTTTCCTACCTGGCCAAATACATGTGTATATACAATTATAGTCTTCTATAGTAGGTTGCAGTATTGCATCAATTCTGTTAAATAAAAGTGAAATATCGAATATCATATCATCTGATTTTTCCATTTTTTTCCGTTCCTCTTTCGTCAGTAAACTTTTTACTTTTGAAAGCATTATCACTTTTTTATCATTTTCAATATGCCAATTTTTGGAGAAGCTATACTTGTTATTGGTAAAGTGTTTTAAAACTCCTGAAGCATCTGCAATGGCTTCATCAAGATTATTATTAGGTTCAAATTTTAAAGCAATATTAAAATAGAATGGATATCCCTTCTCTTCTGCAACTTCAAAATACGCTTCTATAATTTCATTATAACGTTTGTATAAATTATTATTTTTAGAGATTACATAAATAAATGAAAAGCCATCAATACCCATTTTCATAGCACTTTGTATCTCAAAATCTACCGCTTCTTTTAACGACATTTGTTTTGCCAAATCTGATACTAAAGGATAGAATAAAGCATTATTGTCTAACCATGTTTTTTCACTATCATAAATATAACTATATGCATTAATTTTGGGTAAAACTCCTTTTTCAGGTGAATTAATAAATAATATATTATTTTGAGCAAAAACCTTTTTAATATTAGCAGCACTAGTTGTTAGTGCAAAGAAAAGTACGGGTAAGATTAAAATTATTGTTTTTATAGTTTTCATGAGTAAACATTTAAGTAGTTATATGAGAAGAAGGGTAGTAAAACTCACCATTAAGATTTAACGCCTAATGGTGAGTTCATATATTTTTTAGTTAAACACAATTCTTTTTGTTAGAACATTTTCGTTAGAAACTACTCTTAAAATATAAATACCTGTTTTCAATTTCAATTTAAAATCTGATCCTTCAACTTCAGTATTGTAAACTTTTCTTCCTGATGTATCATATACTTCTACAGCATATTGATTTAGACCAACATTAATTGTCATTTCATAAGAAGATGGATTTGGATAAGCATCAAACTGGATTTGATTTAAATCTATAGATGAAATCGGATCCTCTTCTTCTGTTAATGTATTAAAGAATATTGCTTCTGATTCTGCTGAAACTTCACCAATCTCATTTTTTGTAAATACAGTAACACTATACTCTCTGTTACTATCCAAGTTAGTTAGGTCTATGAAAGTATCTGTAGTTTCCATCCACTCTCCTTGAAGGCTAACCACAAAAGATAATCCCGTTATGTCAGCGATATCCCAACTTACTCTTGCTGAATTTGAAGTAATATTAAGTACTTCTATATTCGTAGGAACTAGTGGAACACGCACACCATCAGTTTCTTGTTCTACAGTAACAATTTCAGATTCGTTACCTAAATAATCTACTGCAAGGAGCTTAAATGAGTAATTTGTCAACTCTTCCAAATCAGTAAAAGTATGTTCATTTAGAACTGTTGTTATAGGCTCCTCCTCACCAATACTAATTAGATAATGTGAAACGGCTACATCATCTGTAGAAGCATCCCATTTTAATGTAATTGAATTTACTCTTACTGATGGGAATGAAACATTTGAAGGTGCAGTTGGTGCTGCATTATCATTTTCTAATTCGTCTGCATTCACTTTTCCATTTAATTGAAATGCACCACAATCAATTCTGTCATTTTGAACAACTCTTAGATTATTTAATTGATCAGTTACAAAACTAGTCCCTTCTCTTTTTGTGAAATATTCTGCTTTAGCATATCCTACAGCAAGTGAATTGTCTGCAAAGCTTACTACACCGTCTGCATTAATTTCGTTGAGAGATAAAGAAGGCGCACCTGTTATTGTAGCTCCTACTAATATACCCGCTTTTGTTCTACCATCCCCTGTCGAAGGTTCATTATTATCTGATTCTAATACCGCACTAATAATAGATGAATTAATTACTGATTTCACCCCTACCTTAAAAGATATATCAGAATTCGACTCGGTATCTTGTCCGTAATTATACTTATTATTAAAAATAATTGAGTTATTAATCAAGACCTCAAATGCTGTGTTTACAACTCTAATTCCTCCTGCATTACCAGAGTTATTTATTGTGTAATTATTAGCAACTGTCGTATTTTCTAATGTTAAAGTACCTTTGTTTTCTTCGTCTTTTCCAGCAATAAGAAAGGCACCACCTGCATTGGCCGTTTCATTGTTATAGATTGTAGAGTTCTGGATAAAGATATGGGCATCATTTGTTACACCTTCAATAATCATTGCTCCACCATGACCTAAAGAAACGTTGTCTTTAAATAAAGTTTGGTAAATATTTACGTTACATACACCTTGACCAGAATTCACTAAAATGGCACCACCGTTTTTATTGACTACGGCAGTTTTGTTACCTATGAATGAAGATGAAATGATGTTTAATGTACCTGACTGTATTGCTAAAGCACCTCCTCCAAGAGCAGCAGTGTTGTTTTCAAATGTACAGTTCTTGATATCTATTGTACCTGCAGTTTTTACAAGAATTGCACCTCCAAGCTGAGCCACTTTATTTCCTTCAAAAGGTACTTCACCATTACCATTTTTAAAGCTGATGTTCTCTATCTTTAAATAAGCATCCTCCTCGGTATCGTTATGGATAAAGAATTTTGTAAGGTTGCCACCGTCTAATGTTGCATTATTTTGACCTACAATTTCTAAACTCTTCGAAATACCAAAGAAAGTAGTGTGAGTAACCGTTCCATCAATTATAATTTTATCACCATTAGCTGCTAGTGAGTGAGCTTTTACTAAATCGAGTACAGCATTTTCTAATGATAAACCATCATTTTCGTTATTACCTGTACTACTTACATAAAGCGTTTTCTGTGTATCGACAATTTCTTCAAGTGTTTTGAAAGCTATTGCCTCAGTTAAAGATGATTTTTCATCAATTTCATTTTTAGATAATACAGCTACTTCATAATCTGTGTTGGCTGTAAGACCTTCTAACATATATGAAAACTCAGATGTTTCGTATATCTCATCACCTACCTTAACTTCAAATGATAAACCTTCAACTTCAGGGTTATCCCATGTTACGGTTGCACTAGTTTGAGAAATTTCTGAAATACTTACATTTGAAGGTACTACTGGCGTTGGGAATGATGTAGGTTTCTCCAATGTAGTCACTGATTCACTCATCACATTAGAACTATTTCCTGCAACATCCACTGCAATTACTTTAACTAAATAAGCTGTTTCTGCCGTTAGTTCTTCAAATTTATAGTTTGTACCAAATACATCAATTGTTTCTTCATCATTTAGTTGAACTTGATAATGAGCAACACCTACGTTATCAGTGGATGCATCCCATGATACTTCGAAAGAATTATACATCACTTCTGCAAAAACAATATTTGCTACATCTGAAGGAAATGACACATCGTTCGTTACATCTTCTACGTTAAATGCACCATTAATTTGATAGGCTCCTATATCAATAGCACCTTCTACAACATTTCTTACGTTATCTAATTGATCTACTAAATACGTTCCATGTGCTGGTTTAGCAGATAGTAATGCTGCAGAACCAAAGTTGACAGCAATTGCATCACTTGCAAAAGGAACAACATTGTTTTCAGTAATATCTTCTACAACTAAATCTGGTATTTCTGATGCAACAGTTCCTGATACTTTTCCATTTAAATAATTTGCTCCATTTAAGGATGCAATATTACCATTAACGATAGCACCAATGATTGAATTGTTTAGAGTGAAATTAGCACTTCCATTGGTTGATAAATCTGACATCACTTCAGTTTCTGAACCATAGTTTGACTTATTATCAAAAATCAATGAATTATTAATAGTAACAACTGCTAGATCGTTAATAGAACGAATAGCACCACTATTACCTGAGGTAGCTAAAGTACTATTTTTTGCCATGGTTACGTTTACAAGGTCTAAAGTTCCTTCTCCCTTATTTCCAAGGAAAATTACACCCCCGGCAGCATTTGTTTGGTTTCCGTAGAATGTTGAGTTAAGAATATCAATATCAAATGAATGACCATTCGCTTCGTTTGTTTCTACATTTAACACACCTCCATGAGTTTGTGATACATTGTTTTTGAAAACACTTTGATCAATTGTTAAACTAACAGAATTTGTAGTTGATGAAAGATGAATAACACCTCCGTTTGGTTTTGACTCATCAATAATGTTACTGTTATAATTGAAAACTGATTTGCTAATTACTATCTCACCATTTTGGATAGTAATCACACCTCCATTAAGTGAAGAATTATTGTTTTCAAAAGTACATCCTGAAATAGTCACCATACCAGGTGAGTTAAGTGTCATTGCACCACCTGTTTCAACAGATGCTCCGTTATATTTACCATTTGCATTTTTGAAATGGATATTCTCAAGAATTAAATAACTGCCTTCTTCTTCCTTATTGAAATTAAAAAACTTTAATGCATTTTTAGCATCTAGAGTCGCATTGTTAATTCCTCTAATCGTTAAGTTTTTCTGGATACCAATTGATGTAGAATATTCAATTTCACCATCAATTACAATTACATCACTATCTAATGATTTGTTGTAAGCGCTTAAAAATGTAGAAAGAGAAGTCTCTGCTGTTAAACCATCATTATCATTACTTCCGGCAGCACTAACATAATATGTTTGAGATACATGAGATGATGCACTAAATACTAGAGGTTCACTAGCTTCTGAAAATTCATCTGTAGCATTTTTTGATTTAACTGTAACTGAATACTCAGTACCTGGAGTTAAACCTTCTAGCTTATAAGTTAAAGCAGATACTTCTTCTTCTTTACCATCATAAAAGACTACATAACTTAAACCACTAGCTACACTAGACTCCCAAGATACTGTTGCAGATGTTGCTGTAACGCTCGATACCTGAAGATTTGTAGGTACCACTGGAGTAATCGCTCCTGCAGTAGTTTGTTTTACTTCAACAATGTTAGATGTATTACCTTTATAATCTACTGCTTTTACTTTTACTGTATATTCAGTATTTAAAGTTAACCCACTAAAAGATGTTGATAATGCACTTGTAGTTATTGGCGTTGTATCATCTAATTGTATTTCATAATAACCAAACATAACGGCATCTGTAGATGCTTCCCATGAAACATCAAAACTAGTTTCACCTATATTAGAAAATGTAATATTACTTGGATCAGTTGGAGCAACATTATCGTTTACTACTTCTTCAACAGTTGCTACACCATCTAATTGGTAAGCACCCGCATCAAATTTACCTTCAACTACTCTTCTTACATTTCCTAATTGATCAGTAAGGTAAGCGTGGTCATCACTTCCTGTTAATAAAGAAGCATCTGCGAAGTTGATTGGAAGTGCGTCTGAAGCAAAAGAAATAACACCGTCTGCTTCATTAAACGTAAGAGCTAATTCAGGTACATTTTCATTTACAGCAGAAGATACAGATCCATATATAGATATTTCATCAATTGAAGTAGCATCATTATCTGCATCTTCAATAATTAAGACATCATTTTTAATGATTCCCCCAAATATAGATGCCTTGATTGTTATACTTGCTGCGTCATTTATTGATAGATCTGAAATTGCATTTCCATTTAACTGTGTTGTATTTCCATAAACAATACTATTTTCAATTAAATAATTAACTGTTGAAGCATTTAGGTACAGCCCACCACAATTACCTGCATTACCTACAGTGGTATTACCATTTATAGTAACATTTTCAATTTCAATAGTTCCAGCACCTGAGCTTATGTCACATAATGCTCCTCCAGATTTAGTAGATGAGTTATTATAAAATGTAGAATTTGAAATTTTTAAACTTTTGTCAAAAATTATATTTTCAGAGTCTACATCTTTAAATAGTGTTGCAACAGCACCCCCATTACCTCCGATTGAGTTATTCTTAAATAAACAATCAGACACAGTAATCTCAACTGGTAAAGTTGTTTCTGCATAAATAGCTCCACCATTAAAAACTCCTTCTATAGTATTTTCTTCAAATACGCATGATTGGAAATTTATAGTACCTTGCTGAATGGCAAATACACCACCATGTTTTGGTGATGAGTTTGATTTAAAAATACAATTTTTAAAAGTAGCTACACCTGTTGTGTTAATGAGAAACCCTCCTCCAATTTGAGCAGCTCCATTAAAATGTCCATTTCCATTTATAAATGTAATATTTTCAACATTTAAGTATGCATCAACATCTTTATGAGTATAATTAAAGAATTTATTTTGTGAGTCATCTTCTAATTTAGTATCAATTATGGCATTATTTATCCCAATAATCGACAGTCTCCTTCCAATACCAAAAGCAGTTGGATGATAAATTACACCAGCAGTCCCATCAACATATATAATGTCATCATGTGCTGACGTAATAAATGCTTTATTTAAATCAGCATACGCATCTTCTAAAGATGTCCCTCCATTTTCATTACTTCCATCTGCAGATACGTATATATCTTTCGCAAATGAAAATTGGGCAAAGAGTATAAATAAGTAAAAGAGTATATTTTTTTTGTTCATAGCTTACTAAATAGTAAAGTTATAGTATTCATTTCATTTTGGTATTAATACCCGATGAGTAAAAAATTGAGTATTAAGTAATTATTGTTGCTTTTAAGCACTAGAAAACAGATTCTTCATCATTTCAGCTTCTTCAATTAATAATATTTAAAATTTGATAAAGTGAAATACATAGATTTTGATAACAGAATTCTAATAGTGGCTTAATTAAGCATTAATCAACACTTAATACTCTAATATTCAGTAATTTAAATTGATGTTAATGTTTTTATTATTATCATTAATATACCTTATTGTTTAAAAAATTTCTTTACGGCTTGATCTCCATTAATAAATCCAACCATAATTATATATACACCTGATTTCATATTCATCATATCAATTTTTAAAGTAGAACTTTTCTTAAAATTCTGATTAGAATCAATAGTAGTTCCTACAACATCAAATATCTGATAAGAAGTAATGATCTTCTCACTTACAATATTTAATTCTGAAATAACAGGTACTGGATATAATTTAAAATCTTCTTCCACCTCATTCAATGAAGCAACAATTTCTTCATTCTTTTGCACTACCCTTTCAGCTGAAGTTGAAGTATTACTTTCTTTAAACCTTACCCATCCAATATCTTCACTAGCATGTAGAATTTCACTATCAAGAGATTTTTCCTCCTGTAAGAAAAACTGTACATTCTCATTAGTTAATTCTTTGTATCTAAGAGAATAAGGTTCTACATCATTTGTTGTTTGTGCATTTCCAAACAAACCAGCTTCAGTAACTTTTGTTGGAAAATTAAATGTAGACCATGTAGAATTTACTGTGTTTTCAATATATCCTGCATCAATATAGTTATCACCTATTGCACTTTCTCCTTTCTCTATTGCTATAAAGTGCATCTGCTCTGCTGTAATTGCTTCTATTGTACTTTCTTGTCCAATTAATTTATAGTCAAAACCAATAGGCGTTACATTTCTAATTTGAATTACTTTCGTTTTATTCTCATTATCAGAAACTACATTAGTAAGCACAACAGGGGGATTTATAAAAGATCCTTCAAAATTATAGGTCTGCCAACTATCGTTTACTGTCAGTTCTCCTTTATCTATTTTTAGGTTGCCAAAAGAGTTAAGTGCAGGTACAACAGCTAAAAAATACAATACTTCTTTATTATGAATTCTGTTCAGGTAATCCCATTCTCTAATTTGAATTTCAAAACCATTTTCGGTACAATTTCTAATACGGTAAGTCGACGGATCACTTCCATTAAAAGATAAAGGTCCTAATGTTACAACTGGTGTTTGTACTAATGGATTTGTAAAGTTTACTTGTGTCCAAGTATCTGGCTCTAATTGATTGAAAGTAACTTTTCCGTATTGAAATAGTTCACTTTCAGAAGTATAAACATTTAAATCGAATGGTATAATTGTTTCTCCTGCTCCACAACTATTCTGGATAACTAATTCCCATTGACCATCCCAACTATCGTTATCAATTGCTTGCCATGATAGTGAAGTATTCATTGGTTGCTCTTGTCCGTTTGGTGATCTCCAGAAATAATTATCCTTTAAATTTACATTTGCACTCAATGTAATTTGGTCTCCCCCAAATACATCTACAGCAGTAGCATAATAATCTGAATTGTTATTTAATGAATAAGAAATGATATTATCTAGTTCATTTCCATTCTTTTTAATTTGATAAGTAGTACCATCCGTATCAGATGAGTTATAATTTACTACAAGATTGCCAAAACTATTATTATCAATAATCACGTATTTTTGCTCGTTTATAAATTGATTTAGAGGCAAAACATCTTGTATTGGTGTTGTTATAGTAACATCTAATGGCGAGTTTCTATGGTATCCATTTTGAAGACTTAAAGTTCCATCAAGTTCCCATTTATAGGATAAATAAGCCTCTACTAATTCTCTCTGAGAATCATTTAATTTTCTATCAAAAATAATTACTTCGGAAATTAAACCATCATGATATCTTGCTTGATTTTTACCTACACTAATTTGCCCTAACATTAAAGCATTTTGATTAGAAAGACGATCATCAGCATTTATTTCAAAATCATGCTCTAGTTGACCATTATTGTAAGATTGTAGTTGTAAACCTTTTTTTGATAAAACTGAAACTTTACTCATTGGAAATAAATTAGGTCCCGAGTTTAATGTTGTAAATCCACCTGATAATGCTTCTTGACCTGTTTTTGATACTCTATAGAAAAAGCCATCTTCTGTGAGTCCATTCTTATTACCAATAGTATTCGACCAATTATCCACATTATCAATAGTATGAACAACAAATATTGTCCAATCTTCTTCTAAGAAATCCGTTTCCGAAGCTTCAATAAGTTTTAAGCCACTACTTACCTTGTCTTTTCCAAAAACAACTGCTGGCTTACCTCTAAATGCATGGCTTGAATAAACAGGGATTGCACTTTCGTTTAGAATAGACGCGTTCTGTAATCCCGTTGCTTTATTTTCCCAAGTTCTTACTTCAGCTCCATCTTCTAAAGTAGAATTTGAAATTTGATAGGCATCTAACCAAAGTATAGGGTCTATTTCTAATTCTAATTTATATGTAATTTCATCACCAATACATGCTAATGTATTATTAATTGGTTGCCATTCTCCCTCATTTATTTTTGATAAAATGGTAATATCATTAGGGATTACAATAGTATCTGAAACACTGAAAGAGGTTAAACAAGATGCATTACTTGTAAAATGACAAACAATACTATCTCCTGCATGTAAAAAGTTTTTTGGTAACTCTTTTCCATAATAAGAGACTGCATTACCGTTCACTTCCCAAATATATTCAGGGCTTACTCCTTCACTTGACACAACTGCTTTTACAACATTTATTTCGTTAAAAAATTTCGCATTATTTGGTAATTGAAGTTGCAGGTGAGGAGTTAGATCAAAAGACCAATCAATATTAGGCCATGCTTCTGTACTCCAATCAATCATTTCTTGTACTATAGAACAATCTACTCCAAACTTAATAGCTTGCTGAATAGACCAATACATATGGTCTGCATAAAGCGGTGCTGATGGATCTAATTCACTAAATATAGGATCTCCATCATTTAAAGTTATATCTATCACCTCAGATTTAGCAATAGGATCTAGGTATTGAGACGCATCAGTATTGTTAATACCGTCCCATCTTTTCCATGTTGAAAGATCATGTTTCTTAACCGCTTCTAAAAATTCAGTTAATAATGCTTCTATCACCCATTTTCCTAAACCAGGATATACTTCATCCAATAACGAGGGCCAATACCCAGGACTAAATCCTTTAAATTGAGACCTTTGGGCATCTGGTTCTTTACCAAAAAAGTACCACGGACCTTGAACTCTAATTCTAAAACCGTAACCATCATTTGGATTAAGATCTCCAGACCATGTTTTAATTTGATACAACGAAGCTAGACTGTGATAATATCTTAGTACATCGTAAATCCCTGATGAATGAGAACTTAATAAGATGAACTCTGGTTGGTAATTATAATCAACAGGACCGTTCCACCATTGTTCTCCTTCTCCACCTGCTAAAATCGATTGAAGGTGATACCAAACAGAAGATTCGTACTCACCAGTTGCATTTGGTTGGCCATCAAAAGTAAGACAATCCCCATCAACACACCCTGTCATATGAGCAGGTACTTCAAATACGTGTTTTGAGTCGCCATGGAACCATTGTCTTGGGTTTGGGTTATCTTCTGCCAAGATATGATCAGGCGCTTTATCTTGAAGATTAAACTCTTGCATAAACTCAAAATTTTTCACGGCCATTAATCTTGCTAAACTTGTAGCAGCTAACTCTTGTCCAATATCATCTGATAACGCATTCAACCCTTTTCCTACCTTAGTACGCCAATGATCTACATTAGCATTGGGATCTAAATCTGTAGCCCCTTGTGCCTGAAAATATCTATAATTCCATCGGAAAGTTTCATGATAGTACTTCAACTCGTCTATCGCTTCATCTGACATTGCCGATAGATTTATAGAAATACCATCGCCTAATTTTGGTAATGATAATAAATGATCTCTCAGGATTTCATAAGCTGCATCAGGATTACGTGTTATTTTCTCACCACCTTCTTTTATAAATTCAGCATTCTTAACCTCATCGTATGTTTGATTATAGAAGTTGTCTTTATTGAAGGCATCTTTAGGGTGTACCATTGGCAACCAATGTTTCCAATCAGGAAATTGAATGGCTAACGGTAAAACAGTTCTATCTTCAAATTTATCTGCATCAAAATAGTCCTTTACACTACTTTCATTTACTCCATTTGGGAACATGTATTCTAGCATATCGCTATCATGATCAAGAACGGCATCTAAACCTGCACCTGCTGCCCAATAATCTATACTTTTTCCTTTTAAAGAAGGCCCCGGTTGATAAGGAGGGTTCCAAGGTCTTCCGTGTCTATTAATATTATCGTGAGTTCCTGATAACGATCTTATATAGCTTGCTATTTTTCTTCCTTCATTTTCTGAAAGGTTATGAAATTTTGCTCTTTCAATAATAGATTTATTAGAATAAGAAAACAACTCAAGGTCTCTACCATCTTGTGTATGACAATCTGCACACTTTGCAGACAAAGGTTGGTGTGCCTGTAATTCGTATCCATACCAAAATCCTTTTTGTCCTTCTTCAAGATAATTTGACCATAAATTTCCTTCTCTCCATAATGTTTCTCCTTCTGCAATAGATTGTTCATCTGTATAAGGTCCTACCCAATCAATTGGTGCTACTTTGGTAAAGAAATCTTCTTCTAAAAGCCTTGCTTTATTTTCATCAAGAAGGTTAAAATCTATCACTCTAAAACCATTTGAGATAGCATCAGAATGATTAAATTTAAAATAAAAAGTATTTTCTCCTACTGATAGATTTTGAGTTGGTATTGATAAACGAATTGTATTAAAACCACCGTGTTGCATACCTCCTCTTGCTTTTTCTTGAGATTGCATAATGACCGATTCATGATTTAGGTTATACCATGAACCATTATTGATTTTTACAGAAACTTTATT